>NZ_LNAM01000172.1:394-22744 GCF_001461035.1 Acetivibrio ethanolgignens | reverse complement strand
GCCTTGAGATGACCGGTTGTCTACAATAAATTTGGATGATAGGCAGTGTGTAGTTTTGAAGGTATCATATACCTTTTTATGATAGATACAGTAACAGAATTCACGAGCCCAAAGTGGTGCGTGAATTTTATACAATAAAAAACTGTATCAGCTGTGGCGACATAGCCAAGTGGTAAGGCACGGGTCTGCAACACCCTGATCACCAGTTCAAATCTGGTTGTCGCCTTAGTTATTTTAAAAAGCTCAAATTCTTTCAAATAGGAGGATTTGAGCTTTTTTGCGAATTGGAAACTGTTTCTTGAGCTTACTTTGACAGGAGACTCTTGGACAAAATGGTTTATTAGGGAGAAATAAGAATATGAATCAAAAACGAAGGCTTAGGGTAAGAGTTGCGATCTTTTGCCTAGTATCGACAATGGCAGTGGTAGCACAGGGCAGAAATATCATAAGCATTGGTGCTGTTAAAGCTGCAAAGGCAGCTACAAAAACAATCAAATGGAACTCTAAGTGGAAATATGCAAAAAATTCTGTTATTCATAGTGGAAAGGCAAAGCTCTACTATGCACAGGAAAACAGAAAGGATATTGTGGTCTGTGTAAATGCTGGGCATGGAACCAAGGGTGGAGCCAATGTCAAAACTCTGTGTCATCCGGATGGTTCAGCAAAGGTAACGAGCGGAAGTACGGCAAAGGGGGCAAAAAAAGCAACAGCTGTAGCTTATGGAACAACGATGGAGGATGGCACACCGGAGTACAAGGTGACACTTAAGCTGGCAAAAGAGCTAAAAAAAAGATTGCTGGCTGCCGGCTATGATGTTTTGATGATAAGAGAAACGGATGATGTACAGCTGGATAATATAGCCAGAACGGTAATGGCGAATAATATAGCGGATTGCCATATTGCCCTTCATTATGATTCTACCCAGAAGGATAAGGGAGCCTTTTATATGAGCGTTCCCAATGTGAAATCCTATCGGAGCATGGAGCCGGTGGCTTCCTTGTGGAAGGAACACGAAAAACTGGGAAAGGCTTTAATTAAAGGGCTTGAGTCAAAAAGGGTAAAAATATTTTCCAGTGGTTCCATGGCCATGGATTTGACTCAAACCTCTTATTCTACCATACCCTCTGTTGATTTGGAGGTAGGCGATAGGGCTTCTGATTATTCTAAAAAGTCGCTGGAAAAGCTGGCAAAGGGAATTACTGCCGGAGTAGAAGCGTATTTTGAATAGCCGCAGTGTGAAGATAAAGATGGGCTGTTTATATGAAAAAGGGGAGTGCTGCTCCCCTTTTCTGATAGAGAAAGCTATACGGTATATTTATTTACCAGAATCCGTAGATTTTCAGTATCTGTAAATAAATTATCAGATAAAACAGAGATCTGATCAAAGCTCTCTGTAAGTCTTATTACGTTGTTACTGATTTCCACAGTAGCCTCTGCAGACTGTCCACTTGCTTTTGACAGCATGTCCATCGTTTTTGTCATAGTGTTCATAGAGTCAAGAATACAGGTGGAAATGTTGGCAATCTCTGTTGTAACTGCCTGGAAACCATCAGCATCATTGCTGTACAGCTCGCCGGTTTCTACCGTCTTTTCGTAATCGGCCACAACATTTTCACTGATGAACTGGTAAATATCATTGAGAGTCTTTACCAGTTCCTTAACAATATCCAGTACACTTTTATTGACAGTACGGATTTCTTCTACGGCCTTAGCGGAGTCAGAGGCCAGACTGGTAATTTCAGAGGCAACGACTGCAAAGCCCCGGCCGGAATCACCAGCTCTTGCGGCCTCAATTGAAGCATTGAGGGCCAAAAGATTGGTCTGGCTTGCAATATCCATAATTGTATCTGTCAGGGTATTGATTTTTTCAACAGCCTTGGCATTTTCAATGGCCTGGTCTAATTTTGCCTTTGTATCTTCATTTAACTCTTTGGTACGCTTCTGAGAAAGCAGTGCAAAAGTCTTAAGCTCTCCAGCACGGCTCTTTATCTTGATGGAGTTTTCAGCCTCTGAGCTAGCCTGATTTGTCATTTGCTCCAGTCTTTCATTAATTTCTCCGCTAACAGCCGTTGCTTCTTCTACAGAAGCGGCATTTTCCTCCATGCTACTGGAAATGTTGGAAGCCATTGTATTCATTGTGCGGATAAGGGTAAGGCCTTCGTCTACCCGTTTTTTAGTCTCCTGCATTCCGATGGAAGTCTGCTCGGAAATCTGAATGACCTTGCATATCAGGGAGCGGAAGGCTTCCTGCATTTTGTTAAAATTATCAGCCAGGGCACCAATTTCATCTTTACTGCTATAATCAATTTTCTGGGTTAAATCACCGCTGTTTTCTGCCATCAGTATCAGCTTATTTAAAATAAGACGGATAGGACGGACTATGCCCTTCCTAACTGTAAATATAAGCAATATATAGATTACTAAAACAACAGCAATTGCAAGTAAAGAAAATTCTTGCAGTAATATACTTTTTTCTTTTATAGTGGACATACTGGTATCTGCTTCTGTAAGTATCTCTTCTCGCAGTGCGGTAACAGCTTCATTGATACTGGTGGCAACACCATCAAACTCATTCATCATAAGGTTTCCACTTTCGGGACCGCCAGTGATATAGGCCTGTGCCATTTGCTTGCCAACCTCATAATATGGAGTAAACTTGCTTCGAAGCTCTTTGACTTCCTCCTGATAAGCAGGATTGGTTTCTGCAAGTTTATCCAGAGTGTTATAAAAATTCTGGGCATGAGCCTCAGCCTCATCAAAGCCATCATCGTAGCCATCGGTGGCTCTGGTTGCACTGATATCAGTCAGCCACTGTTGAACCTGTACAACGGACAGCACTAACTTATCCGCCATAATCACAGACTCATAGGATACATCTTTAAGGGTGTTAATGCGAGTGATATTTTCCGACATAAAAAAATATGTTAGAACCATACATATGCTAAAAATTCCGCTTAATATTGATAGTGGTAATATAATTTTTGTTTGAATGCTTTTCATTTGTTTCCTTTTCTCCTTTAAAACTTCTCTTTTTGTAAGTAATCAATAAATTTTCGTATAGCGTCAAAGCTTTCCTTGCTGATAACGTGCTCCATACGGCAGGCATCTTCAACAGCAATTTTTTTATCGACACCAAGGTGTTCCAGCCAGGAGGAAAGAAGAAGATGGCGTTCATAAATCATATCGGCGATTTCCTTACCAGCTTCGGTCAGATAAATAAATCCCTCTTTAGTAACGGTAATATAATTTTTTTCACGCAGGTTCTTCATTGCAACGCTCACGCTGGGCTTTTTAAAGCCTAAATACTCGGCAATATCAACAGAACGCACAACAGGCCGTGTCTGACTTAAAATAAGAATGGCCTCCAGATAATTTTCAGCAGATTCATTTACAACCATAATGCACCTCGACATATTTTATTTTTCATATAATTTATTGTATCATATTTTAAATAGAAAGGCAATGAGAGGACTTGACAAAATATATAAGTTAGTCTATACTAACTTATATAAAATGATACTTACTTTTAATTGAGTGCTAATAACAGGAAAAGAGGGATTTTATGAGCGTTGTAATTATTGGAGGACATGACAGAATGGTACATCAATATAGAAAGATTTGTGAAAGCTATCATTGTAAGGCAAAGATATTTACAAAGATGTCGGCCCAGATGGATAAGCAGATAGGAAATCCTGATTTGGTAGTGCTTTTTACAAATACAGTATCGCACAAAATGATACGCTGTGCACTGGAAGAAGCACAACACTGCAATGCCTGTATTGTAAGAAGTCACAGTAGCAGTAAAAATGCTCTGGAGGGAATATTGCAGGATATATGTGTAGCAGAGTAGATTACATAGAATATGTTGTAGAAAAATGTTTTCCATTGGCAAACAGTAAAAAGTTTTATATAATATAGTTACTTCAGAAGCCGGATTAAATATATCTGAAAAGGGGAGAGGGATAAGTTATGGAAATGAGAAGTCTGGAGCTGCTTTCTAAGGAATACCCTAATATTCAGGCAGCATCGGCAGAGGTAATCAATCTTAATGCGATAAAATGTCTTCCGAAGGGAACGGAGTACTTTTTCAGCGATTTGCATGGAGAATACGAAGGATTTTTGCACTTATTAAGAAGTGCCTCTGGTGTTATTCGGACAAAGATAGAGGATTTGTTCGGAAGGTCTGTTTCAAAGGAAGAACGGGATTTTTTAGCAGAGCTTATTTATTATCCGGAGAAGATGATAAAAAGGCAGCTCCTTTCAGAAAAGGAACGGGAGGAATGGCAGCGGATTATTATATATCGGTTGATACAGGTATGTAAAAAGTCATCGACAAAGTATACCCGTTCTAAGGTGCGTAAAAAAATGCCATCGGAGTATGCTTATATTCTGGATGAGCTCCTCCATGCCGACAGAGATATTGACAAGGAGTACTATTACCAGGAGATTATCCAATCCATTATTGACATGGGTAGCGGCGACAGCTTTATTATTGCTATCTGCACGTTGATACAGGACCTGTGCATTGACCAGCTGCATATTATTGGAGATATCTATGACAGAGGACCGAGGCCGGATATCATTATTAATGAGCTTCGGAGATTTCACACGGTAGATATTCAGTGGGGAAATCATGACATTTCCTGGATGGGAGCGGCCTGCGGCAACTGTGCACTTATTGCCAATGTTGTCCGCATGGCTGTTCATTATAACAATTTTGATTTAATCGAAGATGGATACGGAATCAGTCTCCGGGCATTGGCAACCTTTGCTTCGGAGGTTTATGGGGATGATGACTGCCAGTATTTTATCCCTAATGTATGGGATGAAAATAAGTTTGCACCAGTGACTCTGGAGCTGGCTGCTAAGATGCACAAGGCAATTACGATTATCCAGTTTAAGCTGGAAGGACAGTTGATTAAAAAGCATATGGAATATGCGATGACAGACAGAGCCTGTCTTTTGAATATTGACTATAAAAAGGGTGTTTATTGTCAAAATGGTAGGGAATATCCTTTGAAGGATACAAATTTTCCAACGATTAATCCGGAAAAGCCACTGGAGCTTACGAAGGGCGAAGCAGAGCTTATGGAGATTCTGGAAAAAGCCTTTGAGCACAGTGGCGAGCTGCATCGTCAGATACAGTATATGTATTCCCATGGGGCTATGTATAAATGTGTTAATAATAATCTTTTATTCCATGGCTGTATTCCGATGACAAAAGAGGGTGAATTTGAAACCTTTAGGGCTGAAGAAAAGGAATATGCAGGGAAGGAATATATGGACTGGATTAACGGTGTAGTAAACCGGGCCTATTATTCTAAGGAAAAAGGCAGTAAAAAGCAGCAGGCTGTAGATTTTATGTGGTATCTGTGGTGCGGAAGCAAGTCTCCACTGTTTGGAAAGAGCAAAATGACAACCTTCGAACAGTATTATCTGGAGGAGGCTGAGCTAAAGAAGGAGCAGTTTAATCCTTACTATAAGCTGAGTGAACAGGAGGAAATCTGTGATAAGATATTACAGGAATTTGGTCTGGGCGGAGCACATTCCCATATTATTAATGGCCATGTACCCGTAAAGCTTAAGGATGGGGAAAGTCCGATTAAGGGGAATGGAAAACTGTTTATTATTGATGGGGGCATTTCCAAGGCATATCAGTCAAAAACAGGAATTGCAGGCTATACCCTGATTTACAATTCCAGAACCTTGAATCTGGCAGAGCATAAGCCATTTTCTGAGCATAATCAGACGCCAACCGTGCGGATTATTGAGGTAATGAACCCACGGGTTACGGTAGAGGACACGGATATTGGAAAAGAGCTTACAAGGCAGGCTGAGGAGCTTATGGAACTTATTTCAGCTTACCGAACAGGAAAGCTTTCGGAAAAGTTTAAATAAAAAAAGAAGATTGACGAATAATCCATTGCTTGGTATACTATAATAGTCATAGGAAATATTTTATGGCGACATAGCCAAGTGGTAAGGCATGGGTCTGCAACACCCTGATCACCAGTTCAAATCTGGTTGTCGCCTTGGATTATAGAAAGGCTCTAACCTTGCACCTGCAGGATTAGAGCTTTCTTTTTATTCGATAGAAAATTCTCCTATCGAATTTATTTTAGTAAAGGATTGACGGTAAAATGGCACAGTTTATATCATATTTTTTATATGGCATGGGTGTTAATACCTTTTTTATAAGCGTAATCGTATTTCGAAAGAGAAAGAGCGTACCTGCAATTGGAAACTGGCTGGCTCTGTTCAGCTTTGCAAGTACGATATGGAGTAATGGCTTTTGTATGGTATTTATCCAGGAGGATCCATGGATTGCTTATCTGTGGCGGTGTATGGGTATGATAGGTATGTTTGTATACCTTGTTTCCGGTGTTCATCTGGTCATTGCATGGAGTGGGCTTCAAAACTGGACGATAAGGCTGATACAGAAAATCTCTTATTTTGCAGTGATTTTATGCCCATTTTTATTGCTGCCAGGCAATGTTGAGTTTAAAAAGACCTCTATCGGCATGTCCTATACCTTCTTGCCGGGATTGTGGAATAATCTGTATAACATTTATTGTGTGTTGATTGCGGTCTCCATGGTTGGAGCAGCGGCGTACATATGGAAAGCAGGAAAGAAACGGCGTGACCGGGTTATGGGTGGACGGCTTCTTTTGGCAGAGATAATTATTGTAATCGGCATGGTTATGGATACGATACTTCCGATGTTTGGAGTAGAGGCATTTCCAGGAAGTACGATAAGCCAGGCACTCGGTGTCTTTGCATTTTATGGAATTTATTCAAGCTATCGCAGAAATTTAGTAAATATTGAAAATATGTCGCAGTTTGTTTATTATTCGGTAGAGACTCCGGTATTAGTATATGACGACAAAAGAGAGCTGAAGCTGGCAAATAAAAGTGCAAAGGAGTTTTTGAAGTTTCCGGATGATGACAAGAAAGTACCGTTAAAGGAACTGTTTTTCTTTGATGAGGACGCATATCTGGCAAACCCTCAGGAGAAACAGAAGCTTGATGCCAAATGTCGTGTTAATGATAGAAACTGTCGTCTGGGAATCAATCCGGTTATAGACAAATATAAAGATATAATTGGATATGTTGTAATGATAGAGGATTTTACTGATATTGCTGAGGCAAAGCAGAGAGCAGATGATGCTAATAGGGCAAAGAGCATTTTCCTGGCAAATATGAGTCATGAAATCCGAACTCCACTGAATGCAATTCTTGGTATGGATGAACTGATTCTCAGAGAGAAGCCGGAGGGTTGCATAGAGGAGTATGCAGTTTCTATCAAACGGGCTGGTAATACCCTTCTTGGTATCATTAGTGATATTCTGGATTTATCTAAAATAGAATCAGGTAAAATGACACTTTCTGAGGAAAAATACAGTACAGCTCAGATGCTCCAGGATGTGATTTACATTCTAACTTATAAGATAGAAGAAAAGGGACTGAAGTTTGAAACAGAGATACGAGAGGATGTACCAGAGCTTCTTTATGGGGATGAGCTGCGGATGAAGCAGATTGTGACGAACCTTTTAAACAATGCCGTTAAATATACGTCAAAGGGAAAGATAACCCTGTGCCTTTCCTGGGAACAAAAGGATCATGAAACTATCTGGATGGAGTTTAAGGTAAAGGATACGGGCAGCGGAATTCGCAAAGAGGATATAGAGCGTATATTTACTTCCTTCGAACGGCTGGAGGAGGACAAGAATAAAGGAATCGAGGGAAGTGGACTGGGACTTTCGATTACTCAGAATCTGACAGAGCTTATGGGTGGAAGTCTTTATGTAGAGAGTAAGTATGGAGAGGGAACAGTATTCACAGTGCGGCTTCCTCAAAGGATTGCCTCCTATCGCCCGATGGGAACGCTGGAAATGGAAGGTATCAGCAGAACGTATATTAAGGAAAATTCTTTTATTGCTCCGGAAGCGAGAATTTTAATTGTTGATGATACTCTGGTAACTTTAAGAATTATCCGTGAGCTTTTAAAGAGGACGGAAATCAAGAGTGATCTGGCAACGAACGGGCAGGATGCTCTTAATATGGTAAAAAAGAAGTCCTATAATATGATTTTTCTGGATCATGTCATGCCACAGATGGATGGTATAGAGACACTTAAGAGAATTCAGCAGATTACCGATGGACCGAATGTAGGGATTCCGGTGATTGCCCTGACAGCAAATGCTGTAATCGGTAGTCGTGAGTTCTACCTAAAGAGTGGATTTACCGACTATCTTGCTAAGCCGGTAGACGGAGAAAAGCTTGAAAATATGATAGAAAAATATCTGCCACAGCAGTTAGTGCAGAAGATAGAGAAATGATAAAAAAGCTATTGACGAAAGGAGTTTCAATTGTTATACTGATACCAACCTAAAATTGAATTAAAAGGGAGTAGTTTTAATGCACTGTCAACATCGCGGCTGCCCGGCAGTCTGGTGGTGCATGCCAGAATATTTTGGTTACAAGACTTTTAATGCATCTGCAATAGAAAGCAGCTGCATTAGAAGTCTTTTTTTTCATTTGTTGGGAAAAATAAGGAAAAGGAGAATGAGAAATGGACAATTATTTTAATCAGGAAAGAGAACAACTGTACCAGAAGCTTAGGGCTGGGGAGCAGGGCCTAAGTCGGGAAGAAGCAGAAAAGAGACTTCAAAGGTATGGTGCCAACAAGCTTAGGGAAGGAAAGAAAAAAGGAGTTGTACAGGTGTTTTTAGAACAGTTTTTCGATCTTCTTGTAGCAATCTTGATTGTAGCTGCCTTTATTTCCATGCTTTCTGGAAATATTGAGAGCACAATGGTTATTTTTGCAGTAATTCTTTTAAATGCCATTCTTGGTACTGTACAGCATATAAAGGCAGAAAAATCCCTGGACAGCTTAAAGGCTCTGTCCTCGCCGAGTGCAAAGGTAATAAGGGATGGAGAAAAGCTAGAGCTTCCATCAGAGCAGGTAGTACCAGGGGATATTCTTCTTCTGGAAGCAGGAGACCTTGTAGCTGCGGATGGACGTATTTTGAAAAACTACTCCCTGCAGGTAAATGAAAGCTCTCTGACAGGAGAATCTGCAAATGTAGAAAAGACAGATGCAGTACTGGCGGGTGAGAAAATACCGTTAGCTGACCGAAGAAATATGGTATTTTCCGGCTCTTTAGTGACCTATGGAAGAGCTGAGGTACTGGTATGCAGCACTGGAATGAATACAGAGCTTGGCAGGATTGCAGAGCTTATGAATGCGACAAAGGAGAAAAAGACACCACTCCAGGTGAGTCTGGATGCTTTTTCTGGCCGGCTGGCACTGGTTATCATGCTTATCTGTGGCGGTGTATTTCTACTTTCCATGTACCGGAGTATGCCGATACTGGATTCGCTGATGTTTGCAGTGGCACTGGCGGTTGCGGCGATTCCGGAGGCTCTTGGTTCTATTGTTACGATTGTGCAGGCTATGGGTACCCAGAAGATGGCAAAGGAAAATGCAATTATGAAGGAGCTTTCGGCAGTAGAAAGCTTAGGCTGTGTGTCGGTTATCTGCTCAGATAAGACAGGAACACTGACCCAGAACAAAATGACAGTGAAGCGGCTGTATGCGGATGAAAAAGAATATACAGTAGAGGAATTTTCAGAGCTTCCAGCCTGGGGAGTGGCTCCGGTCTGGAATTACCTCTTCCATGGGGCGGTACTAGCCAATGATTCTTCTATTGTAGAGGGAAGAGGAATTGGTGACCCGACAGAATATGCACTTTTGGAGCTGGTAAGAAAGCTTGGCATGGATGAGAAGCAGATGCGGGTGGAGTATCCGCGGCTGGGGGAGCTTCCCTTTGATTCGGATAGAAAGCTTATGAGTACAAGGCACAATTTTAGTGGACAGAGTGTACTGTTCACCAAGGGTGCTGTGGATGTTCTTTTGGAAAAAACCGATGAAATTTTTACCTCGGCGGGGATAAGAAGAATGACAGAGGAGGATAGAGAGGCCATCCTTAAGAAAAATCAAAGCTTTTCCGAAAATGGTTTGCGGGTATTAGCTTTTGCTTACCGGGAGCTGGGGGAAGTAGTAGCGTTATCATCGGAAAGTGAGGATAATTATGTGTTCCTCGGATTGATTGCTATGATTGATCCTCCAAGGGAGGAATCAAAAGCAGCAGTAGAGGATGCAAAAAAGGCTGGTATCCGCACGATTATGATTACGGGAGACCATAAGGTGACGGCTACAGCAATTGCAAGAGAAATTGGTATTTTTGAGGAAGGAGACCTGGCAGTAACCGGGCAGGAGCTGGAGACTATGTCAGAAAGGGAGCTGGAGGATACGCTTCTTAAAATCAGCGTTTATGCCAGAGTTTCTCCGGAGCATAAGATACGCATTGTGAATGCATGGCAGAAAAGAGGAAATATTGTAGCTATGACAGGGGATGGAGTGAATGATGCACCAGCCCTGAAAAAGGCAGATATTGGTGTGGCAATGGGAATTACAGGCACAGAGGTTTCTAAGGATGCAGCGGCTATGATTCTGGCAGATGATAATTTTGCTACGATTATCAAGGCAGTAGCCAATGGAAGAAATGTGTATCGAAGTATTAAAAATGCAATTCAGTTTTTATTGTCCGGCAATATGGCGGGTATCTTCAGTGTGGTTTACACCTCATTGGCAGGACTTCCGGTGCCCTTTGCTCCGGTACATCTTTTGTTCATTAACCTTTTGACAGATTCTCTTCCGGCCATAGCGATAGGTATGGAACCGGCAGAAAAGGGGCTTTTGGAGGAAGCACCGAGAAACCCGAAGGAAGGCATTATGACAAAGGAATTTATGAGAAATATTATGGTGCAGGGTGGACTGATTGCTGTAGCGACGATGATAGCCTTTCATATTGGCCTGAGAGTGGGTGATGCTAAAACTGCCAGTACAATGGCTTTTGCTACTCTCACAATGGCCCGGCTGTTCCACGGCTTTAATTGCCGTAGCAGGCATTCCATATTTTCGCTTGGTTTCATGAGTAATCCTTATAGTGTCGCGGCTTTTGTAGCTGGTATGGTGCTGACTGGCCTGGTTCTTTGTGTGCCAGTACTTTGGAGACTGTTTTCAATAGCACCGCTGACAGGACGGCTGATTGCATCCAGTCTTGGACTGGCTGTCCTGCCAACGGTACTGATCCAGGGCTTTAAGATTATCAGAAATTAATATTCCTTGCGATTTACAATCCAAAGGGAAAGGGGCAGAGATATGAAAAAGGCGAAAAGAACCAGTCCTGCCTCTCCTAGAAGGAGGTATTTAGAAAAAACAGTATCGCTTATTCTGTCCAGAGAAATTTGCTCTAAAAATCCAAAGCGTTCCATTGCAAGAAGCAAAAGGAATGGAATCATAAACAAAAGGAACATGATATAACGGGCTTTTTCCACCCCAAATTGAAATACGATTGGTAAGAGGATAAAGAAGGAAGTCAGCCCGATGGAAATAGAGGTAAGGCAGCCAAGCAAAAATTCTGAGGTTATGGATTCTTTTAAAATAAAAAGCATAAGATATCCGTAAATACTGCTGGCAATACCGCCGATGGCCACAAGAAGCAGGGTCAAAAGATACTTGGAAAATACCAGCTGGCGGCGGGAAATTGGCAGGGCAAGGGCATAGCCGGTCCATTTATAGGTGTCGTCAAAGGAAAAGCTGGTCATTGTCATCATAACAAAAATGAAAGGTATGAAGGATGCTAAAAACAGGTAATTGTCGGCAAAGAAGCCCCAGATTCCATAAACGACAAAAATAAGAGCCATAACCCGAAACTGTTTGCGAAGTACAAGCAAATCCTTTAATAATAAGGCTTTCATAAGGACATCTCCTTTCCATAATAAAGCATGATATTTTCCAAAGTAGCAGGCTCAATTAAAAGCTTTGGATATAAAGCTGCTGCTTTTCTCCGGTCACTTACTAAAACCTCACAGCCAAAACCGGCAGTATGGCGGCCGCAGATAAGCTCCGGTTCCAGAGAAGTAAGCTCTGATTTTGCACACTTTAAGACACCGTATTGTTCTAATATTAAGTCCTTTTCCTTGGAAAACACCAGCTTGCCTTGATGAATAAAGGTGATGTAGTCTGCGATTTTTTCCAAGTCACTGGTAATGTGTGAGGATAAGAGGATGGAATTTCTCTCATCCTGGATATATTCTAAAAATACGTCAAGGATTTCATTACGGATAACCGGGTCCAGGCCACTGGTAGGCTCATCCAGTAGGAGAAGTCTTGGGCGGTGGGATAGGGCAGTGGCAATGGAAAGCTTCATTTTCATACCACGGGAGTATTCCTTAACAAGCTTTTTCTCTGATAGGGAAAAGGCTGACAGATAGCGGGAATACAGAGCTTTATCCCAGCTTTTATAAGTGGACGCCATGATTTTCCCAATATGGACAGCGGAAAGGTTTTCCGGAAAACGGCATTCATCAAAGACGATACCAAGCTGTTCTTTCAGCTCCAGCTCTGTAGTCCTGTTATATTCTTTTCCAAGAATGTGTACATTGCCGGCATCTTTCTTAACTAGCCCGAGCAGTGCTTTGAGTGTAGTAGTTTTACCTGCTCCATTTTCACCGATGAAGCCCATGATTGAGCCGGATGGCAGTGAAAAGGAGATATGGTCCAGAGTAAAAGCATCATAGGTTTTTGTAATATCGGAAACTTCAAGATTGTAATTTGTATAATATTCCATAATACATCCTTTCTGAAACAATGCTATTCCTGATAGAGCATTTCCAGGAGAGAAATAAGCTCAGAGAGTGGGAGACCTGCTAATCTGGCCTCGTCAATGGCCTGGCTTAAGGCCTCTTCCACATTTTTTAAATGCTCTTCTTTAATCAGTTCTAAATTTGTTCTGCCGACAAAGCTTCCCTTGCCAGTGACGGTTTCGATAAAGCCATCCCGCTCCAGTTCTTCATAGGCCCGCTTGGTTGTAATGACACTGATACGCAGCTCTTTGGCAAGAAGCCGCATCGAAGGCAGAGCATCGCCTTCCTTCAAGGTGCCGTTTAAAATCATGGCCTTAATCTGGGAATAAATCTGGTCATAAATAGGCTGGCTGCTGGTATTGCTGATAATGATATCCATAAAGTGAGCTCCTTTTCATAAGAAGCACCGGCTGCAGTCCGGGATTCTTATGTTATAGTGTATATATACTGTATACACAATATAACACCATATATACACTTTGTCAATAGAAATTTTTTGCTGCTATTATGGACATTTATTCCAGTATAGCTTATACTGGTCATTAGAATGAAAGGCAGAAAGAAGGAGGAAGAGTAACGTGAAGGTAGTAATTATGGAATCTCTTGGTGTATCTGCGGAGGAAATGGCTGCACGAAAGAAGCCCTTTGAGGAGAAAGGGGTTGTTTTTGAGGAGTACGAAAGGACAACGGATACAGAAAAGCTGATAGATGCGGCAAAGGATGCAGAGGCAATGATTTTAGCTAATATGCCTATGCCGGCAGAGGTATTGAGAGCATGTCCGAAGCTTAAATTTATTGACATTGCATTTACCGGTGTTGACCATGTTGGTCTGGACGCTGCAAAGGAAAGAAATATTGCAGTCAGTAATGCATCAGGCTATTCTAATGAGGCAGTTTCTGAGCTGGTTCTGGGAATGACTCTATCTATTATGAGGAATATGCGTGCGGTAGAAGACCGCTGCCGTGAAGGTGGAACAAAGGATGGCCTTGTCGGATGTGAGATCAAAGGTAAGACAGTCGGCATCATTGGTCTTGGAAAAATAGGCACCAGAACAGCAGAGCTTTTCCATGCTTTCGGAGCCGATATTCTGGCAAACAGCCGGACGATAAAGGATGTTCCAAGCTATATTAAGCAGATATCGAAGGAGGAGCTTCTTAAGCTGTCAGATATTGTTGTGCTGCACTGTCCACTGAACGAATCCACCAGAGGAATGATAAATGCCGAAAAACTGGGTATGATGAAAAAAAGTGCGATATTAATCAATGCAGCCCGTGGCCCGGTAGTCTGCTCTGCTGATTTGGCACAGGCTCTAAAGGATGGTACTATCGCCGCTGCCGGAATTGATGTATTTGACAAGGAGCCGCCTCTTGCAGCGGATGAGATATTACTTACTGCTCCGAATACCTTGCTGACACCGCATGTCGCTTTTGCAACAAAGGAGTCTATGAGCCTGCGGGCGGAAATTGTCTTTGATAATCTGGCTGCATGGATGGAAGGGCAGCAGGAAAATGTGATTTTACCATAACTTAGGATAAGGAGAGCAAAGGATGAGTATTAAAAATGAACCTAAGTTTAAGAATCCATTGATAGTAGCGATAAGAGAGCAGCTGGAGCATCGGGCACTCTGGATGTATTTGCTTTGTGACGAGACGAAGAAGAAGGGACTGGATTCTAAGGATTATGCACCTGAGGCAATTAGACGCTGCGGCTTATATCAGGGAGCAAATTTGCGAAAGAAAGCAGGCGGCGGTGATTCGTTGAAAGGTTTAAAGAAAACTTTATTCTCTAAGTTTGCACAGTGGGTTTTTGAGATGGATATTAAACAGTGTACAGATGATCATTTGGATATTGACTTCCATTATTGTCCTTTGGTGAAGGCATGGCAGAAACAGGGATGTACAGAGGAAGAGATCCGGGTACTCTGTGATCATGCAATGTGCGGAGATAGAGGGATTGCAGAAAGCTTCGGATGTGAGTTGGATCTTCCGGCGACTATTGCAAATGGAGATGATGTTTGCCAGATACGATTTGTGAGAAGAAAGAAATAATTTTCAGGGAATAACGGTATACTTATAATAAGCGGTAATCTTACAAGGGTTACCGCTTTTTCATACTTACATGGAAAAAATAAAATTATTAGCACTCACCTCTTGACAGTGCTAATAATAAGTGTTATAGTTGCTATAGAACAAACGAAGACACAAGCACAGATTGGAGGGAATCCTATGAATATAAATAAATTTACCCAAAAGTCACTGCAGGCAGTGAATGACTGTGAAAAAATTGCTTATGATTATGGACATCAGGAGCTTTGTCAGGAGCATCTTCTGTACAGTCTGATGACGATTGATGAAAGTCTGATACGAAAGCTGATAGAAAAGATGGAGATAGACCCGGATGTATTTCTGGCCCAGGTGGAGGGAGCCCTTGCTAAGCGGCCGAAGGTTTCCGGCGGACAGATTTATGTAGGAAATGATTTGAATAAGGCTCTGATTTATGCAGAGGACGAGGCAAAACGGATGGGGGATGAATATGTATCCGTAGAGCATCTGTTTTTAAGTATGTTAAAGCAGCCGTCCAGAGAGCTAAAGCAGATATTTAATGATTTCCGAATCACAAGAGAGCGTTTTTTACAGGCCCTTTCTACCGTAAGAGGTAATCAGAAGGTGACAAGTGATAATCCGGAGGCTACCTATGATACTCTGGAGAAGTATGGCTATGATTTGGTGGAGCGGGCGAGAAACCAAAAGCTTGACCCGGTCATTGGACGGGATTCAGAGATTCGTAATGTAATCCAGATATTATCCCGCAAGACGAAAAATAATCCGGTGCTGATTGGCGAGCCGGGTGTTGGTAAAACAGCCGTTGTAGAAGGACTGGCCCAGCGTATTGTCCGGGGAGATGTACCGGAGGGCTTAAAGGATAAAAAGCTCTTTGCCCTGGATATGGGAAGCATGGTGGCTGGTGCCAAGTATCGTGGTGAGTTTGAGGAGCGTTTGAAGGCTGTATTGGAAGAGGTTAAAAACAGTGATGGACAGATTATTCTTTTTATTGATGAGCTCCATACGATTGTAGGGGCAGGCAAGACAGAGGGCTCCATGGATGCAGGAAATATGTTAAAGCCGATGCTTGCCCGTGGTGAGCTTCACTGCATTGGTGCTACTACCCTGAATGAGTACCGTATGTATATTGAAAAGGATGCGGCTCTGGAACGTCGTTTCCAGCCGGTTATGGTAGACGAGCCTACGGTAGAGGATACGATTTCTATTCTCCGTGGACTAAAGGATCGCTATGAGGTATTCCATGGTGTTAAGATTACGGATGCGGCTTTAGTCAGTGCAGCAGTATTATCTAACCGTTATATTTCCGACCGTTTCCTGCCGGATAAGGCTATTGACCTCGTAGATGAAGCCTGTGCCATGATTAAGACAGAGCTGGATTCTATGCCAGCAGAGTTAGACGAGGTACGCCGCAAGGTAATGCAGATGGAGATTGAAGAGGCAGCCCTGAAAAAGGAAACGGACCATTTAAGCCAGGACCGTCTGGCAGCTCTGCAGAAGGAATTGGCAGAGTTAAGGGAAAGCTTTGCTTCTCAAAAGGCAAAGTGGGATAATGAAAAGGCTTCTGTAGAAAAGGTACAGAAGCTCCGTGAGGAAATCGAGAGCTTGAATAACGATATTCAGGTGGCTCAGAGAAACTATGATTTAAATAAGGCAGCAGAGCTCCAGTATGGAAAGCTTCCGGTATTGAAAAAACAGCTGGAGGAAGAGGAAGAAAAGGTAAAGACCCAGGAGCATGAGCTGGTGCATGAAAGCGTAACAGATGAGGAGATTGCAAAGATTATTTCCCGCTGGACCGGTATTCCGGTAGCTAAACTGACGGAAAGTGAGAGAAACAAGACTCTTCATCTGGACGAGGAGCTTCACAAACGGGTTGTAGGACAGGATGAGGGTGTAACTAAGGTATGCGAGGCTATTTTAAGGTCCAAGGCAGGTATTAAAGATCCAACAAAGCCGATTGGCTCCTTCCTATTCCTGGGACCGACTGGTGTTGGTAAGACGGAGCTTGCCAAAAGTCTGGCAGCGGCTCTGTTTGATAATGAGCAGAATATGGTTCGTATTGATATGAGTGAGTATATGGAGAAATATTCAGTATCCAGACTGATTGGAGCTCCTCCGGGATATGTAGGCTATGAGGAGGGCGGCCAGCTGACCGAGGCTGTCAGAAGAAAGCCGTACTCTGTCGTGCTTTTTGATGAGATTGAAAAGGCTCATCCAGATGTATTTAATGTACTGTTACAGGTATTGGATGATGGACGTATTACCGATTCCCAGGGCAGGACAGTAGACTTTAAGAATACAATTTTGATTATGACCTCCAATATCGGTTCCAGCTATTTACTGGAGGGAATTGAGGAAAACGGTGAAATCAGTGAAGCCAGTGAGGAGCTGGTTATGAATGAGCTGCGGGGACATTTCCGTCCGGAATTTTTAAATCGTCTGGATGAAATTATTATGTTCAAGCCGCTCAGCCGGGATAATATTGGCGGTATTATAAAGCTTCTTCTGGAGGATTTAAACCGCCGACTGGCAGATAAGGAGCTTACGATTGAGCTGACTCCGGTGGCTGTGGACTATATCGTAGAAAGGGCTTATGATCCGCTTTACGGTGCCAGACCGCTGAAGCGATATCTGCAGAAGCATGTAGAAACCCTGACAGCAAGGCTTATTTTAAGCGATACCGTCAGGGCAGGTAATCGAATTATTATTGATGTTAAAAATAATGAGCTGGCAGCAGAGGCTGTTTAAGCCCTGCTCTGACCCAGGGCAGTGGAAACCTTGTCAGCAAATTCTGAAAGGAAGGTATCGTCCGGTGTGCCTGGTGCCCATTTAATGTTTATCCTGTCGTTTTCATAACGCGGAATCAGGTGGACATGGAGATGAAAGACAGACTGGCCGGCAGCCTCTCCATTGTTCTGTAGTACATTCAGGCCGTCACAGTGAAGGATATCCTGCATCACTGTGGCGACCTTTTTTGCTACGACAAGGATTCTGGAAGCATCCTCATCGGAAAGCTCATAAAGGTTAGCTGCGTGATTTTTTGGCAGAATAATCGCATGGCCCTTGGAGGCTGGAGAAATGTCCAGGATAACACGGAAGCTTTCGTCCTCATACAGGGTTTTGGATGGAATTTCACCAGCGGCGATTTTGCAGAAAATACAATCCTCTTTTTTCATTTTCATTACCTCACTTATACTAAAATTGAAATACGGTATCAAAGGCCCTCAGGGTCTTAAAATTACCCTTGGCAGTCAGAGAGCCGGACATAAAGGCATGCTGGAAGGTCATCCGTCCAGCGACAATATCCTCCATGACTGCATAACTGGTACGGGCTGTGACATCTGCATCACTTTTTTGACCATAGTAGCAGTTAAGCTTTTCACCAGAAACCTCGACTATCAGAGTGCGGTTAGAATCCTCAATCGTAATAGCATAGGATGCATGAAAGTCATCCAAAGGCTTAAAGTGGGACTTTAATGCAGGAATAAACTCCTCAGAGGAAGTATCGTCACCTAAAAGCTCCTTAAACATCAGAGTGAGCTCTTCGATATCTTCCTTTTGCTTTTTTACATAGGTATCGTCAGAAACATACATAGAAAGCTGTTCTGTCTCCTGTGGAGTCAAATCCAGAGGCTGTAGCCGGAGCATAGTCTCCTGAAGGGAGTAGATGCTGCTTGGGAATCGAGCGGGCTTCTGGTTAATCGTTCGATACAAGCCTTCGGCGGCTTTCTCAATTAAAAGGGAATACTGTGGGCTGGTTTCGAAGGCGACATGGTTACTGACATAGGCACAGATGCCCCGGCAGGTAAGGCCGCCTAAAAGCTCCCAGGCACGCAGAAGAGAAAGCTCCTGCTCCCGCTCACCGTAAATGTTGGAAATAATGACTGGCATCATATAAATTGTTTTTACCTTTTCCTTATCGGCATAGAGCCAGCAGGCATCCAGAAACTGGCTTAAGAGGCCGCCAAGGCCAAACCATTCCACGTTGGTAGCCAGGATAATACCATCACAGTCCTTTAAGGTGCTCGGAAGGGTAGAAATCCCCTGTTTATCTTCATAAAGATTATATCGACGGACTTCGACCCGAAGCTCTTCTAAAACCATTGTAATCTTATTAAGGACATAAAGGGTAGAATCCTCTATCAATCCGCGTCCGCCATAGTAAATATTAATTTTCATCATAGGAATATGTGTCCCCCTCTGCGTAAAAATTCATAGTTGCCTTTATCCTATGATTATACCCCATTAGAGAAAATCCTGCAATATCTGACAGGACAGTAAAATTACGTCGATAAAATTTTGTTGCAAAGAGGGTTTCCTTTCGTATAATGTAGTTTATGTAAAGAAATACAAGCTTCATAAAATGAGAAAACGGGAGGTACATAAGGAATGAACGAGGTAAGATATATGATTTCCGATGCGGCGAAGCTTCTTGATGTAGAAGCTCATGCACTGCGGTATTGGGAGGAGGAATTGGACCTTAAAATTCCCAGAAACGAGATGGGACACCGTTACTACAGAGAAAAAGAGATTAAGATGCTTGAAAAGATAAAGGACTTAAAGGATAAGGGGTATCAGCTGAGAGCCATAAAGATGGAAATAGAGGAAATGGAAACAAAGGGAGAAAAGGTACGGCCGCTGGCACTGGTAAAAAAGGAAGGAAAGGAGCTGGAAGCAGACCATGGCATCGGCGATCTGTCACCGGCAGAAAAAATGCAGCAGTTTCGGGAAATTATGGGGGAAATTATCGAGCAGGCTATTCGTAATAATAATGATGAGCTTTGCCAGAATGTAGGCGAGGTTGTATCTAGCCAGGTATTAAAGGAAATGGATTATCTCGCAAGAGATAAGGATGAGAAAGACGAAGAGAGGTTCCGGCGACTGGATGAGGTCATTCGTGAAATTCAAAAAAGCCGCCAGGAGGCGGCTGCAGCAGATATGGTGAAGCTAAAGGAAAAGAAGAAAAAGGGCTTCTTCAGGCGTTAGAGCTTTCGCTCGAAGTGCTGGTAGTCCTTGGAGTTCTTCCAGTCACCGCCCCAGGTAAAGCCATATTTTTTAAAGATGCGGACACATCTATCCTCCGGGCAAATGTAATAAGGATTGGAAAGGGTGCGGTCAGCAAAGGCCTCGGCTTCTTCGGGAAGTACCTTTCCACTACTTTTTATATACGGGTTATACAGCGGATTGATATCGATGGCGAGTCCAAAGCTGTGATTGGACAGGCGGTCGGTACCGCTGATAACCCGGTAACAAAAGGCACTGGAGTTATTGGCAGCCATAGAACGGTCGTCATCCGCATCATAGTCATCAATCAGGGAAATCTTTTCAATAGGGTATTTTTCCTCAAAAAGCTCTTTAAAAATAGAAATTACATCCTCGGCAATCTCTGCATTTACCACAAGCTCACCCTGGCAGATTTCACCGTCAAAATTAACGTAAGCAACGGTAAGATAGCGGAGAGTGTCTAGGCTAAGAGGACAGCCCTCCGGGTAGGATTTGCCCTGCATCCGGGCAAAAATGGCAGTTGTAATTTTAGAAATGGAAAAATAGGAATCATAGTCTGGTATAGCCATAGCAGTCTCCTCCGATGCTGGTGTTGTTTCTTTGGGCAGCATAGTTGAAGGCTTTTCTGTCTCAGCAGGCGGTGTAGAAGGAACTGCAGAAGGAGTCGGAGTGACGGCTTCGCTGGCAGTATTCACCGGCTTCATAGAACAGCCTGTTAAAAAAAGAAGGCAGAAAAGCAAAAGAAGTTTTCCGGTCATTATATTAATCATCCTCCTCGATTATCTGGATTTCCAGATAATCAAAATCAATCGAATCTATAAAATTGTCCTGGGTGAACCGGGTCTTATCGTGTTTTTTAAAGTCTTCTATGGTGCTGTCCAGCCAGATAGGCTTGGATAAGTCAAATTCATAGCACAGTTCATCTATCGCATCAAAAATCTTCCGGGTACGGTTAAGCTCGGGATTACCATTTTCAACAACCATATCCTTTAATAAACGGGTATCCTTCCAGATTTTACCCCACAATCGAAACATATGAAATCTCCTCTCAAAATAGTACAAAGCTTTATTCATTATATAATGAAATGAGGAGAAAGGCAATTATTAAAAAGTAGTTGCTTTTTTTATATAATGTGGTATGATAAAAGGAGTTTCTGACAAGACAGTAAACATGACAGAAAACAATGAGGCTTTTAAATGAAAAGGTGGAGGAAAAGTATGAAAAAAATATTTAACCGGATTTTTGTGGATGGACTCAGTGGTATGGCTTCTGGTTTGTTTGCTACCCTGATTATTGGAACGATTATCCAACAGATAGGTCTTTTAGTTGGAGGAGAGCTTGGCAATGCCCTGTATACGATGGGAAAGGTAGCAGCTGCAGTAACGGGAGCTGGGATTGGCTGCGGTGTAGCTGTGCGTCTAAAGGAAAGTCCGCTGGTTATTTTATCAGCAGCAACGACAGGTATGGTTGGTGCCTTTGCCAGCAAGATTTTGGCTGGTACAGTTTTAGTTGATGGTGTGATTACCCTGGCTGGTCCGGGGGAGCCTTTGGGAGCTTTTATTGGAGCTTACATAGGAATTGAAGCCGGACATCTGGTTTCCGGGAAAACGAAAATAGATATTTTAGTAACGCCGATGATATCTATTGTTACCGGAAGTATTGTTGGCCTTTTGGTAGGCCCTTCGATTTCTGTGTTTATGACCAGACTGGGAGAGCTGATTCAGTGGGGAACAGAGCAGTATCCGTTTGTTATGGGTATCGTGGTATCCGTTCTTATGGGCATGATACTGACGTTGCCAATCAGTTCAGCGGCTCTTGGTGTTATTTTAAATCTTGGTGGTATTGCAGCAGGAGCAGCAACGATTGGCTGCTGTGCTAATATGGTAGGCTTTGCAGTAGCCAGCTATCGGGAAAACAAAGTGGGTGGACTTCTAGCCCAGGGACTTGGAACCAGTATGCTGCAGGTACCAAATATCGTGCGGAAACCATTAATCTGGCTCCCGGCAATTTTAACAAGTGCTATTTTAGGACCGATTTCCACCTGTATTCTGAAGATGACCAATAATGCCGTGGGCTCTGGTATGGGAACCTCCGGACTGGTAGGACAGATTATGACCTATCAGACCATGGCTCCAACAGAAGGATCGGTAAAAACCCTGATTCTTATCTTTGTTATGCATTTTCTGGCACCGGGCTTTCTGGCCTTTGTGATTTCAGAATTTATGCGGAAGAATAAATGGATTAAAAATGGAGATATGAAGCTGGATATTTAAATTTTGGTTTATTGCATTGAAATAATTTAATATTGTAATTTCTTTTATACAGCAGACAGGTTCTGCAAAGTTTTGCTTGCGATAGCTCGCTCCTTCTCAACTTCTCCTAAGATGTTCTATATAAAATCTCAGGAGAGCCTTCGATTTTAAGAACATCTAAGGAGTGATTTTCGAACTCACTTCCGCAATATCGCAAGCAAAATCTTTGCAGAACCTGTCTAGTATCAAAGAATTTATATTTACTAAAAGCTTTCAATGCATAAACCAAAATTCTTATCATTCCAAGTAAAATGCTAA
>NZ_LNAM01000172.1:0-384 GCF_001461035.1 Acetivibrio ethanolgignens | reverse complement strand
CAAAAGCCTAGCCTGGTAAAAGCATTTACCCTACTTTAGTTTTACCAGACTAATGGACTTATGGGGTGATTGAAAATTTTGGATTGTAGATTTTGTGAAATTCGGGAGACGAAAAAAGAGTGTTGGTATTATAGCGAATAAGCTATACGGAAAAGGGCTGATAATTCTTAAAAATGCATAGCCTACAGAGGCAAAAAACACGGAGGTTTTTTGAGCGGACTTGAGACAGGAGGTCGAATGTCCGCGTACTCGTCACTTGTAGTAAATTATATAATTTGCTCAATGAATCGAAAATTAGTATCGTCTCGTTCTTACCATTTACGCTTTTGAGGGCGTAAAAAATCTTGTGTCTTTGGATCTTGAATCTTTCTGATAAAAATTAGA
>NZ_LNAM01000171.1 GCF_001461035.1 Acetivibrio ethanolgignens | reverse complement strand
ATTCTTACCAAAAAGGAGCCATTTCTTACCAAAAACACAAACTATTTTACACTACCACGCTTTTTTCAAACCTATTAAGGTATTCTTACAGTTCTAAACTATTTTCTTTTAACAAAAAGTCATAGATACTCATGGTAGTGATACCATCTTCATCTCTTGTAATGTTCACCACGTCTTTAACGACAATAATCTTCTTGAATGAATCATTTACATTGACAAGAGAAGCTTTTTCTTGAATACGTTTCTCTTCTGTTGGCATACTAAACGCAGATTGAATATAATAGCGTTTACTACCAAGGTTTGCTACAAAGTCAATTTCCAACTGATTTTTGTACTCTTTACCATCTTCATTTGTTCCACGCTTTTCTACTACACCCACATCTACAGAATATCCTCTGCTACGCAACTCATTATAAATAATATTTTCCATCAAATGTGTTTCTTCAACCTGTCTGAATCCTAATCTTGCATTTCTAAGTCCCACATCTTCAAAATAATATTTCAACGGCGTGCCAATGTATTTTCTACCTTTTACATTATAACGATTAGCCTTATTGATAATAAAAGCATCTTCCAGATGCTCGATATACTGTCTTATTGTATTCAAACTGATCGTTGACTGAATCGAACTTTTAAATGTTGCTTCAATTTTCGGTGGATTTGTCAACGAACCAATAGCAGAGGCCAGAATGTTAACTAAGTCTTCTAACTCCTGCGTTTTTTCAATATGATGTTTTTCAATAATATCCTTTAAATAAGTTTCTTTGAAAAGGTTTGTCAGATAGTTTATTTTCTGTTCCTCAGTTTTCATTGTTACGGTAAGCGGAAGACCACCATATACAACATACTCTGCCCATCCACGGTACATATCACCGTCATATGCCTCCATAAATTCCTTGAAAGTTAATGGATAAATATGAATTTCATCACCTCTTCCTCTAAATTCAGTAATTACATCTTTGGATAAAAATTTAGAGTTACTTCCAGTTACATATATATCTGCATTTCTGATATGAAGTAGTGAATTTAAAACTTCCTCAAACTCTTGTAACATCTGCACTTCATCAAGCATGACATAATATTGCTCATCATCTTCTATCAATGATTCAATATAATCTAATATTGTATCCGGATCACGATACTTTTTATTTTTACGTTGATCCAGTTCAATCGTAATGATATGAGATGTCGGCACTCCCTGCTCTAACAAATAGTTCTTGAAAATATTAAATAGAAGATATGACTTCCCACATCTTCTGATACCAGTTACAACCTTTATCATTCCATTATGCATACGGTTAATCAAATCGTTCAGGTATTTATCTCTCTTGATATCCATAAGTCACTCTCCTTTATTGAACATTTTATACGCTTTCGTAACTTTTATTCAATTAAACCTGCTTTTTCTTTTCGTTTAATAAAGTGTTATTGAATATTTTTTACAGTTCCGCCCTTTTTGTTCAATGTAATTATACATCCCTCAGACGCAGAATGCAAATCTTATTGAATATTTTTCACAGTTCCGTAAAAAAACTAATATATATTTACTTGCCTTACTGTTTTGTGGTATACTATCTGCAAGAGCAATGAGCCGTGTAAAAAGGAGGAGTTTAAAAGATGGCAAGTGAAATCAGAGATATTAATCTGGCAGAGTCCGGAGAGCATAAGATTGAATGGGTAAAAAGAAACTGCCCGCTGCTTCGCAGCCTGGAAGAGGAATTTAGTAAGGAGCAGCCATTTAAGGGAGTAAGAATTGCTCTTTCTATCCATCTGGAAGCGAAAACCGCTTATCTTTGTAAGGTATTGGCAGCCGGTGGTGCAAAGATGTACATTACCGGAAGCAATCCATTGTCCACCCAGGATGATATCGCAGCAGCTTTGGTTAAGGCCGGGCTGGAGGTTCACGCGTGGTACAATGCGACTGCTGAGGAATACAATACGCATATTGCACATGTGCTGGAGAATAATTGCAATATTATTATTGATGATGGCGGTGACCTGGTGCATATGCTCCATACAACGATGAGGGACAAGCTGTCTTATGTTATCGGCGGCTGCGAGGAGACGACCACAGGCATTATCCGTCTTATGACAATGGCAAGAAAGGGCGAGCTGGAGTTCCCTATGGTTTTGGTAAACAATGCAGACTGCAAGCACTTATTTGATAACCGCTACGGTACTGGTCAGTCCGTATGGGATGGCATCTGCCGCACCACAAATCTGATTGTAGCAGGAAAAATCGTAGTAGTAGCAGGCTATGGCTGGTGCGGTAAGGGTGTAGCTATGAGAGCTAAGGGCCTGGGAGCGAGAGTTGTGGTAACTGAGGTAGACCCGATTAAGGCAATCGAGGCGATTATGGATGGCTTTGAGGTAATGCAGATGAACGAGGCTGCCAAGATAGGAGATTTCTTTATTACTGTAACCGGATGCAATCAGGTTATTACAAAGAAGGATTTTGCCCTTATGA
Organism: Acetivibrio ethanolgignens; assembly: GCF_001461035.1. Taxonomy (GTDB): domain Bacteria; phylum Bacillota; class Clostridia; order Lachnospirales; family Lachnospiraceae; genus Velocimicrobium; species Velocimicrobium ethanolgignens. The sequence goes on along the minus strand of NZ_LNAM01000171.1, from coordinate 20,726 downwards.
AAAATGGTGCCATCATGTGTAATGCAGGCCACTTTGACGTAGAGGTTGACGTAAAGGGTCTGGAGGAAATGGCATTGGAAAAGGCAGAGCAGAGAAAGAATATCATGGGCTACAAGCTGGCAGAGGACAAATGGGTATATCTGCTGGCAGAGGGGCGTCTTGTTAATCTGGCTGCTGGTGATGGACATCCGGCAGAGATTATGGATATGAGCTTTGCGATTCAGGCTTTGAGTGCAAAATATCTGGTAGAGCATGGTAAGGAGCTGACGGAAAAGCTGATTGATGTTCCAAAGGAGGTTGACCGCGAGGTGGCAGGCAGAAAGCTTGCCTTCCTTGGAAAGCATATTGATACGCTTACAAAGGAACAGGAAGATTATCTGTATTATTCCAGCTTGTAATTTATAGGGATTTTTAAAAGGTTCTGGATTTCAAAAACGAAATCCAGAACCTTTTCCTAGTTTTTCAAACGCAGATACCCATATCCATTTTCACATATGCCCGCCCAGTCTAAAATAGCGGCCAGAGCGGAAATGGTTCGTATGGTGGATTCGCCTTTTTTTACTCCAAAGGCATGATAAGCCACATAGCCCTCTACGGTGTCAAGAGTAAGCTCCGGCTCGCCCAGGCGGGCTTTCATAGCCAGTCCCTTTGGAGCAGCACCGCCCTTTTTCTCCAGAAGCTCAATAGCTCTGTCAAAGGCAGTCCAGGAGAGCATACGGCTTTTTGGAAGGTTAGAGGCATAGATGCCGTTTCCATATTCTTCGTAATAGATAGAAAAGACCTTGCCGCGGGAGGTGGAAATATTAGCCATCCCCTTGGCACGGTTTAATTTCTTTTTGATAGCCTGCACGGTGGCAGATTCGTCCTCATAGACAGGAAGGGCGGTAATTGCTGGTTCGGAAACTGGTGCTGGTTTTTCCTCTGAAAGTCCCAGCTCCTTCTGGGCTTCCTTTAAAATACGCCTGGCAGAGGCATAGGACAGATGCAGCTCCTTTTGCACCTCTTTTAGATTACCCCCACATTTGATAAAGGTTTCAATAAAAACAAGAGACCCTTCCGTAAGATAGGAAAAGCGATTCAGGGTAAAATCATTGGACAACTCCAGTCCACAGTGGCGGCAGGAGAGCCGGGTGGCGATGAGGGACTCATGACAGACCGGACAGCGGCTGATAATGTGCTGAGACATAGAAAGCTCCTTTCTGGAATGAAATAAAAAATAATAAAATCATTTACTATGTTTTAAATTATAGCAAAAAATATAAATTATATCAATATAGTAGATAAAATAATTATATACTATGTTTAAAAATTTAGAAATGAAGGTATTTTGGAGAGTGAAATGGAGAACTCCAGATATTGTGGAAGTAGTGAAAAATGCCCAAAAATCAATAAAAAAACACCCCAAATTCGGCATTGACAACTTGACATACCTATGTTAAGATGAAAAATGCACTATTGTGGTGTTCTATGCGATAAAATGAATCTGTGATTGATTATATCACATAGAGTGGAAACAGTAAAGTATTAATTTATAAAAAATAAAGTCAAGGGGTGAAAACATCAATGGAAAAAAACAGAATTCGTCCAACGAAGGTTGGAAATGGTGTGAGAATGAGCTTTTCCCGTCAGAAGGAAGTTTTAGAGATGCCAAATCTCATTGAAGTTCAGACTGATTCCTACAAGTGGTTCCTGGAAGAAGGCCTGGATGAGGTTTTCAAGGACATTTCTCCGATTGAAGATTACAGCGAGCACTTAAGCCTTGAGTTTGTAAGCTTTGTATTGTGTGAGGATGATGTGAAGTATTCAATTGAAGAGTGTAAGGAAAGAGATGCTACCTACGCTGCACCATTGAAGGTAAAGGTAAGACTTCGTAACAAGGAGACAGAAGAGATTACCGAGCATGATATTTTTATGGGAGACCTGCCTTTGATGACTGCTACCGGTACCTTCGTTATTAATGGTGCGGAGCGTGTTATCGTAAGTCAGCTGGTACGTTCTCCTGGTATTTACTATGCCATTGGCCACGATAAGATTGGTAAGAAGTTATATTCTTCTACGGTTATTCCGAACCGTGGTGCATGGTTAGAGTATGAAACCGATTCCAATGATGTTTTCTCTGTACGTGTTGACCGTAACAGAAAGGTGCCTGTTACCGTATTAATTCGTGCACTTGACCACAATGTATATGATTACAGTGCCGACCCGAATAAGGGCTGGAATATTGACGAAGAAATCCGTAGTGCTACCAACAGCCAGATTACAGATTTCTTCGGTGAGGAGCCAAAGATTCTGGCAAGTATCCAGAAGGATCCTTCCGATAACTATCAGGATGGCCTTCTTGAGTTATATAAGAAGCTTCGCCCGGGTGAGCCTCTGTCTGTAGACAGTGCAGAAAGCTTACTCCGCAGTATGTTCTTTGATGCAAGAAGATACGACCTTGCTAAGGTTGGACGTTATAAGTTCAACAAAAAGCTGGCTTTCAAGAACCGTATTGCAGGCTTTAAGCTGGCAGAGGATGTTGTAGATATGGAGACTGGCGAGGTGATCGCAGAGGCTGGTACTATAGCTACAGAGGAGCTGGCTGTAGAGATTCAGAATACAGGAGCTGCTTATGTATGGATTGAAGCAGAAGACCGCAAGGTAAAGGTTATTTCCAACCGTATGGTAGATATCTGCCACTTCATTGATGCAGATAGGGAAGAGCTTGGTGTAACCGAGGATGTTTACTACTTCGCACTCAAGTACATTCTGGATAACTATAAGACTCTGGAGGAGCAAAAGGAAGCGATTAGGAATAACATTTCCAAGCTGGTACCAAAGCATATTACTACATGGGATATTTTTGCCTCCATTAATTATAATATGCATCTGGAGTATGGCGTAGGCCATGATGATGATATTGACCACTTAGGAAACCGTCGTATCCGTTCTGTAGGAGAACTGTTACAGAACCAGTACCGTATCGGACTTTCCAGAATGGAAAGAGTGGTTCGTGAAAGAATGACAACACAGGATATTGAGGGTATTTCTCCTCAGTCCCTGATTAATATTAAACCAGTGACTGCAGCGGTTAAGGAGTTCTTCGGAAGCTCTCAGCTGTCACAGTTCATGGATCAGAACAACCCATTAAGTGAGCTGACTCATAAGAGACGTCTTTCCGCACTGGGACCTGGTGGTTTGTCCAGAGACCGTGCCGGATTTGAGGTTCGGGATGTTCACTATACTCACTATGGAAGAATGTGTCCGATTGAGACCCCTGAAGGTCCTAACATCGGTTTAATTAACTCCCTTGCTTCCTATGCAAGAATTAACGAATATGGATTTATTGAGGCTCCATACCGTAAGGTAGATAAGACAGATCCTCTGAATCCGAGAGTTACGGATGAGGTTATCTACCTGACAGCAGATGAAGAGGATAAGTACGTTGTAGCACAGGCGAATGAGCTTTTGGATGAGGAAGGTCATTTTGTTCACACAAATGTTTCCGGACGTTTCCGTGAAGAGACTTCTGAGTTTGAAAAGAAGAAAATTGATCTGATGGACGTATCTCCTAAGATGGTATTCTCTGTTGCGACAGCGATGATTCCTTTCCTGGAGAACGACGATGCGAACCGTGCACTGATGGGCTCTAACATGCAGCGTCAGGCCGTACCTCTTTTAGTAACAGAGGCTCCTGTTGTTGGTACAGGTATGGAAATGAAGGCTGCTGTAGACTCAGGAAACTGCGTACTGGCTAAGGCAGATGGTGTGGTTGAGCGTTCTGCTTCCAATCAGATTATTATTAAGAATGATGATGGTTCCAAGACCGAGTACAAGCTGGAGAAGTTTGTACGAAGCAACCAGGGAACCTCTATGAATCAGCGTCCAATCGTTGTAAAAGGCGAAAAGGTTAAAAAAGGACAGGTTATTGCAGATGGCCCTTGTACTGCCGGCGGTGAGATTGCCCTTGGTAAGAACCCTCTGATTGGTTTTATGACCTGGGAAGGCTACAACTACGAGGATGCGGTACTGTTAAGTGAGCGGCTGGTACAGGAGGATGTATATACCTCCGTTCATATCAACGAATATGAGGCAGAAGCCCGTGATACCAAGCTGGGACCAGAAGAAATCACAAGAGATGTTCCTGGCGTTGGTGATGATGCATTGAAGGATCTGGATGAAAGAGGTATCATCCGTATTGGTGCTGAGGTTCGTGCCGGTGATATCCTGGTAGGTAAGGTTACTCCTAAGGGAGAAACAGAGCTTACAGCAGAGGAGAGACTGTTAAGAGCAATTTTCGGTGAAAAAGCAAGAGAAGTAAGAGACACTTCTCTTAGAGTACCACATGGTGAATTTGGTATTATCGTAGATGCTAAGGTATTTACCAGGGAGAATGGCGATGAGCTTCCTCCGGGAGTAAATCAGTCTGTTCGCATCTACATTGCACAGAAGAGAAAAATCCAGGTAGGAGATAAGATGGCGGGTCGTCATGGTAACAAGGGTGTTGTTTCCAGAGTCCTCCCTGTAGAGGATATGCCATTCCTTCCAAACGGAAGACCTCTGGATATCGTGCTGAACCCTCTGGGTGTACCTTCCCGTATGAATATCGGTCAGGTTCTGGAGATTCACCTTTCTCTGGCCTCTAGAGTACTTGGTTTCAATGTATCTACTCCGGTATTTGATGGTGCTAACGAGTATGACATCATGGATACCCTGGAGATGGCAAACGATTATGTAAATACTCCATTAGAGGAGTTTGAGACAAAATATAAGGATATATTAGATCCGGAAGTAATGAAATTCCTGTTAGAGAATCAGGAATACAGAAAAGAGTGGGCAGGCGTTCCAATCAACCGTGATGGTAAGGTAAGACTGCGTGACGGACGTACCGGAGAGTATTTCGATGGTGCCGTTACTGTCGGCTTCATGCATTATCTGAAGCTTCACCACCTGGTAGATGATAAGATTCATGCACGTTCTACCGGTCCTTATTCCCTCGTTACACAGCAGCCTCTGGGTGGTAAAGCCCAGTTTGGTGGCCAGCGTTTCGGAGAGATGGAGGTTTGGGCTCTGGAGGCTTATGGTGCAGCCTATACTCTGCAGGAAATCTTAACAGTTAAGTCTGATGATGTGGTTGGACGTGTTAAGACCTACGAAGCAATCATTAAGGGTGACAATATTTCCGAGCCTGGCATTCCTGAGTCCTTCAAGGTACTCTTAAAGGAATTACAGTCTCTGGCACTGGATGTTACCGTACTGGATGAAAACGGTAATGAGGTTAAGATGACGGAGAGTATTGATTACGGTGAGGAGGATCTGACTCCGTTAATCGAAGGCGAAGACAATTTCAGATTTGGCGATGAATCCTTTGAAAATGCCGGCTATAGTGAAAAGGCAGCGGATGAGCTGAATGATGACCTTGTATTTGCAGATTTTGACGCGGACCTGGGAAGCGAAAGCGACGGGGACGACGATTATGAAGACTAATTATAGAAGGGAGTGCCGAAGATGCCGGAAATCAGCAGTGTAAATGAACAACAGCCTAGCTTGACTTATGATGCAATTAAAATCGGTCTTGCTTCTCCAGAGAAAATCAGAGAATGGTCCAGAGGAGAGGTAAAGAAGCCGGAGACAATTAACTATAGAACCTTAAAGCCGGAAAGAGATGGTCTTTTCTGCGAAAGAATTTTCGGACCACAGAAGGACTGGGAATGTCACTGCGGTAAATATAAGAAAATCCGCTATAAGGGCGTAATCTGTGACCGATGTGGTGTTGAGGTTACGAAAGCCAGTGTCCGTCGTGAAAGAATGGGACACATTGAACTGGCAGCACCAGTATCCCACATCTGGTATTTTAAGGGAATCCCTAGCCGGATGGGTCTTATCTTAGACCTATCCCCTAGAACTCTGGAAAAGGTACTGTACTTTGCTTCCTATATTGTACTGGACAAGGGAAATACCGACCTTCAGTATAAGCAGGTATTAAATGAAAAGGAATACCAGGAAGCCAGAGAAAAATACAGCGATGCATTCCGTGTAGGTATGGGTGCAGAGTCTATTATGGAATTATTAAAGGCAATCGATTTGGAAAAGGACTCTGCAGAGCTGAAAAAAGAGCTTAAGGATGCAACCGGCCAGAAGAGAGCCAGAATTATCAAACGGTTGGAGGTAGTAGAGGCCTTCCGTGAGTCCGGAAATAAGCCGGAGTGGATGATTATGACCGTTATCCCGGTTATTCCGCCGGATATCCGTCCTATGGTACAGCTGGATGGTGGCCGTTTTGCTACTTCCGATATGAATGATTTATACAGACGTATTATTAACCGTAACAACCGTCTGAAGAGACTGTTAGACCTGGGTGCTCCGGACATTATTGTAAGAAATGAAAAGCGAATGCTTCAGGAGGCAGTCGATGCCCTGATTGATAACGGAAGAAGAGGACGTCCGGTTACCGGTCCTGGAAATCGTGCATTAAAGTCTCTTTCCGATATGTTAAAGGGTAAGCAGGGACGTTTTCGTCAGAACCTGTTAGGAAAGCGTGTTGACTATTCTGGTCGTTCCGTTATCGTAGTAGGTCCCGAATTAAAGATTTATCAGTGCGGGCTTCCAAAGGAGATGGCAATTGAGCTTTTCAAGCCTTTCGTTATGAAGGAGCTGGTAGCTAAGGGAATTGCTCACAATATTAAGTCTGCAAAGAAGATGGTAGAAAGACTTCAGTCTGAGGTGTGGGATGTGCTTGAGGAGGTTATCCGTGAGCATCCGGTTATGTTAAACCGTGCTCCTACCCTGCACCGTCTGGGTATCCAGGCCTTTGAGCCTACTCTGGTAGAAGGTAAGGCAATCAAGCTGCATCCACTGGTATGTACAGCCTTCAATGCCGACTTCGATGGAGACCAGATGGCGGTACACCTTCCGTTGTCTGTAGAGGCTCAGGCAGAATGTCGTTTCCTCCTGTTATCTCCAAACAACCTGTTAAAGCCGTCTGATGGTGGCCCTGTAGCTGTTCCTTCTCAGGATATGGTTCTTGGTATCTACTATCTGACCCAGGAAAGACCAGGAGATAAGGGAGAAGGCAAGTTCTTCAAGAATGTAAATGAAGCTATTTTGGCCTATGAAAACGGTGCTATTACCCTTCATGCAAAGATTAAGGTAAGACGTTGTGGAAGGAATGCAGAGGGTGTAGAGGAAAGCCGTGTAATCGAATCTACAGTAGGACGTTTTATCTTTAATGAAATTATCAGCCAGGATTTAGGCTTTGTTGACAGAACTAAGCCAGAGAACTTCCTGATACCTGAGATAGATTTCCATGTTGGTAAGAAGCAGTTAAAGCAGATTCTTGAAAAATGCATCAATACTCACGGTGCAACTAAGACTGCGGAGACTCTGGATGCCATCAAGGCACTGGGCTACAAGTATTCTACCAGAGCAGCGATGACCGTATCCATTTCCGACATGACCGTACCTCCAAAGAAAAAGGAAATCATTGATGAGGCTGAAGCTACGGTAGAACGTATTTCCAAGGACTTCCGCCGTGGTCTGACTACGGAAGAGGAGCGTTATAAAGCAGTTATTGAGACATGGAAGGAAGCCGATGATGAGATTACAGAAGCACTGCTTTCCGGTCTGGACAAATACAATAATATTTATATGATGGCGGACTCCGGAGCTCGTGGTTCTGACAAGCAGATTAAGCAGCTTGCCGGTATGCGTGGTCTGATGGCTGATACCTCCGGACGAACCATTGAGCTGCCTATTAAGTCAAACTTCCGTGAGGGTCTTGACGTACTGGAGTACTTCATCTCTGCGCATGGTGCCCGTAAGGGACTTTCCGATACCGCTCTTCGTACAGCGGACTCCGGATACCTGACACGTCGTCTGGTAGACGTTTCTCAGGATTTGATTATCCGAGAAATCGACTGTGCTGATCCAAACAAGGAGCTTCCGGGTATGTGGGTAAGATCCTTTATGGATGGTAAGGAAATGATTGAAAGCCTAGAGGATCGTATTACAGGACGTTTCTCCTGTGAGACGATAACTGATGATAATGGCGAAGTAATTGTTAAGAAGAATCACATGATTACTCCAAAGCGTGCTGCAAGAATTGTTAAGACCAAGGCTATCCTTGAGGCTGGCGACAAGGCAAAGGTAAAAATCAGAACAATTCTTACCTGCCGTTCCCACATTGGTGTATGTGCGAAGTGCTACGGTGCCAATATGGCTACCGGTGAGCCGGTACAGGTAGGTGAGGCTGTTGGTATTATCGCAGCTCAGTCTATTGGTGAGCCAGGTACACAGCTGACCATGCGTACCTTCCATACCGGTGGTGTTGCGGGTGATGATATCACCCAGGGTCTTCCTCGTGTCGAGGAGCTTTTCGAGGCAAGAAAGCCAAAGGGTCTTGCTATCATCGCAGAGTTTGGTGGTACCGTTACAATCAACGATACCAAGAAGAAGCGTGAGGTCATCGTAACGAATCCAGAGACAGCAGAATCCAAGGTATATCTGATTCCTTACGGTTCCAGAATTAAGGTTCTGGACGGACAGGTACTGGAGGCTGGAGATGAGCTGACAGAGGGTAGTGTAAATCCTCATGATATTTTGAAGATTAAGGGTGTTCGTGCCGTACAGGATTATATGATTCAGGAAGTACAGCGAGTATACCGTCTGCAGGGTGTTGAGATTAACGATAAGCATATTGAGGTTATCGTTCGTCAGATGTTAAAGAAGATTCGTATTGAGAACAACGGAGATTCTGATTTCTTACCAGGTACGCTGGTAGATACTTTGGAGTTTGATGATGAGGTAGAGCGTCTGACAGAGGAAGGCAAGGAAGTACCAGAAGGCAAGCAGGTAATGCTTGGTATTACCAAGGCTTCTCTGGCTACCAACTCCTTCTTATCTGCAGCATCCTTCCAGGAGACCACTAAGGTTCTTACGGAGGCTGCAATTAAGGGAAAGATTGACCCATTGATTGGTTTGAAGGAGAACGTAATTATTGGTAAGCTGATTCCTGCCGGAACCGGTATGAAGCGTTACAGAAACACGAAGCTGAATACGGATATTCAGGAAGAAATCATGCTGGATGATGACTTTGAGGAGGATTTCCCAGAGGACGAGACAGTTGTTTCTGCAGAGGAAGCAGCTGAGGAGACTGCAGAGGAAATCACAGAAGAATAAAATAGAGTGAATGTTGGGTGCTGCCTGGTGTCAGAGATGATGCCGGGCGGTGCTTTTTAATTCGATAGGAAAGTTCGTTTTACGTCTTGCAGAAATACTCCCTTGGGAGTATATTATAGAAAAGCCTGTCTTTGGATATGGAAAGCCAAGGAGCACCAGTAAAAATTCAATAGGAGGAAGGAAATGACAAAAACATATGAGCAGTTATTAAAATGCTACGAAAGCGTGAGAAAAAAAGTGGATTTTAAGCCGGAGGTAGCCTTGATTCTGGGCTCTGGATTAGGAGATTATGCGGAGACAATACAGGTAGAGGCAACCCTTGATTATCAGGAAATCGAAGGGTTTCCTGTGTCTACGGTAGTCGGACACAAGGGGCGGTTTATTTTTGGATATGTGGGAGAGGTACCGGTTGTGATTATGCAGGGAAGAGTCCATTATTACGAAGGCTATTCTATGCAGGATGTAGTGCTACCAGCCAGGCTGATGAAGCTTTTGGGAGCAAGGATTCTTTTTCTTACCAATGCAGCCGGAGGCATCAACAAGAGCTTTTCAGCCGGAGACTTTATGATGATTACTGACCAGATTGCAAGCTTTGTACCATCTCCGTTAATTGGGGCTAATATTGAGGAGCTTGGTACACGTTTTCCAGATATGAGTGAGATTTATGATAAGGATTTACAGGAGGTTATTCGTGGCGTAGCAAAGAATTTATCTATTCCGCTTAAGGAGGGGGTATATCTCCAGCTGACAGGACCTGCCTTTGAGACACCTGCTGAGGTGCAGATGTGTGGCCTGCTGGGAGCGGATGCAGTAGGTATGAGTACTGCCTGTGAGGCGGTAGCAGCAAATCATATGGGAATGAAAATCTGCGGTATTTCCTGTATTTCTAATTTAGCCTCTGGGCTGACGGACAGTCCATTGTCTCATGAAGAGGTTTTTGAGGCAGCGACAAAAGTTGCTCCATTATTTAAGCAACTGATTACTGAATCTATTATCCGTATGGGAAGGCTTTTATAGAAGGAGAGAACTACATATGAATATTCGTTTTTATAATGTAAGATTAATTACTATGGAGGGCGGCGTCTGGGTAGAGGAGGGCGAGCTCTGGGTAAAAGGAAACAAAATCGCCTATGTGGGAGCAGAAAATAAAGAGGCAGCAGCAAAGGAAAGCTGGGATAGAGAGATTGACGGACAGGGCAATGTACTGATGCCGGGCTTCAAGGATGCGCATACCCATTCGGCTATGACCTTTTTACGTTCCTATGCAGATGACCTTCCACTGCTGGACTGGCTTCATAAGCAGGTATTTCCAATGGAAGCCAAGCTATGTCCGGAGCATATAGCACCTCTTACGAAGCTTGCAATTATGGAGTATCTGACCAGTGGTATTACAGCAAACCTGGATATGTATTATTTTGCAGAGGAGATTGCCAGAGCAGCCATTGAAACAGGCTTTCGTACAGTAATTCAGGGCTCTGTGGGCGGGGATGCCAGTGGTGCCGAGCGGCTGAGACAGGAATACGAAAAATTTAAGAATTTCCATGAATTGATTTCTTATCAGCTGGGCTTCCATGCAGAATATACTGCAAGCCGGGAGCTGTTAGAGGCGGTAGCGGCTCTGGCAGAGGAATATAAACAGCCGGTATTTACCCACAATTCTGAAAGTGAATCCGAGGTGGCACAGTGCATAGAGAAAACCGGTATGACACCAACGGCTTATCTGGACAGCCTGGGTATATTTAACTATGGAGGTACGACCTTCCATTGTGTTCACATGACCGATGAGGATCTGGACATCTGTAAGAAACGGAATATTTCTGTTGTAACAAATCCTGGCTCCAATACCAAGCTTGCCAGCGGTGTAGCCCGTATCAATGATATGTTGAAATGGGGTATCAATCTGGGTATCGGCACTGACGGCCCAGCCAGTAATAACTGTCTGGATATGTTCCGGGAGATGTTTTTAGTGACAGGTCTTGGAAAGCTTAAGGAAAAGGATGCCGCAGCTATTGACGCTAATGATGTCTTGTATATGGCAACTGCTGGTGGTGCTAAGGCGATGGGACTTACTGACTGTGATACTCTCAAAGAGGGTAAGCTTGCTGATTTGGTTATGATTGATTTACACCAGCCCAATATGCAGCCGCTCAATAATATTGCAAAGAATATCGTTTACAGCGGCAGCAAGCAGAATGTAAAGCTTACTATGGTAAATGGAAGAGTTCTCTATGAGGATGGAAAATTCTATATTGGAGAAGAACCGGAGGCTATTTACGCAAAGGCAAATGAAATTATACAGGAGTTTAAGAAATAATGAAAGCATTAGTAATAGCAGAAAAGCCATCGGTAGGCCGTGATATTGCCCGGGTGTTAAAATGCGGCAATAATAAAAACGGAGTGCTGGAGGGCGAAAAATATGTTGTTACCTGGGCGATGGGGCACCTGGTAGAGCTGGCTGACCCGGAGGGCTATGACAACAAGTATAAGGAATGGAAGCTTACGGATTTGCCGATTGTGCCGGAAAAATGGAAATATGAGGTACTACGGCAGACCGGAAAGCAGTTTAATATTGTGAAGGCTCAGCTGGCCCGCACCGATATCAAAGAGGTGGTTATTGCTACCGATGCCGGACGAGAAGGTGAGCTGGTAGCCAGACTCATTTTACTAAAAACCGGCTGTAAAAAGCCAATCAAACGGCTTTGGATTTCTTCGGTAACGGACAAGGCTATCCGGGAGGGCTTTGCCCATCTGAAAAACGGACATGATTATGATAATCTGTATGCGGCAGCACTGTGCCGGGCAGAGGCAGACTGGCTGGTAGGCATTAATGCAACCCGTGCCCTGACCTGTAAATATAATGCCCAGCTGTCCTGCGGAAGAGTCCAGACGCCGACTTTGGCGATGATTGCCAAGAGAGAAGAGAAAATAAAAAGCTTTGTGCCAAAAAGCTATTATGGTCTGGAGGCACAGGCAAGGGGGCTTAAGCTGGTATGGCAGGATAAGAAAAGCGGCAGTAAAAGCTCCTTTGACCGGGAAGGAATCGAAGCTCTTAGGAAGGCTTTGGAGGGAAAGAATGCGGTAATTACAGCAGTGGAAAAACAATCGAAAAAAAACTATGCCCCACTTTTGTACGACTTAACAGAGCTTCAAAGAGATGCTAATCGCCGTTTTGGACTTTCTGCAAAGGAAACCTTAAATATTATGCAGCGGCTGTATGAAAATCATAAGGTGCTTACCTATCCGCGGACCGATTCCCGATATGTAAGCTCGGATATTGTAGATACGATTTCGGAGCGTCTTAGGGCCTGTAGTGTCGGTCCATACCGGAAGCTTGCCGGAAGACTGGTAAATACAAGCTTTTCAAAGAAAGCAGCCTTTGTAAATGATGCCAAAGTATCAGACCACCATGCGATTATTCCAACGGAGCAGTACGTTCAGTTAGACCACATGACCAATGAGGAACGTAAAATCTATGATCTGGTGGTACGGCGGTTTCTGGCAGTTTTATATCCGCCTTATGAATATGAAGAAACAAAGCTTACTGCGGATATCGGCGGCGAGACCTTTACAGCAAAGGGGCAGGCAGTAAAGAGTCTGGGCTGGAGGGAGGTCTATGAAGCAGGGGATACCTCGGAAGAAATGTGGATAGAAGAGGATGAAAAGGAAGCGAATGGTGGATATTTTAAGGAAGATTTGGAAAAGGGCAGTATAATTTCTAATCTGGTAATTCGTCAAAGTGAGGGTAAGACAAAGCCTCCGGCACCATTTAATGAGGCAACCTTACTTTCTGCCATGGAAAATCCGGTAAAATATATGGAGAGCCGGGATAAGGAGCAGATAAAGACACTGGGAGAGACCGGCGGTCTTGGTACAGTAGCGACCAGAGCAGACATTATTGAAAAGCTTTTTCACAGCTTCTTAATTGAGAAAAAGGGCAAGGATATTTTCATAACCTCCAAGGCAAAGCAGCTTTTAGAGCTAGTGCCGGAGGACTTAAAGAAGCCGGAGCTTACAGCAGACTGGGAAATGAAGCTTTCTAAAATCGCAAAGGGCGAGCTTAGGCGGGATGCCTTTATGGACAGCATCCGGAGCTATACGGATGAATTGATCGGAGAAATCAAGACAGGAGAAGGCACCTTCCGTCACGATAATCTGACCAATAAAAAGTGCCCGAACTGTGGAAAACGTCTGCTGGCGGTAAACGGCAAAAACAGCCGCCTTCTGGTATGCCAAGACAGAGAATGTGGCTATCGGGAGACAATCGCCCGCACCAGCAATGCCCGCTGTCCTGTCTGCCATAAAAAGATGGAGCTTATTGGACAGGGTGAAAAACAGACCTTTACCTGTGCCTGCGGCTACAAGGAACGGCTGTCAGCCTTCCAGGAACGCCGGAAAAAAGAGGGCGGGGGAGTGTCCAAAAAGGATGTTGCCCGCTATATGAACAAGCAGCGGAAGGAAGCGAAGGAGCCGGTGAATACAGGACTTGCAGAGGCGTTGAAAAATATTAAGCTGTAAAAAATATAGAAAAAGTAATTGACAATTCTGAATACAATGATATAATGATAGAGTACGCATTTTGTGTACTCTATTTTTTTGGAAACAATTAACCATAATCACAGGAGGTGAAAATTAATGCCAACTTTTAACCAATTAGTAAGAAAAGGTAGAAAGACAGTAGAGAAGAAGTCTAATTCCCCAGCTTTACAGAAGGGATTCAACTCTTTAAGAAAGAAGTCTACAGATGCTTCTTCACCACAGAAGAGAGGTGTTTGTACCGCAGTTCGTACAGCTACCCCTAAGAAGCCTAACTCTGCTCTTCGTAAGATCGCCAGAGTTCGTCTTTCTAACGGTATCGAAGTAACAAGCTATATCCCAGGTGAGGGACATAACTTACAGGAGCACAGCGTTGTTCTTATCAGAGGTGGTAGAGTAAAGGACTTACCAGGTACTCGTTACCACATCATCAGAGGTACACTGGATACTGCTGGTGTTGCTAAAAGAAGACAGGCTCGTTCCAAGTATGGTGCTAAGAGACCAAAAGACGCTAAATAAGATTAGCAAGCTTCACTAATTAATGAAAGTGCCGGATTAATTTTCGCTTTAAAGGTTATATTTAGAGTATAGATAAAAATCCTGGTGCGGACACTTAATTTTTGTGAGTACCGATGAATTAATTATTATTAAGGAGGGAAGTAACGTGCCACGTAAAGGACATATTCAGAAAAGAGATGTGTTAGCAGACCCAGTGTACAACAGCAAGGTTGTTACTAAGCTTATCAACAACATCATGTTAGATGGTAAGAAGGGTGTTGCTCAGAAGATTGTATATGGTGCATTCGAGAAAGTAGCAGAGAAGACCGGTAAGGATGCAGTTGAGGCTTTCGAAGAGGCAATGAACAATATCATGCCAGTTCTTGAGGTTAAGGCTAGACGTATCGGTGGTGCTACCTATCAGGTACCTATTGAGGTAAGACCAGACAGAAGACAGGCTTTAGCACTTCGTTGGATTACACTGTACTCTCGTAAGAGAGGCGAGAAGACCATGGAGGAAAGATTAGCAAACGAAATTATGGACGCTATCAACAACACTGGTGCTTCTGTAAAGAAGAAAGAAGATATGCACAAGATGGCAGAGGCAAACAAGGCTTTTGCTCATTACCGTTGGTAAGATTTAGATTAAATTAAGGAGGAATTATCCTTGGCTGGAAGAGAATATCCATTAGAGAGAACCAGAAACATTGGTATCATGGCTCATATTGATGCTGGTAAGACAACAACAACTGAGCGTATTCTTTACTATACCGGTGTTAACTATAAGATTGGTGATACTCATGAAGGTACTGCTACCATGGACTGGATGGAGCAGGAGCAGGAAAGAGGTATCACAATCACATCTGCAGCTACAACCTGCCACTGGACCTTACAGGATCACACTAAGCCAAAGGCTGGTGCATTAGAGCATCGTATCAATATCATTGATACACCGGGTCACGTTGACTTTACTGTAGAAGTTGAGCGTTCCCTGCGTGTCCTTGATGGTGCTGTTGGTGTATTCTGTGCTAAGGGTGGTGTTGAGCCACAGTCTGAGAACGTGTGGCGTCAGGCTGATACCTACAATGTACCAAGAATGGCATTCATCAATAAGATGGATATCCTGGGTGCTAACTTCTATGGTGCTGTAGACCAGATTAGAACCAGATTAGGTAAAAATGCGATTTGTCTTCAGTTACCAATCGGTAAGGAAGATGAATTCAAGGGTATTATTGACCTGTTTGAAATGCAGGCATATATCTACAACGATGACAAGGGTGATGATATCTCTATCGTTGATATCCCAGAGGATATGAAAGAGGATGCAGAGCTGTATCATACAGAGCTTGTTGAAAAGATTTGTGAATTAGATGACGATTTAATGATGGAGTACCTGGATGGAAATGAGCCATCTATAGAAAGACTAAAGGCTGCTTTGAGAAAAGCTACCTGTGAGTGTGCTGCTATTCCGGTATGCTGTGGTACTGCATACAGAAATAAGGGTGTTCAGAAGCTTCTGGATGCTATTATTGAATTTATGCCATCTCCATTAGACATCCCAGCAATTAAGGGTGTTGATTTGGATGGTAACGAAACTGAGAGACATTCTTCTGATGAAGAGCCTTTCTCCGCATTAGCATTTAAGATTATGGCTGACCCATTTGTTGGTAAGCTGGCATTCTTCCGTGTATATTCTGGTACTATGAACTCCGGTTCCTATGTACTGAATGCTACAAAGGGAAAGAAGGAGCGTGTAGGTCGTATCTTACAGATGCATGCTAATAAGAGAGAAGAATTAGACAAGGTATATTCCGGAGATATCGCTGCGGCAGTAGGCTTTAAGGTTACTAGTACCGGTGATACCATCTGCGATGAGCAGCATCCGGTTATCTTAGAGTCTATGGAATTCCCAGAGCCAGTTATTGAGCTGGCTATTGAGCCTAAGACTAAGGCTGGTCAGGGCAAGTTAGGTGAAGCTTTAGTAAAGCTTTCTGAAGAAGATCCTACCTTCCGGGCTCATACTGATCAGGAAACTGGACAGACTATTATCGCTGGTATGGGTGAGCTCCACCTGGAGATCATCGTAGACCGTCTGCTTCGCGAGTTCAAGGTAGAGGCTAATGTAGGTGCCCCTCAGGTTGCTTATAAGGAAGGCTTTACAAAGACTGTTGAGGTTGACAGCAAATATGCTAAGCAGTCAGGTGGACGTGGTCAATACGGACACTGTAAGGTTAGGTTTGAGCCTATGGATGCCAATGCAGAAGAGACTTTTAAATTCGAATCTACGGTTGTCGGTGGTGCCATCCCTAAGGAATACATTCCAGCTGTTGGTGAAGGTATTGAAGAGGCGACTAAGGCAGGTATCCTTGCAGGATTCCCTGTACTTGGTGTTCATGCGACTGTATATGACGGTTCCTACCATGAGGTCGACTCTTCCGAAATGGCTTTCCACATTGCTGGCTCCATGGCATTCAAGGATGCTATGGCTAAGGGTGGTGCTGTACTGTTAGAGCCTATCATGAGAGTTGAAGTAACCATGCCGGAGGAGTACATGGGTGATGTTATTGGTGATATCAATGCTCGCCGTGGACGTATCGAGGGTATGGAGGACATCGGTGGAGGAAAGATGGTTAAGGGCTATGTTCCACTTTCTGAGATGTTCGGTTATGCAACAGACTTACGTTCCAGAACCCAGGGACGTGGTAACTACTCTATGTTCTTCGAGAAGTATGAGCAGGCACCAAAGTCCATTCAGGAAAAGGTTATTGCAGGAAGAGCAAAATAAATTATAGTTCAGCCATTGCCGTGGCTGACTATAATTAAAAATATGCAAAAATTGCTTGAAAAATATACGGATTTGAAATATAATCGAGTATAGATGGCGGTGTTGTCCCTGAGGGGCATATCGCGACGAAAAATATCAAAAAAATAAATGCCCCATGGCATAAGTAGAAGGAGGACTTTTAAAAATGGCTAAAGCTAAGTTTGAAAGAAGTAAACCACATTGTAATATCGGAACCATTGGTCACGTTGACCATGGTAAGACAACTTTAACAGCTGCTATCACAAAGGTACTTTCTGAGAGAGTTGCTGGTAACACAGCTACCGATTTCGAGAACATCGATAAGGCTCCAGAAGAGAGAGAGCGTGGTATCACTATCTCTACTGCTCACGTTGAGTATGAGACAGAGAAGAGACACTATGCACACGTTGACTGCCCAGGCCATGCTGACTATGTAAAGAACATGATTACTGGTGCTGCTCAGATGGATGGTGCTATCCTTGTAGTAGCTGCTACTGACGGTGTTATGGCTCAGACAAAGGAGCACATCTTATTATCCCGTCAGGTAGGTGTACCTTATATCGTAGTATTCATGAACAAGTGCGATATGGTTGATGATCCAGAGTTACTTGAATTAGTAGAGATGGAAATCACAGAGCAGTTAGAGGAGTATGAATTCTCTGATTGCCCAATCGTTAAGGGTTCCGCTCTTAAGGCTCTTGAAGATCCAAACGGCGAGTGGGGCGATAAGATTATGGAATTAATGGCTACAGTAGATGACTATATTCCAGATCCACAGCGTGCAACTGATCAGCCATTCCTGATGCCAGTTGAGGACGTATTCTCTATCACAGGTCGTGGTACTGTTGCTACAGGCCGTGTTGAGCGTGGTGTTCTTCATGTATCTGAGGAAGTTGAAATCGTTGGTATCAAGGAAGAGACTCGTAAGGTTGTTGTAACCGGTATTGAGATGTTCCGTAAGCTTCTTGATGAGGCTCAGGCTGGTGATAACATCGGTGCTCTTCTTCGTGGTGTTCAGAGAAACGAAATCGAAAGAGGCCAGGTTCTTGCTAAGCCAGGTTCTGTTACCTGCCACACAAAGTTTACCGCTCAGGTATACGTTTTAACTAAGGACGAAGGTGGACGTCATACTCCATTCTTCAACAACTACAGACCACAGTTCTATTTCAGAACAACTGACGTTACTGGTGTAGTTAACCTTCCAGAAGGTACAGAGATGTGCATGCCTGGCGATAACGTAGAGATGACCATTGAGTTAATCCACCCAATTGCTATGGAGCAGGGTCTTACTTTCGCTATCCGTGAAGGTGGTAGAACAGTAGGTTCTGGCCGTGTTGCTACAATTATCGAGTAATTAAATACTGTTTGAGTATTAAATGACTTTGTTGGCTCAGCCCTTTGTTTACAAGGGGTTGAGCCTTTTTATGTGCGTCGGTTGAAGCCAACGCATGGACTTAAGTCATTCTCGTGGACTTGCTGTGGGCTTATTTTATCCTTTGGACTTACGACCTTGAACCTTGCGTTCTGTGGTTTGGGTTCTTTCGATGCTTCTGCCGGGGCAGTTACATCGGATGTTGTCATATCCTTTTTATGCTGGTTCTGCATCATATCCACCACTTCCTGATGCTTGTTCGGATACAGATGGGAGTAGGTGCTTAAGGTAGTTTGTACCTTTTCGTGTCCTAACCGTTCCGATATGAGCAGTGGTGCACAGCCTAAGTTGATAAGATAGCTGGCGTGGGAGTGGCGGATGTCGTGGATTCGAATCTTTTTCACTCCGCTTTTCTTACAAGCCCTTGCCATCGCATTATTGATATAAGATTTGGTGAAGGGGAAGACCCTGTCCGTATCTTTTAAATCATAAAGCTTTGACATATAATCTTTTACTTCGTTCATTACAAAGTCCGGTATGATAATGTTCCGGATACTCTTCGGTGTTTTGGGTGGTGTAACCACATCCTGCTTATTTATCCGCTGGAGACTTTTGGTGATATCGAGGGTGTTCTTTTCGAAATCAAAGTCTTTCGGTGTCAAAGCAAGGAATTCTCCAAAACGGATGCCAGAGAAGTACAATAGTGAAAACGAAACGTGTGCGGTAGGATCATCTTCCATGGCTGCCAGTATCCGGTCAAATTCGTCCTTTGTCCAGAAATTAACCACAACTTCACGCTTACCCATTCTGCCAGCCTTGTGACAGGGATTCTCGGATAAGTTGAAGTAGTCCACTGCATAATTGAAAAGTGCGGTAATCATATTCTGCATCCTGTCTAAGTAGGAGTTGGAATAATCCTTCGCAATCATTTCATTCTGCCAGGTCCGGATGTCCTTGGGAGTAATCTTATTAATGGGCTTATTCTCAAAATACGGGAGAATCAGCTTCTCGAATACATGCTTCTTTCCATCGATGGTGCTCTGACGGCAGCGGTGCCCCATGTCCTCTATATAAATCTCGTACATAGAGCGGAAGGTCATGTCCGTACTGCCTTTGTGCTTTCTTAGGAAATCTGCTTCCCATTCCTTGGCTTCACGCTGAAGCTTAAAGCCTCGTTTCTTTATCTGTTTTTTCTTTCCGGTAAAATCTTCGTAATAACATCTGACATACCAGGTTCCTCTTTCTTCGTCTTTATAAACTGGCATATGCTATACCTTTACTATCGAAGGTCCTCGCTAATGAGTCGGATGAGTTGTTTGAACTGCTCCGTTTGATATTCCATAATCCGTCCTATTGCTTCCTCACTGATAGGAACGGTTTGTTTATCGAAGCTGATAAGATAGGAAGAAGATTGACTTCCATCATCGTTTTCAATCTTACAGGGATTGCATCCGAAATGAGAAAATTTTAACCAGTTTATATATGCATCTAAACTGTTACCATAGTCCGTCGTTTGTGTCATTCGATTATATTCATCACTAGATGCCACAAATCGGGATGTGTCACAATCCAAAGCATTTGCAATTAACTGGAGTTTTCCGATTCCCGGAGTGCGATCTCCTTGTTCATATTTGGATACTGTTCCAACCTTCAAGCCGATAAGATTAGCGAGCTCCTCTTGTGATAGCCCTTTCTCTTTTCTTGCTTGTTTTAGTCTTTGTCCAAGTTCTTTGCGTTCTTCAAGCGTCATAATATTCATGGCTTTTCACCTCCTAAAACAAATAGTATCACAATACGTGATATTTTGCAACAAGAAGAAGTATTGACAATTACAAAAAGAGATAGTATAAATGATATTGAAACAAGAAACAGATACAAAATGTGATAGTAGAAAAGGGGTGAGAGTATGAAAGCTCAATATGTTACAGCAGATGAATTAGTTGAAACATTGGGTGTAAGTAAGGGTAAAGCTTACCAGATAATCAGACAACTCAATGAGGAACTGGCTGAACAGGGATATATTAGAATTGCCGGAAAATGTCCAAGAAAGTATTTCGAAAAGAAGTATTATGGGTACACTTTTGAGGCCTAGTGCCAACGGAATTTGAAGGGGATATGCTATTGATACCAATTGGTATTTGAACCGGTTTGTTTCTATATTCAAGAATGTCGGCAAGCAGATGAATCACCAGTCATAGAAGTGCAGTTACAATATGGCTGGTGATTTTTGTGTGCGTAAAATTAATAAAATTGTTGGTAATAGTAACTCGCAGATTTTATAAATATGAGGATAAGAAAATTCTACTCGAGGGCGTAAAAAATCTTGTGTCTTTGGATCTTGAATCTTTCTGATAAAAATTAGAT
>NZ_LNAM01000170.1:20335-23346 GCF_001461035.1 Acetivibrio ethanolgignens | reverse complement strand
TAAATGGCTATAAATTTTTTAAAATTAATGCGAAAAGTTTTTATTCCTCAAAGCTGACCGTCTAAAGCCAGTGGGATTGCGGTAGCCTTATTTCAACAACATCATCAAAGCCACACTTCAATTCCAAACATATTCTTGCCAGAACATCTAACGACACCTGCTGTTCGTTATTCATCTTGGTAAATGTACTTGGTGCAATCTGTGTCTTTTTTCTCAATTCTGTTTTCGTCATCTCCCTATCAATCAATAGCTTCCATAAGGGCTTATATGATATTTTCACCTGATTTTCTGACATGTTCTTTCCTCCGATTTATCACGCCAAATAGTTCAAATTTCTCAAAAATATTATATCATCTATTTTTTTATTTTACAATCAAAACTTTTGACTTCTCGAAATTGTATATATTCGTTTTTCTAATGACAAATCGCACAGGGATGAATTCTCCAATAATCAGAGTCCCTCATCCCCATGTCTCCTATCTACCTCTCTTTCCAATCCTCATACACTTTCCACAGCCTTTCCTGTTCTCCGCTGAGCTTCAAAATCTCAGCCAAATCTCTTTCCATAACCTCTATATTGGTATCCAGAGTTTCCATGGTTCCTACACGCATTTCTGCACTTATCTCGCACTGTAAGGCTTCCTTTGAATATTGCACCTTCGTTTCCACATTCATATATCCGCATACGGAGTAGCTGTATCCGTTATCCGTATCCCAAAATACAGGTGCAACCTCACCAACGGAAGTTTTCCACCTCATCAGTCTCGGTAACCAACACAAGCCTTCCTTTACCAGTTCTTTAAACCTCTCTAACAGCTTCCCAAGTTCATAAAGTATTGCCCTGTAACTGTTACCGACATCAATTCTGCCGTCCTTTTCCACGGCAGTTGCATATTCTTCTATGGTGAGGGCAGGCAGATGAAAGATTCCAACAAACCGCTTCATCTGTTCCAGAACCTTTACTGCCTTGTCAGCCTGATTCTGTTTTTCCTCCAGCTCATCCTTCGTATAATCAAGGATTGCACTCTGAAGCTCTATCGAACCCTTTATATCAGCAAGACTCTTCTCCTTTTCTTTTTATATTTTAAATTTAAATTAAAATTTAATTTTCATAACTAATTCCTAATCATTCCTGAAGTCAAATTTGATGGGAATATCTGGTTTTACTATATAGCCTAGCCTCTGTTCCAAATTTACCTGTGTGGTAGTATTTTCTTTTGCTGGAGGATAAATCCAATCATGAGATACAGGAGATTTTAGCTATTGCTCCAGGTAGTAAATTCACAATGAAATAAATGCCCCTTTCAGGGGGAAGACACAAAAAGAACCCTGTCACATATAATAATAAAAAGCTATGCGAAGAGGTTTTTTATGTCTACAATCTATCCAACCCAATTAAGTACGCAAAGCATGGGACGACTTTTCGTCCACACTACCTCTCTTTTAGGAGCACGCCCTATTGCCGGTGCCAGAATAACGATCTCCTATACCGGTGTTCCCGGTGGAACTATCGAGACAGCTATTACCAACAATATTGGGCAGATTACTCCAATTGAGCTTCCTGCTCCTCCTATTGACTACAGTATGGAGCCTTCTGCCAATCAGCCTTATGCACAATACGATCTTACCATTCGTGCTCCCGGCTATGAACCGGTTCAAATTACCGGTGTCCAGGTTCTTCCTGATGTAGAGGCTATCCAAAATGTCACTCTTTTTCCAGTAGAAAATGCCATGGGGGAAGGGAATACCGCTGAAGCCTACGTTATTCCTCCTAATACGCTTTTCGGCGATTTTCCTCCCAAAATTGCAGAGAATGAGGTTAAGGATGTAAGCGAAACCGGAGAAATTGTTTTAAGCCGCGTTGTTATTCCTGAATTTGTTGTTGTTCACGACGGTCCCCCAAGGGATACCTCTGCCCCTAATTACTATGTCCGTTACCGCGATTACATCAAAAATGTAGCCTCCAGCGAAATCTATGCCACCTGGCCTACCTCTACCATTTACGCCAATATTTTGGCAATCCAGTCCTTCACTCTGAATCGGGTCTACACCGAATGGTATCGAAACCGTGGCTACAATTTTACAATCACAACTTCTACTGCTTATGATCACAAATGGGTTCCAAACCGGAATATTTTCGATACGATTTCCCAGGCCGTAGACGATATTTTTGCTAACTATTTATCCCGCCCTGATGTGCTCCAGCCAATTCTCACACAATACTGTGACGGTAAGCAGGTCACCTGTCCAGGCTGGATGACACAATGGGGTTCAAAGTACCTTGGCGATCAGGGCCGCTCTGCTATAGAAATTCTTCGCTATTTTTATGGAGATGATATGTATATTAACACCTCTGAGGAGATTTCCGGTGTACCTTCCTCCTGGCCAGGTCAGGATCTTACTATCGGCAGCCGAAGTGATAAAGTACGTCAGCTCCAAAACCAGTTGAATGTCATCGCCAATGGTTATCCCCTGATTCCAAGGGTAAGCACGGATGGTATTTATGGTCCACAAACTGCTGAAGCCGTCCAGGCATTTCAGGGAATTTTTGGGCTTCCGGAAACCGGCGTAGTAGATTTTCCTACCTGGTACCGGATTTCTGAAATTTATGTAGCAGTAAGTCGAATCGCAGAGCTAGCATAAATTTTGGTTTGTAGATTTGTTTTGATTTTCAAGAAACGAAAAGAGTGTTGGTATTATAGCTCTTAAGCTAGGACTACGAAGGGCGATAATTCTAAAAAAATGCATATAATTTACTGCAAGTGACGAGTACGCGGACATTCGACCTCCTGTCTCAAGTCCGCTCAAAAAACATCCATGTTTTTTGCCTCTGTAGGCTATGCATTTTTAAGAATTATCAGCCCTTCTCCGTATAGCTTATTCACTATAATACCAACACTCTTTTATGTCTCCTGAAATTCAAAAAAACTACAGTCCAAAATCATTCAAACAGATTTATAACCTGGTAAAAGTAGGACATATGCTTTTACCAGGTTAGCGTTTTACTTGGA
>NZ_LNAM01000170.1:0-20325 GCF_001461035.1 Acetivibrio ethanolgignens | reverse complement strand
ACATATGCTTTTACCAGGTTAGCGTTTTACTTGGAATGATAAGAATTTTGGTTTATCAGCAGAATATGTTAAAAAATAGTAAAGTAAGCAATAAATAATAGAGAGAATTCTATAAAGTTTTATGTTTGATAGCTCGCTCCTCTTCAACTAAGAGCCAAGATATTCTAGCGTAATCTCAGGAATGCCTTCGATTACGAGAATATCTAAGCTCTGGATTTTCAGACTCGCTTCCGCAATATCAAACATAAAATCTTTATAGAATTCTCTCTTTGTTTACTGCAAGCTTTACTTTCTTTTCTTGCAAACATATTCCTGTGATAAATCAAACTAGACGATAGATTTATGTGGAAGATTGGAATTTTGGACTGTAGATTTTTTGAATTTCAGGAGACAAAAAAGAGTGTTGGTATTGTAGCGAATAAGCTATACGAAGAAGGGCTGATAATTCTTAAAAATGCATAGCCCACAGAGGCAAAAAACACGGAGGTTTTTTGAGCGGACTTGAGACAGGAGGTCGAATGTCCGCGTACTCGTCACTTGTAATAAATGATATGCATTTTTCTAGAATTATCGTCTTTCGTAGTCCTAGCTTAAAAGCTACAATAGCAATACTCTTTTCGTCTCCTGAAAATCAAAACAAATCGATAAACCAAAATTTACATAAAATTCAGCAATCCAGCCTTCTTCTTTTCTTCCTCCTGCTTTGCCTGCTGGGTAAACAGCTGATACTGCTGCAGAATCTCATTCTTTTTCTGCTTTGCAACTTCCTTTTCTACATCCAGAGCTTCAATACGACTGGAGGCTGCTGTCAGATTTTGGCTGGCAAGCTGATTATAGTTAATTGCAGAATCCATCGCATTTGAGCCGGCACCTAAGGAAGCTCTCGCAGAAGTCACCTTTTCTAAAGCTGCATCAATCTTACTAATATCAAAATTCCCTGTTACGTCATAATCCTCAATACCGAGTGTGTCCAGGGTAGCATTTGCCATCTGAATTTCCATGCCGGTTCCATCTGGGTTCATCGCAAGGTTCAAATCTGCCATGCTTCCATCTAAAAGCTTCAAAGTGTTAAATTCAGTATTACGGGCTACCTCCTGGATACCATCCTTGAGGCTTTGTACCTCATTCTGAAGAGCAGCCTTATCCTCTGGTGCATAGACAGCATTGTAAGCCTGCACACTTATCTCACGAATTTTCTGCAGACTATTCGTAATACTTTCTAAAGCACCATCAGCTGTTTTTAACAAGTCCTGACCAGTCTGGGTATTTTTCGTACCCACATCATATCCATTCGTCTGACTCTCCATTTTATTTACAATGGCAAGTCCTGCAGCATTATCTGCTGCCTTGTTTATCTGTTTCATAGAGGAAAGCTTCTCATAGGAAGCCGCTACCTGATTATTAATACCTGATACTGCCATATCAATCCCTCCTTTGTATACTTTAATATTGCACACTTTTCCCCGAAATGTCAAGTATTTCTTCAATGGTACTGATATGGCCGTGAGCGTTTATCTACCGTTTCAAACTCGTAGCCTGCCTCCTTCAAAAGCCGTAAAATGTCTGGAAGCGTCTCTGCCGTATTTTTATTCGTAGCAGAATCATGCAAAAGCACTACTGGCTCATTGTATTTCAGGGCATCCTTCTTTACATTTCTGAATATAGAAGCCTTATCCGGTCTGCCAACAGAATCCTCTCCACTTACATTCCAGTCAAAATAGGTATACCCCTTCTCTTCCATCTGACGTACTACCTCTTCCTTGATGCCTTTGGCATAACAGTTGTTGCTGCCCCATGGGAAGCGGAAATACTTAGGCTCTACCCCAACTGCCTCCTTTATCCGTTCCGCCGTTTTTAAAGCATCCTCCACATAGGCATCTGCCGATTGATAGATTTCCTCGGATTTATGGCTGTAGGTATGAATTCCCAGCTCATGTCCCTCCTCTACCATCTGCTGGAGTAACGGAATTGTGTCCTCTGTAATCTGCTGCCCAATTAGGAAAAAGGTTGCTTTGGCATTTTCCTTTTTTAATATGGCAAGAATCTGCTCTGTCACCTTTGATGGTCCATCATCAAAGGTAAGGTAGGCAATTTTTTTCTCCATTGTCTCATCGGACTGCATTACGGCTTGATACACCTCTTTTTCTGCCCCAAAACACCCAAGAAGCAGAAGCATAAAAAATACTGCACAAAATCTTCGTTTTGACATAGCTTTCCTTCCTTTCGTCTCTACGAACATTTTATGCAGTATTCTGATAAAAATAACTTTTGTATTTCCTACCGAAGTCTGGTACATTCAAATCTGGCCATGGTTTTCAAGCAGTCTATAAGCTCCTCTAAGCGCTCCTCCGGAGTTCCTTCCTCAACTACTACATCAACAGAAATTGCCATATTTGTAATGGTTAAGTCATCCGGTGTTCTCTTTCTATCCTCCAGTACCTTCAGCTTTTCCTTTAAGGTAGGGGCATCCAGGAAGTCATACAAAAGCCCCCCGGAAGCCTCCTCCAAACCGGAATCAACCACTTCTGCCTGCTCCAGAGGCCTTTCATTCCCGGCAATCCGCTCAAAACGATATTTTTGTTTTACCTCGGGATATTTCTCATGGTCTACCTCACTCATAAACATGGTAAGTGGACGCACATAGGTCTTAAATTCTCCATATTTTTGACGGTAAACCACCATTTCCTCCTCTGTCTCCGAGTGAATTGCTATTGTAATAATTTCATATAACTTTCCTTTAAAATGGCAGTATAACTCGCCAGGAACGGGATTTTTTCTCTCTTCCATTATCAACCTAACCTCCTAAACTATCTGCATAACCATTACCATAACAGGCAGTGTCACCACAGATAAAAGCGTTGTCATGGCAAATATCTGTGAACAATATTTATAATCTCCACCAAAACGAATGGCCAGCATCGTTCCCATAGCTCCTGCCGGACAGGCTGTTGCTATCAGAACCACCATTTTTACCATATCATATCCTGGCAAAAGGGAAAATATTCCTGTTACAATCAAAGGAATAATAAAAAGTCCTATCAACGCAGTATAATAAATCCGCTTCTGTTTAAACATAGAAAAAAGCTCTGACTGAGCAATCGATACTCCGGCAACTATCATTGCCAGCGGCGTATTTAAGGCTCCGATAAAATCAAGGCCCGCCTGTATCGGCGACAGCAGACGAAGCCCAAAAATAAACATAAAAAAGCCAGCAGCCACAGCCGGGAGCAACGGTGTACGAAACAGTTCTTTAAGGTTTTCTTTATCTGCTTTTCCTGTAACTAATGCCAGTCCATGGGTCCATGCCAGCAGATTAAAGGCAATTAAATAGGCGGATATATACAAAACACCCTCATCACCTAAAATACTACTAACCAGTGGAATTCCAAAAAAACTGCAGTTCGTATAAATACAGGAGAATTTTTCCAAATCCCTTGTCTTTGCATCCTGTCCCTTACTGGCAAAAAGCAGCCTGGCTACCCCTATAGAAATTAAAATTGCCAAAAATGAAAGCACGGCTGACATTCCTAAATTTTTCAAAAGCTGCGGGTCAAATTCCCGCTGAAAAGCATTAAATACCACCACTGGATTTACCAGGTATAAAAGTATATTATTAGAGGTTTGATTCCCTTCCTTTGTTATCAACCCCTTTTTATACAAAATACCGCCACACAGTATAATCACAAACATGGCGATAATCTGTCCTATCGTTATTATTGCATAATTCATGAATATCTCCCCGCCTAGCTTGTCTTTCTCTCATACTTGCAGAAATAATATTCTAAATCATAATAGGTCTGCTCCTCTGATTCCCCAGTAAGCTCCCAGTCTGGTAGCTTGTCAAGATTTGGGAACCAGGTATCGGCCTGATAAGAAAAATCTGTCCGGGTTACATAGGCTCTATCACAGTATGGTAAAAACTGTTCATAAACACTGGCTCCTCCGACAACAAATACCTCCTCAGAAGGATATTTTTCTGTCTCTGCCAAAGCTTCCTCTAGCGAATGTACCACAACAGCATCCTCAATCTCACAGCTTTTACTGGTAATCACGATATTAGTCCGGTTTTTGAGGGGTTTTCCACCCGGAAAGGTCTCCAGAGTCTTTCGGCCTAGAATAATCACCTTACCTGTCGTCAGCTCACGAAAATACCGCATATCGGCAGGAATACTTACCAGAAGCTTATTCTGGTGTCCTATTGCCCAGTTTTTATCTACATTTACAATTAGATTCATCATTTTCCCTTTCTATATAGCGATTGGTATGTTTTCCACCTTCGGACCGGTTACATAATTATCCAGACGGAAATCATCTACCGTAAATTCATAAAAGTCCTTAATCTCCGGATTCATGTAAAAGGTTGGTGGATCATAGGTCGGACGGCTTATCAGCTCTTCAATAATCGGAATGTGACGGTCATAGATGTGAGCATCTGCAATCACATGTACCAGCTCTCCTACCTTCATATCACATACCTGAGCCAGCATATGCAAAAGCACTGCATATTGGCATACATTCCAGTTATTTGCTGCCAGCACATCCTGGCTCCGCTGATTTAAGATACCGTTTAGCACCAGCTTGCCAGCTTCCTTATCCTTTGTTACATTAAAGGTCATGCTGTAAGCACAAGGATACAGGTTCATCTCATGCAAATCATGATGATTATAGATATTTGTCATAATCCGACGACTGTAAGGATTATTTTTTAAATCATAAATAACCCGATCTACCTGATCCATCATTCCTTCCTTATACTGGTGCTTTACTCCCATTTGGTAGCCGTAGGCTTTTCCAATGGAACCTTTTTCGTCTGCCCAGCTGTCCCAGATATGTGGCTTTAAATCGTGGGTATTATTAGACTTTCTCTGCCAGATCCACAAAAGCTCGTCAATGCAGCTTTTAATCCCCGTCCGCCGCAGCGTAATCGCCGGAAATTCCTTTGACAGATCATACCGGTTTACCACACCAAACCTTTTTATCGTATAAGCCAGACTTCCATCCTCCCAGTGAGGACGTACCTTTTCCCCCTCTGTGCTAGTGCCATTATCCAGAATATCACGGCACATATTAATAAACAGAGTATCTGCCATACTCATAGCTTTTCCCTCCTTCTTATAATGTTTCAACAAAACAAGGATTGTAGCAGACACCTTCTCTTTCATCCCAGGCTGTTATACACTTCCTTCGGCACATAGGCCTTAATATAAATACCGTCCTCACGATATTCCTCCGAAAGCAGCTGTCCATACTTACGGATAACCTGAAGCTTTCCTGCCTCATTATAAGGATAGGACTTTTCGATGTAGACCTTTTGCTCCCTTAATACCTCTTCTATCGTATTCAGTAAATTTCCCAGTCCAAGGCCGGTCTTTGCCGCAATCTTAACGGTTTTATCTGCCTTAAAATCCTTGAGGATTGTTTCTGTATCCTCCAGCTTATCCTGCTTATTAAAGGCTGTAATAACTGACTTGTCCTTCACACCCAGATTTCTAAGAGTCTCATAAACAATATGCATCTGTGCATAAGCCTGGGGATTCGAGGCATCCACTACATGCAGAATGACATCTGCATATTTTGCCTCCTCCAGAGTACTCCGAAAGGCATCAATCAAGTGGTGCGGAAGCTTCCGTATAAAACCAACGGTATCGGTTAAAAGAATCTGCTGCCCACTTTCCAGCTGAAGATTCCGGGTAGTTGGATCCAAAGTTGCAAAAAGCTTATCCTCCTCTAAAACACCGGCTCCCGTCAGTGTATTTAAAAGAGTCGATTTTCCTGCATTGGTATAGCCGACAATCGCTATTACCGGTACCGGATTCTTGCTTCTTTGCTTTCTTGCCGTCTCTCTTGCCTGTTTTACCTCTGAAAGCTCCTTATTCAGCTGTCCAATACGGTCACGAATCAAACGTCTGTCCATCTCCAGCTTCTTTTCTCCCGGTCCTCTGGTTCCAATGCCGCCTCCCAGACGGGACAAAGAACTTCTAAGTCCCACCAGCCGGGAAGAACGGTACTTTAACTGAGCCAGCTCCACCTGAATCTTACCCTCTCTGGTGGAAGCTCTCTTAGCAAAAATATCAAGAATCATAACCGTCCGATCGATAACCTTTGTATCCAGCTCATTCTCCAGATTCTTTAACTGGGCTGGAGAAAGCTCATCATCGCAGACAACACCAGTCGCCGAAAGCTCATCCATCAGCTCCCTGACCTCTTTTATTTTTCCTTTTCCAATATAAGTACCAGGATGAACGCTTTCCCGATTCTGAATAACCTTTGCAACAGTCACAGCACCAGCCGTTTTCGCAAGCTCTGACAGCTCCTCAAGAGATTCCTCGGTATCATCATTTTCCTGGGTAGCCACACCCAGTAAAATCACTCGTTCCTCCTGCTCCTTTATTTCATGCAACTGTGTCATATTTATTTTTCTTCCTTTATCCGCGTTTTTAAAAATTCATATTCCTTAAGCATCTCCTCATCCTCAGGATAGTTCCCAATATAGCCCTCACATTCCGCAAAAGCCTCCTCAAACCGGGATAGATGCTCTAAAACTATAATTTTATTTTTTACCAGGGTCTTTTTCTGCTCCTCCTCAGGCTCAAGGGAAATCCCCTTTAAAATTACCTCCAGTGCCTTTTCATACTCCGAAGCCTTTAGATAACTAAGCCCCTGCTCGTTATAGGCAAATATCTGGGTCGGAAGCTCTTCCTTAGAAAGTCTGCCCTCCTCGGAAAAACCAGCAGCCTTCTCAAAGCAGTCTATAGCAGCTTCATAGTCCTCCATCCCACAGTAGGCCACGCCCATCCGGCTGTAAAGCCGCTCATTTTTCTCCCTTGCCCTGTCACTGTCCTTTTCAGAAACAAGCTCTTCATATAGAGAAATTGCCTCCGCATAATTGCCTTCCTTTAAGTAGGAATCAGCCCTCTTTTCCTCGCCACAGCTACAAAGTAACAGGACTATTAGGAAAAGAAGCAGGAAAAACCTGCTTTTCTTTTCATATCCCATTCAATTTCCTCTTTTCCATTCAGAAGCATCGTTATTCTACACAAAAGGTATTCTTTCCATTGTTTTTTGCATGATAAAGGGCCTGGTCTGCCCTCTTATAGAGAATACGATACTCTGTCTCAGGCTCATCGGCAACCGAAATTCCAACAGACGTAGATATTCCTCTTTCTCTATCAAAATTCTTAAGCAGGCTGCCTACCAGCTCTACAATCTCACTGCTCTTTTTTCTGGCAGCTTCTTCGTCCGTAATGTTCGTAGAAAAAATAGCAAATTCATCGCCACCAAGTCTTCCTATCAAATCTTCCGGCTCACTGACAGCTCTGATAATCTGTGAAAACTGAACTAGTATTTCATCTCCCGTTGGATGTCCATAGGTATCATTAATCCTCTTAAAATTATCGACATCCAGCATAAAGAAAGCTCCCTGTCCTTTAGATTTTTCCAGATAGCTTTGTACATTTTCTTCAAAATATTTCCGATTCCAAAGTCCGGTCAGTGCATCCTTTTTCGCTGCCCGCTTAAACTCCTCCAGTTCCAGGATTCTATCTATTCTCTGAAGCATGGTAGGCTTAAAAAACGGTTTTGTTATAAAATCCTGTGCTCCTAAAGCCAGGCACTCTGCCTCCACCTCGTTGTTCGTCTCTCCAGTCAAAAATACAATCGGAATATCGTAATCTCTATGTCTTTTCTGAATCTCCTCCATCGTCTCTATGCCATCCATCTGGGGCATTATGATGTCTAAAAGTATCAAATCCGGTGTCTCCTCATCAAGACGCTTTAGCACCTCCGCTCCCGAAGACAAGCAGGTAACGGTATACTTCTCCTCCAAAGCGCCCCGGGCCATAGCCTGATTAAAGCGGCTATCATCCACAACCATAATGTGTTTTTTCATCGGAAGTCCCCTTTCTAATTTTTCGATGCTACCTGCTCATTATATCAGAGTTTGTGAAATCTGTACAGCGTAATTTTTATTTTTCAATAAAGAACTGTTCATCTGTTGCAATCCAGCCTACCCTCCAAAGCCGCATAATCTGCCACCAACCAGTGCCTTTAAGCCCATATTCTTTTACTAATCCCAGCTTTTCATTGATGCTCCTTGCATCCTCAAACCACACCTCATGCTCTATCCCATCCCTTGTATAACGGAAAAAGGGCGATTTGGCTATTTCATCAAACTGGATAACGGCACTATTTTCAATAGCAATCGTCACGGCCTCTACATTTCCAATGGTTCTTGCCTCTGTAACACCACGCACAAAAGGAAGAGGCCAATCATACCCATAGTTTGGAATTCCCAGATTAATCTTTTCTGCTGGTATTTCTGTAATAGCATAATCTACTACCCTCCGGACCATATTAAGTGGAGCAACTGCCATATTGGGGCCATATTTATAGCCCCACTCGTAGGTCATTAAAAGCACCTGGTCTGCTATCGCTCCCAGGGCTCCATAATCCTTTCCTTCATATAATAGGCCTGGCTGGTCGGCAGAGGTCTTAGGTGCCAGTGCTACAGAAAGCTGATATCCCTCCGCATGAAGGGCATCTGCCATTTCCGCTACAAAAGCAGTAAACCCATCCCTATCCTCTCTGCGGATATATTCAAAGTCGATATCTACACCACCATATCCCTTCTGCCGCACAGTTTCCATCACCTGGGAAATCAAATTCTCCCTTGCAGCCTCATTTTCCACAATCGCAGTAATCAAGTAATTACTGAACCGACCTTCCTCATCCAGAGGTGTCAGTGTCAGAATCGGTACAGTTTCTGCATTCCTTGCAGCTTCTATCATCCAGATATCATCCCGTGGTGGATTTACCAGATTTCCCTCCCGGGTAAAGCCATAGGAGAAAACAGACAGCTCCGAAAGATAGGGAAGTGTCTGGGAAAGCACCCAGCTGTCAATGTAAGTATAGGCATATCCATTCGTCCTTATTCCGCGCTCTGCCTGTCTTTCTCCCGGGATTAAAAGAGCCTGGCCTATGGCCAGGCTGTACGGATAAACCAGCTGATTTGCATAAATCAGAGTTTCTACATCACTTTCTGTTTTTTGTGCAATTAACTCTATCGTATCACCGGGAACAACAATATAAATTTCCATGAAAACTCTTTTCTATCCTTTTTTTCATTATATGCTGCCTGCCACTAATTTAGAAAAGCTTCAAACACCTCTACTGTCCGTGGCGGTATCGTTACTACATTGTCACAAAGCTCTTCTATATTCTGTGCAAACTTCCAGGTATTAATAACCCGGTTCCACCGAAATTCCTTTGGAAGGGGTGGAATAGTCACTTCTACCTCTTCCCAATAAGAATTAAGTGCGATATAGATAATCTCCGGCCTATGCTTTGGCTTCTGCCCAGCAAACATGACACCAATATAGTGGTCATAATCCATATACCCTAGACTCCATGGTATAGTTCCATGAAAGCTGATATCTGGAAACCCTAAAATACCGTTACTTAGATTCTTCCGTAGGATTGGATGCTCCTTCCGAAAGCGAATCATATGCTGAAAGAATTTAAACAGCTCCCTGTTCTTCTCCAAAAGCTCCCAGTCCAGCCAGGAAATTTCATTATCCTGGCAATAAGGATTATTATTTCCAAACTGAGTATTTCCAAATTCATCTCCAGCCAGAAACATCGGTGTACCACGGCTTAATAAAAGTACAGCACAGGCATTTCTTATCATCCGGAAACGTAGGGCTTTAATCTGTACATCCTCTGTTTTACCTTCCACACCACAATTCCAGCTGTTGTTATCATTTGCTCCATCTGTATTATTCCAGCCGTTTTTCTCGTTGTGCTTTTCATTATAGGAATACAAATCATACAGAGTAAAACCATCATGGCAGGTAAGAAAGTTAATGGAGGCATCCTGCCGCTCCATCGGATCATAAATATCATGGGACCCAGCGATCCTTAAAGCCGCTGCCTGAGCCATTCCATTATCTCCCTTCAAAAATCGGCGGATATCATCCCTGTATTTTCCATTCCATTCTGCCCAGCGGTTCCAGGATGGGAAGTTCCCCACCTGATACAGCCCGCCGGCATCCCATGCCTCAGCAATCAGCTTAACATTTCCTAAAATCGGGTCAAAGGCCAAAGACTGCAAAAGGGGTGGCTTACTCATCGGCGAGCCATCTTCATTCCGCCCCATAATTGAAGCCAGATCAAACCGAAAGCCATCCACATGATAAGTCGTTACCCAATACCGCAGGCAATCGATAATCATCTGCTGTACAATCGGATGGTTACAATTTAAGGTATTGCCGCAGCCGCTGAAATTATAATATTTTCCTTCTGGTGTCAAAAGATAATAGATATTGTTATCAAAGCCCTTAAAGGAAAAAAACGGGCCATCTTCATTTCCCTCTGCCGTATGATTAAACACCACATCCAGATAAACCTCGATTCCATGCTGGTTAAAGACCTGAATCAGGTGCTTTAACTCATTTCCCTCCCGATTGTATTCGGTGCTGGCGGTATAGCTGGTATTAGGTGCAAAAAAGCTTACTGTATTATAACCCCAGTAATTATAGAGCTTCTGTCCATCTACCTCTCTGTAATCCAGCATCTCATCAAACTCAAAT
Organism: Acetivibrio ethanolgignens; assembly: GCF_001461035.1. Lineage (GTDB taxonomy): Bacteria > Bacillota > Clostridia > Lachnospirales > Lachnospiraceae > Velocimicrobium > Velocimicrobium ethanolgignens. The sequence goes on along the minus strand of NZ_LNAM01000170.1, from coordinate 9,739 downwards.
ATCGGCATCAGCTCTACCGCATTGACTCCCAGCTCCAAAAGATACGGAAGCTTTTCCAGCAATCCATCAAAAGTGCCTGGATTTTCCACACCAGAGGAGGCATGCTTTGTAAAGCCTCTGACATGGAGCTCATAGATAATCAAGTCCTGCATTGGAATCAAAGGATGTCCCATAGCCTCCCAATCAAAATTGTCCTTTACAACTCTGGCTTTATAGTGCTGACCGCCTGGCGATGGCATTCCCCATACGCTCTGGCCCGTTACAGCCTTTGCATAAGGATCCAGTAAAAATTTTGTCTTATCGAAAATCAAGCCCTTTTCTGGCTCATAGGGTCCATCAACCCGGTAGGCATACTCAAATTCCTCAATGTCCAGTTGAAACACAATCATGGAATAGACATTTCCTATCCGGTAATGCTTAGGGAAAGGCAAAACAGCAAATGGCTCAGGTTCCTGCCTGTGAAACAATAGAAGCTCAATCCCCGTTGCATTATGAGAATGAACCGTAAAGTTGACTCCACCTGGAATCGCTGTTGCTCCATTAATTTCATAGAAGCCCGGACGCACCTCAAAGCCACCGACAATATCCATCGGCACCAAATGAATCGACCTTCCGACACCTACCGTAGGATAATTTGTCAGACGGCTGAAATTTTTATGTTCTCTCATCCTTTTCTCCTTTCCTGATAGCCTCAATTTTTCCGGCTGTTTCCTCTGAAACACCATCAAACAAAAAGCTTCTGCCTGTCAAAGTCCCTTCCATATATTCTTCCGTAAGCCTTGCCTTCGCATGACTTATATCTTCAGAAAGCTCCCGGGCGGATAAAAGTCTACAACCCTTTCCACGGATAATCACCTGCTCTAAGCCATCCGAGGTAGCTACCGTAATCTGGTATTTTTTAGCATTTTCATGAGCAAATTTCTCAATATACTGATCTGCAGTCTCCGCCTCTCCAGTATATACTGCAAAAATATTGTGGTAGCGGCTAACCTCCGTCTGATGACCCTGCACACGGTAAGCATCAAAAACCACCATTAAATGACAGCCTCGGATGCCCTGATAGTCAGACAGAATATCTAAAAGCCGTCCCCTGGCTCCATCCATATTTATCTTGGCAAGCTTGGAAAGCTCTTCCCAGGCAAATATAATATTATATCCATCAACTAAAAGATATTCCTCTTTTTTCAGTATCGGCTGATAGCTTCTCACCGCTGCCGGCTGGCTCTCTCTCATCTTTTTATGCTGTTTCCAAGCGGTTTTGTCTCCCTGGTTGGCGTAAAAGGTCTTTTCAAGAATGGCATCTATTTCCTCTGTTCCAAGCCAGAGTTCCTCTGTTTTTCCTTGCCCCGTTTCCCAGATTTCCGTTTCAGTCCTGATTCCCTTTTCCCAACCTTTCAAGACGCTTTCCAGATGCATGTAATCCTCTATCTTATCCCACTCGACATAAAATCCTGCTCCATGGGCACAAAATACCGAGGATGAAGGATTAGCCAGGTCTCTTTCCGGCTCATAGCCTCTGTTTGCAATGACCTCCTCCGGATTATGACAAGGCTCATAGCCTCGAAAAGAAAGGGCCAGCCGTCCTGTTCCTTTTGTATAAACCGTTACCTCCTGCTGGTAGTTTGTCATACAGACTGCCGGTGCACTTCCCGTCAGTACTGCCATTCCATACTCATTTTCCGGCGGCATAAGGCTTCCTCCCAGCCTTTCAATATCCGTCATCGCCCTTCCAATATACTCCTTTGGCAGCTCCAGCCGAAAGTCATAGTAAGGCTCCAAAAGCACAGACTGTGCCTTCATAAGCCCCTGCCGTACTGCACGGTAAGTAGCCTGACGAAAATCACCGCCCTCCGTATGCTTTAAGTGGGCCTTTCCTGCTGCCAGTGTAATCCGCATATCCGTAATTGCCGAGCCTGTCAGGACACCCTTATGTTCCTTCTCCTGCAGATGGGTTAAAATAAGTCTCTGCCAGTTTTTATCCAGCTCATCCTCACTTACAGTCGACTCAAATATCAGTCCGCTGCCAGGAGGAAGGGGCTCCAATAGTAAATGCACCTCTGCATAGTGGCGGAGCGGTTCAAAGTGTCCAACTCCCTCCACAATATCTGCAATCGTCTCTTTATATACAATAGCTCCCTCACCAAAGGAAACTGTAACACCAAATCTATCCTGAATCTGTCGTTTTAGAACCTCCAGCTGCACTTTTCCCATAAGCTCTGCCATGATCTGGGAAAGCTCCTCCTGCCAGACAATGTGAAGCATCGGATCCTCTTCCTCCAGCTGCCGAAGCTTTGGAAGTATTTGAGCTGCATCCATTCCCTCCGGCAAAAGAATCTGATAGGAAAGGACAGGCTCCAGCACCGGTGTTACTGCCTTTCTTTCTCTTTCAAAGCCAAATCCCTCTGCTGGCCTGGTTTTAGTAAGTCCGGTAACCGCACATACTTCTCCAGCAACGACTTCCTCTGTTGTTTGGTACTTTTCTCCAGAATACAGGCGTATCTGATTTACCTTTTCCTCTCCGGAAAGCTGGGTCCTGACCCTTAGACTGCCACCGGTCACTTTAAGATAGGTAAGTCTCTCTCCCTGCTCTCCCCGGCCAATCTTAAACACTCTGGCCCCAAACTCTTTTGGGTATATCGGTTCCTTTGTATATACAGAAAAGCTCTGCAAAAATTCTTCTACTCCGGTAAGTCTCAATGCCGAACCAAAATAACAGGGAAATAGCTTTCTTTCCCTAATGAGATTACAAATACTATCTTTTTCCACAATACCATTTTCTAAAAAGCTTTCCAGCACGGTTTCATCGCACAGAGCGATTTCCTCAAAAAAACTGTCCTTTTTTTCTGTAAAATCTACACAGCCTTCCGACAGTCTTTCCTTTAACTCTGTCAGAAGCTTTTCTTTTTCAATTCCTTGCTGGTCCATCTTGTTAATGAATAAAAACACCGGAATCTGATACTTTTCTAAAAGGTTCCACAAGGTAGCTGTGTGTCCCTGTACACCATCTGCACCACTTATCACTAAAATGGCATAGTCCAGAACTCCCAGAGTTCTCTCCATTTCTGCTGAAAAGTCTACATGTCCCGGCGTATCTAAAAGGGTAAGCTCCATATCTGGAAGGCTCATCCGGGCCTGTTTGGAGAAAATCGTAATCCCTCGCTCCCTCTCCATCACATTATTATCTAAAAAAGCGTCCTTATTATCTACATGCCCGATTTTTCTTATACTTCCTGTCGTATAAAGCATCGCTTCCGACAGGGTTGTTTTTCCGGCATCTACATGTGCCAGAATTCCTGTAACCAGTTTCTTCATTCCTTATCTCACTTTTTTGTTTTTTGCTGCTGTTGGCAACTCTCATTTACTATTATACAATTATCCTGTAAAAAACAAACAGGTAAGCTACGCTTACCCATTTTTTTCTGCAACAACCTGATTTTTCCCATTTTTCTTTCCCTTATATAAAAGGGCATCCGCTTTTTTCACGCCTGCATCCAACTCACTTCTGCTTTGAATTTCTGTAATTCCTGCGGTAAATGTAACTCTCAAGTCCTTTGCTTCATCTAAAATCTGTCTTTCTCTTAAATAACATAAAATTCGGTTCAGCTTTTTTTCTGCCACCTCAATACTGGCATTTTCCATATAAACTAAAATTTCTTCACCACCCCAGCGGACAATCCGATCTGCCCCAGCAAAACGTAAAAATGCCCTTGATATCTCTTGCAAAACAATATCTCCTGCATTATGTCCATAGCGGTCATTTACCTTTTTAAAATCATCAATATCACACAAAGCAATCGCTGCTTTCCCATCTTCTTTTTCGTTAAAGCTTTCCTCTAAGCCTCTGCGGTTTAAAAGCTGTGTCAGGTGATCATAATTTGCAATATGCCGGCTCTTTTCCAGATTATTCTCTGATTTCCTTAAATAGCGTTCATTAACGTAGGCAAAGGAAGAAACTATTACAAAAATGTATATATCATTATAAATCCATAAAAACATCCGCTCCCAATCAGCCTCTAGCTGAAGCAGTGGCTCTACCGCTGTAAAAACGATTAATTCCCATAAAACAATAGAAGCCAGACAAATTCCACTCCGAATTTTCCAGTCTTTTGTGAAAGGCACAAATAATGCTCCGCAGAGTAAAAGCCAGGAATAATATTCAAAGCCTAGTTCATTTCCGAAAGCAAAAATAGATATACACATACCAATCGTTGTAAAAATATTAAAAGCCACATAGCTTATTTCCACATTGTTATATGCTTTTTTCCAATATAAAAATACCTCTAGCAACAGGAAAGCGATTGATATCAAGCTTACCTTCCAGCCAAATGCAAAAAAATAAAAGCCTGTCAATATGGTCTGAAAAGCCATAATAATTTTCATTAAAAGCTTAAAAAACTGCTGGATTATCATTTCTTTCTCTACCCCCCCCCCGAAAATTTTTCTTATATCCTGGAAAGTAGGAATTTAAAATATTTTTGTATGTTTTCAACATATTTTCCCCCAATCGGAATCTCAGTTCCATCAAACAAAAAAATTGCTTTATCTTCAATTCGGTTAACCTGGTTCATATTAATCAGATAGGAGCGGTGAACTCTCAAGAACTGACTGTTTTCTACTGTTTTTTCCACCTGATCCATCGTAGAATAAAATTCCTCACAGATGCCATCTCCATGAATCGTAATAAGTCGGTTCATTACTTCAAAATAGTGAATTTCCTTCAGTGGAAGCTGATGCAGGAAATGTCCTTTTTTATAAATAAACATTTTTTTCTCATTTTCTTTAATTAAGTTCACAGCCTTTTGCAAAATCTCCCTCACCTCTTCTGTAGTAAATTTTCCCTTCAAAAGATATTTAAGAGGCATCACATCAAAGGCATCAAAGACATACTCCTTATTCATGGAGAGAAAAACTATCGGTGTTTCTCCCTTTCGTTTTCGTATTTCCTGTGCCAGATTAATTCCATTCTCCTCTCCAATTAAAATATCAAGAAAGAAAATATCAACGGGCTTGTTTATATCTTCTAATTCAAACTGAAGCTGCTTGGCATCTGTATATTTCCTGATCCTAAATTCCTGCTTTAGGCTCTCCATAGCTTCCTGAATCACCATAACAAATTTTTCTAAAAATTCCTTGTCATCATCACAAATCCAAATATGTACCATTTTTCCCTTTCAAACTCCATATAAAATAATTCCTACATAAAAATAAGTATCATCACAAGAAAGCTCCAACTCACCGTTATATGACTTTACAATAGCAGTCACACTTTCCAGACCGATTCCATGCCAATCTGCCTCACTTTTGGTTGTAAGGTAGTGGTCACCCTCTTTTCTTAGTTCCCCTGCATATGTATTTTTCATTTTTATTAAAAGCAGATTCTGCTTTGACATAATCTTTAGCTCCAGACTCCGCTGCTCTGGTTCAACCTTTCTCAATGCCTCCAATGCATTATCAAAAAGATTGCCGAACAGTGCACTACAATCGCTGGAAGTAATCTGTAAATCCTTCTTTACCGCAATACACCATTCTATTTTGGCTCCCAACTGTTCTACTTTCCCTAGCTTTTCTGATACAATAGCATCTAAAAGATAGTTTCCTGTGTCAAGGAGCTTCCTTCCCCTTTCAGCTTCTTCCCTAACTAGCCGGACATGCTCCTTGGCTTCTTCAATCTGCCCTTTTTCCAAAAGCTGTTCCAGCGTAAACCACTGGTACTTCATATCATGCATATATTTTCGAGTAGCTTTCTTATTTTCTCCCATTTTCTCATAATAAGCCATCTGGTGCTGAATCTCTTCCTTTAAAACCTGGTTTTCTGTCTGCACCCGGAATATCCGCGGCAAACTCCAGCAAAACTGGGCCAGAAAATATAGTTCAAAAACCGTCACTAATGCAAGCAGAACATCCCACATAGCCATTTCTAGTTTCATTCGTGATAAAACGATAGAAAATAAAACTAAAAGAGATAATAGAATAAGCCATAAAAAGAGCTCTCTGATTTTTTTATTAGTCCTTATTTCCTTTAGCAGAAAGAAAGTAGCTATTAAAATCGTAGCTTCAAAGCCTCCCAGAGCAATCCACTGAAAATTGAAAAAATCTGTTAACCCTGTAAGCTGCCCCAGCAAAGCTATGATTAAAAGAAATAGATGAAAATCTCCTAGTCTCCAGATCAGCTCTTTACATTTTGGATAATAAAAATAATAAATAAAGCGGTAAATAAAAATCATAAACGCCAGCATTGAGACGAACTCTATATAATAATTCAGTGCATAGTTAAATACAAAGAATGCTATCGCCTGGCTTTCAATTAAAATAAAGGCACCCAAGGTTAAAAGCAGCAATCCCAGGTAAATGCCACTCTTTGCCAGCTGCTTTACCTCCCTATGTAATATCCAGCTTACTCCAAATATAGTCAATGCAAAGAAAATCAGCACAGCTCCTACGACAATATCCCAAAGAGAAATAACAAACTGCTCGTACTGAAGCTCGTTTTTATCTCCCAGATAAACCGCCGGCAATCTTCCTGCCATTGATTTATAGGTAGAACGATAGGCTATTATAATTTCTTCTTCTGCAAAATCCTTTGGTATCGGTACCAAAAACCATGCACAACCACTCGTTCTGCCAAAATTTATTTTCGCCATTCCATCCGAATGGTATAAAATCTCATCTCCCAGCTTTACATAAAATTCCTGCTGTGAGCTTCCCACCATAAGACAAGGATTATCATATTCTTCTCTTTCCTCATGGGTAAGCTTTTTCTTCAGAATAATCCACTGCCCCGGCTTTACCGACTTAATATCTTCTGGCAAATCAACATATCGTGCTTCCTCTGCTTTCGTTTCCATCCACCATTGTTCAGAAAAATCTGTAGAAAAATCCATTTTCCATTGGTATACTGGCAGAAAATAGTTCCCTGTCTGCAGGAGAAAAAAAATAATACTCAGAACACAAAATATTATAACAATTATTTTAGTTCTATTTTTCTGCAAGCTGACACCCTCTTTTCTCTTGTTTTTCTATTATAGTATAACACAAAAAGCAGAGGAGTGGCAAATTTCTTTGCCATTCCCCTCCCATTTTTCAGATTACTATTTAAGCCTAAACTGACCAATTAACTCTCTTAAGGTGTCTGACTGGGCTGAAAGCTCCTCACTTGTTGCCGAAGTCTCCTGAGCTGTTGCAGAGTTATTTTGCACAACACCAGAAATCACTTCAATTCCTTGTTCTATTTCTTCAAGCATTTCTGTTTGCTGAACGGAGGCTGCATTAATTTCATCTGTATTTGTAGATATTTCATCAATTCCCGCAATTACTTTTTCCAGAGAAACAGCCGTGTTTTTAGCAATTTCACTTCCCTTTTCTACTTCTCTAATTGAGTTTTCAATCAAATTTCTGGTATTTACAGCTGACTTTGCACTGTCTTCTGCCAACTTCCGTATCTGATCTGCCACAACTGCAAATCCTTTTCCGGCATCTCCCGCCCTGGCTGCTTCAATTGCCGCATTTAGGGAAAGAAGATTTGTCTGGGAAGCAATATCCTCAATTTCTACAATAATGTCATTAATTTGAGCTGAGGTATTGTTTATCCGTTCCATAGCCTCTGTCATAGCTTCCATCTCCTGGCTGCTGACCTTTGCTTCCTCCTTTACCTCTTTTGCCTGTTCCTCTGATGCTTTTGTTTTCATTGTATTTGCCTTTGCACGCTCTGCCATATCTGTAATCATAGCCTGCATCTGCTCTATACTTCCAGCCTGCTCCGTCGCTCCCTCCGCCAGCTGCTGTGCTGTCTCTGCCAGCTGTACAGAACCCATGGCAACTTGATCGGAAGCCTCCTGAATCTGCTTCATAGTTTCGTTAATCTGTATAACAGTAGCACCAATAGCATGGATTAATGGACGAAACTCTCCTACATACTCCTCTTCCTTCCGAAGCTCCATTGCCATATTTCCTTTTGCCATTTCGCCAAATATCTGATTCAAATCAGCAATTACCATTTTCAGGAAATCACTTGCCTTGTCAAGATTTTTTGCCAGTGAACCAATTTCATCTTCTGATTGGTATCTGATTTTATTTTCCAGATTACCATTTGCAATCTGCTCTACAACATTCTCCATTTCCAAAATTGGCTCTGTAAACATTTGTGTAATCACCTTGCTCAACCAGAAAACCAATAATACTGCTCCAATGATAAATACCGTTATGGCAGATATTCCCATTATTTCTCCATTTAGGATGCTTTTATAACTTCTATCAGCATTGCTATCTGCCACCTTGCCAATCTGCTTCAGTGTTTCCAGTATCTTCTCAACTGCAGGTCCATATTCATTATTAAAGGCTGTAATTCCATTTTTATTATCGTTTGCCTCTACATACTGCATACATTTTTCTCTGGCAGCCTTTGCCACTGACATTTGCTCCTCCAGCTGCTTTAAAAGCTCCTGATCCGCAAAATTCTTCTTTAAAAGCTCTAACTGCTCCTTCTGGCTTTCCATATCTTCCTTCGCAGTTTTTAAAAGAGAATCTCTCCTTCCTTTATCCTCTTCTACCATTGCCCACAAAATATTTTTCATAATGCTCTGGGTGTCTCTTCTAAACTGCAGCTGTGCATTTGAGTTTACATAAGGTGTTTTATAAAAATAATTCATTTTACCAGACAAATATAAAAAATCGAAAATTGAAATCGACCCAAGCAAAATTATAATTACAATCATAATACCAAAGGAAACCCTTAATTTTTTCTCTGTTTTATACTGCCTGAGCCTGTCCTGAAATCTCTGCTTCATTTCTTTCCTCCATTAATTCTATCATGATTTTTGCAAAATAAGGATCAAATTGCGTTCCTATGCCCTTATGTATTTCCTCTTTCGTTACCTCCCAGGGCATTGCTTTCCGATAGCTACGATCTGAACTCATAGCATCATAAGCATCCGCAACTCCAATAATCCTTGCGGCCTCCGGTATATCTTCCTGCTTTAAGCCATCCGGATATCCGAAACCGTCATATCGTTCGTGATGTGACCTTGCACCCTTTTCTATTCCGCATCTATCAAGTATGTTCTTTAAAATATTAAAACCAATCACCGTATGCTCCTTTATTACAGCATATTCTTCCTCTGTCAGTTTCCCGGGCTTATTTATAATTTCATTAGGAATTGCAATTTTCCCTATATCATGTAGAAGTGCCATATAATAAATTTCTTTTTGTTCTTCTTTTGACTTCCCGGCTCTTCTTGCTATTTCTATAGAATATTCTGCTACCCGTAAGGAATGACTGCCTGTGCCGCTCGCATACTCTACTCCCATGTCAACAACACGAACTAAAGCCTCAAAATTCATCTCCTTTTCTCCTTTTTCTTTCTTTTTCCCTATTTTTCAACTCTTATTATATCTTATTTAAATAATATTGTCAACATTGCCCCTCCTTGAGTTTCCGCAGTTTTATCCACAGACCCGCATTTCCATAGCCATCACCATAAACAACTTTCAAAAAATGTCCAAAATATAAGGAATCCTTTCCTGTCTTGTAGTATAATTAAGGTGTCTGATCAAAAAGATACTAAACAAAAACCAGGAGGATTCCTTATGCTTAATTCTACTACAAATACTTTTTCTTTGAAACGAGAAATTTTAACTTTTTCAAAAAAGATTTTTTCTCCGCAATGAAACGTGCAGCAACTTTGTTTGGGAAAGCAACTTTTGTTCTGGATCGTGGTTACGATGATAACAAGATGTTCCTAAA
>NZ_LNAM01000169.1:2362-23721 GCF_001461035.1 Acetivibrio ethanolgignens | reverse complement strand
TAAACAATAAAAAAACCTTGATTTTTAAGGAAAAAACACTTGACTAAATAGGGAGGAAATGAAAGATGCTGGAAATCAGAAATTTAACAAAAACATACAAGGGCGGAAAAAAGGCGGTGTCTAATTTAAGTCTTAAGGTAGAGCCGGGAGATATCTGTGGTTTTATCGGGCACAATGGAGCAGGAAAGACAACGACGATTAAATGTATTGTGGGAATTCATGATTTTGAAGCCGGAGAAATTTTAGTAGATGGGATTTCTGTAAAGGAAAATTCACTGAAATGCAAATCGGTACTGGCTTATATCCCAGACAATCCGGATTTATACGAATATCTGACTGGTATCCAGTATCTGAATTTTATTGCTGACATTTTTGGAGTTCCGGTAGGGGAGCGTAAAAAACGGATTCAGGAGGAGGCAGATGATTTTGAGATAACTCAGGCATTGGGAGATTTGATTTCTTCTTATTCCCATGGTATGAAGCAGAAGCTGGCGATAATCGGAGCCCTGCTTCATCGACCGATGCTTCTGATTCTGGATGAGCCTTTTGTAGGTCTTGACCCAAAGGCGGCACTGACCCTGAAAAATAGGATGCATAAGCTTTGTGAAGAGGGAAGTGCGATTTTCTTTTCAACTCATGTCCTGGATGTGGCAGAAAAGCTTTGCAACAAGGTTGCCATTATACGAAAGGGCGAGCTGGTAGCAGCCGGGGATACAAAGGCACTTACCAAGGGCGAATCCTTAGAGGATGTATTTATGGAGGTGACAAGGGATGAGTAAACATTTGATGCGGCTCTTAAGACTACAGATGAGTAATTTCCTTGGCATCAATGAGCTTTTACATACCAGGGATAGTAAAAAAAGAAATCGTTTTTTGTGGATGGCCCTTGTCTGGGCAGTGCTGATTTTTATGCTTATGGGCTATGTGGCTGGCTTTTCTTATGGTTTTATCCATTTGGGAATGGCAGAAATCGTACCGATGTATCTGTATACGGTAGTCAGCCTTTTGATTTTGTTTTTAACCTTTTTTAAGGCAGGCAGTACGCTGTTTTCAATGAAGGGCTATGAAATGCTGGTTTCTCTGCCTGTTTCCAGGACAGATATTGTATTCAGCCGTTTTGCCTGTATGTATCTGACTAATCTTCTGGCAGGCTGCATGATTATGCTTCCGGGAATTGCAGTATACGGATATTTTATAAGACCAGGTATTTTCTTTTATCTGATTTGCTTTATAAGCACCTTATTTCTGCCGCTTTTGCCTCTGACACTTGCCTCTGTTGTAGGAGCAATGATTAGGGCAGTTAGTGCAAGGACAAAGCATAAGAGTATTGGGGAAACAGTACTGATGCTTGTATTTATCGTGGCTGTTATGGTAGGAAGTATGATGATGTCAGGACAGGAAGAGCAGATGAACGCAGAGCTTCTTAAAAATATGGCAGGAGCTTTGACAGAACAGATTGGAAAAATCTATCCTCCAGCACTTTGGTTTAAAGCAGCTCTTGCGGGAGACATGGCGGCCTTTCTTTTGCTTCTGATTTTGCCGATGGCAATTTTTGCTGTATTTTTAACAGTGCTTCAGAAATATTTTCAGAGTATCTGTACTGCATTAAATGCAGTAATAGTGAAAAATAATTATAAGATGGAAAATCTTCAGGCAAATGGAATCGTGACAGCTCTCTGGAAAAAGGAGCTGAAACGGTATTTTGCTTCCAGTGTTTATGTAACAAATACAATTGTGGGCTATGTTCTGGCAGCTTTGGCAGCCTTTGCATTGCTTTTTATGGGAGCAAAGGGCCTTGAAAAAGTGATGGAGATACCGGGACTGGAGCGTATGATTGGACGATGTATTCCTTTTGGAGTGGCTTGTCTTATGTCTATAACAACTATGACCTCCTGTTCCATTTCTATGGAAGGAAAGAGCTTTTGGCAGATTCAGACCCTTCCAGTGCACAGTAAGGCAGTCTATGACAGCAAGATTCTTGCCAACCTAACGGTGGCTGCTCCCTTCTATGTGCTTACGGTGATTCTAATCTGCCTGGCAATACGGCCGACTCTTTTAGAGGCTATCTGGATTGTACTGATACCCGCCTGCTATTTACTTTTTACAGCAACAGCCGGGATTACGGTAAATCTTTTATTTCCAGTGCTTAACTGGGAAAGTGAAGTAAGAGTAGTAAAACAGAGTGCTTCTACTATGGTGATGATGCTGATTGGTATGGTAAGCAGTATTCTGCCGCTGGCAGCAATAATTGTACTTAGGAATGTGTCGGTTCATCTTTTGAATACAGCTTTTGCAGTGCTTCTTTTAGCAGTGACAGGCATCTTGTATACCAGAAATAACAGAAAGGAGCTGATGATGTGAAAATACTTCATCTGGCAGAAAATATTACCGGATTGCGGAAAAATAAGGGTGTGACCCAGGAGGAAATGGCTAATTTCCTGAATGTGACGAAAGCCTCTGTATCCAAATGGGAAAATGGAGTTTCCCATAGTTAAAGATACCACACCAAACATAACAACACCACGCTTATACGGGACTTAGCACACCCCAAAAGAACATACAGAAATCCCCCATAAGCAACAAGGTTTGCTTTATGGGGGATTTCTTGTTTTAATTGTCGTTTTTGATATTATTCAACAGTCTCAATAGAATCCACAATACTCATTCTTGCAATAGAACGCAGAGGAATTGCCGTTGCAAGTAGGCAGGCCACAATAGAAATAATCGCAGCTTCCACAATCGCCATAACCGGAACAGCGACAAGCTGTAAAGCATCGGTCTGTGCTGCTCCGACAAAGATACAGCAGACATAGCCAAACACTGCTCCAATCACTGACGCAATGATACCGTAATAAGCGCCCTCCCACAGAAATGTTTTATAAAGGCTTGCGGCACTCATTCCAATAGCCCGCTGCATCCCGATTTCACCAACACGAGTATGAATATTGCTGTAAACGGTATTGATGATGTTCAGGATGCCAATGATACCGATAAAGATGATAAGCACCCAGCACAGCATTTTGATCTGTTCAAAGCTTTCTATCATCTCATTGCTGCTTTGGAGATAGGAAAGCCAATGTGTTCCTGGATAATTGCTGCACCAGCTATCCAACCAGCTTTCAAAGGTATCTGTATCGGCGTTATCCTGTAATGTAGGATAGACTTCTGAATAACTGTCGTTTCCGAGCAGTGAACAGTATATTTCGTCATTCACGATGAGTTGAACACCATTCGTAAAGCCATCATTATTGATTGTGATTGCTGTATCGATCAATCCTAATACAGGAAGTGTTCTGTCTCCCAGTTGAATGGTATCACCTACGGTAAGATCAGTCTGCTGAACAGTTGTATCTCCATAAGAAAAGGCAATGGGATTTTTTACAAGGCAGCCTGTTCCATCTTTCAAAGCCTGTTTATCCTGAGCAGACAAGTTAGGAGCATAGATTTGTAATTGTGCTTCATCCACATTTACAAGCTGCAAGGTTTCATGGCTCTGTACGGAAAGATCAGTTTCAAAGGGCAGTATATCACCGGCACCTGGCATAAATACAGAAAGCCGTGTAGTGGAAACACTTTCTACTGCGTCATTTTCCGCTAATGTTTTTACGGCTTCTGATGGGATGCCAACGGTTTCATTTGTAACTGCATAGTCGCTGAAATACATGTCCTGAACGGAACTGCTGGCATCAAGCAGCCCTGTAAAGCTCTGCAAGGCAACAAATACGGTAATACTCATAACCAAAGACAGAATGGTAACTGCTGTTCTTCCACGCCCTCGTTTTAGGTTGAGCCTTGCATAATAGGCTTCAAAATTACGGATGTTGCGGTTCCTTTTTATCCTGCGTTTGATTTTCACAGTCTGCCCCGACATAGCAACAGTAGGAGATACATGGGATGCGTACCGGGCAGCAGGAAAGGCAGCCAGCAGAGCAAACAGAAGTATGACTGCGATACTGGCAAAGAGCATCGGTAGTTTTACCGTACTGGCGGTGTTGATTGCAGAGTTCAATTCGGAAGTGCTGTTTGCCATGAACAGATCGGGATTGAGAAGCCCCGTAGCCGCAATCAATACACCTTTTGCCGACAATATACCGAGCAGCAATCCGATAGGAATACCGGCTCCACAGAGAATCAAAAGCTGCAAAGAAACCAAACGATAGATTTGCCCTCGTTCTCCACCAATCGCACGAAGTGTTCCGTATTCTTTGATGCGTTTTGTGATAGAGATTTTCAGAATGTTGTAGATTACCAGCCCAGCCGCCAGCAAGACCAGCACACCCACCAAAATACACGCCGCAGTCATAAATGAAAATCCCGTACCGGTATCGCTGTCTACCGCTTCATCATAGGAAATACCAATAGCGTCAAGCAAAACCCAGTTATATTGGATATACCGTTCATCCACGTTCAAATCTTCTGCGAGAGCATAAATGATGTTTTGAAAATTCTGCTTGTCATAAGTCTTAAAATCTGTGGAATAAAGCAGATAATCTTCTGGCAACAGTTCTTCTGCGGTTCCCTCACCGACAATCCCCTCAACCGTACCAGATGCGTAGCCGATATAGCTGCTTTCCAGAATGCCCGTCAATACAAAATCAGCAGAATATTCTAACTCTGACAGCGATCCATCCATAACGGAAACACTCAAATCCAGAGAAACGGTATCGCCAATTACAGCGTCCAATCCAAGATATTGAAGCGCATCCTCCGACAGGGCAATCTCAATCGCTTCCTCTGGTAATCGTCCCTCTTTTACGTTTCCGATTGCCGGGTACATAGATAATGCGTTATCGTGATATTCCCGAAGATATAAAGATAAACTACTGTTGCCTAATGGTGTGCTGCCGATAAAGATCGTATCGCCTACATCATATAGGCGATCATCTTCATGCAGCTTTTGCGCCTGTTCCTTGCCAAGCTGATGAAAGGTTGCATAACGGTTTCCGTTCAGACCCGCCGCCTGCTGAATACGCATGGATTGCAATATACCAATAGACTGACCGATCACTGTCGTCATAATCGTGGACATGATAACTGCAACCAAGATCAGGATTGCCGTGATTTTCTGTGCTTTCAGTTCTTTCCACGCAAGAGCTAAATAAGATTTCATCTTGCTGTCACCTCCGAAAGAACACCGTCCACAATTACAAATTGCCGGTCTGCCATTCTTGCAATGCGGCTGTCGTGAGTGATGATAACAAGCGTTTTTCCCATCTTTTTCCATATGCTTTGCAGCATTTCCATAACCTCGCCGCCGCTCTTGCTGTCCAGATTTCCAGTCGGTTCGTCAGCAAAAATAATATCCGGCTTTGCAATCAGGGCACGGGCAATCGCTACACGCTGTTGCTGACCGCCGGAAAGTTCATGGGGCAAATGGGTCAGCCGTTCACGAATACCTAACAAATCCGTAAGCTGATTTAGATATACTTCGTCCGGCTGCTTTTTGTCCAGAAGCAGGGGCATGATGATGTTTTCTTTTGCGGTCAGCACAGGGAGAAGATTGAATTGCTGAAAGATAAATCCGATGCGCCGACAGCGAAATGAGGACAGTTCTTTGTCATTAAAACGATAAATGTCTTTTCTATCGTATGTCAGACTGCCGGAAGTCGGCTTGTCCAGTCCAGACAACAGGTGGAGCAAGGTACTTTTGCCGCTGCCAGATGGCCCCATAATAGAAATAAAATCGCTGGATGCAATTTCAAGGTTGACTTTATCCAACGCAACGACACGGCTCTCGCCGCTGCCGTAGATTTTCGATAGTTCCTTTGCTTCAATGTTCATAAAAAACACTCTCCTTGTTTATAATATAAGGAGAGTGTAAAACAGAAATCTCAAAAAACGCTCAAGGTTTCTGATTTATTTGGAAAGAAGCAGTAGCCGTTGCGCCATAACTTTTTCTGTTTTCCAGTGTAAGTGTTCCTCCATGCTTCAGACATAGTATCTGGCTGCTGTATAGCCCCATACCAAAGTGTGCGGAGTCTTCTTTCATTTTTCCAAACGGTTTCGGGCCGCTTTGTATTAACTCCACAGGATAGCCTGGCCCATCGTCTGTAACTGATAGATGCAAGAAGTTTCCTTTCCGTTCCAAATGAATTTCAATTTTACTCTTTGCAAACCGAGCTGCATTTCCAATTAGATTTTCAGCAACGGTTAAAACCAATCCATGATCTAATTGTATTGTCCCCTTATCAGGTGCGGAAACAGACGGTTCTAATGCTCCTGCAAGAATTTTTGCTGTTTCCTCTAATTCAGAATGTAGCAGTGAATAGGAATACTCGTTTATCCGCACTGGCATTTGTTCTAATCGTTGGATGCTACTCATAGCTTCTACATACCGTTCAATCCGTAATGTATAGCTTTCCAATCTGTCAATGGCTTGTTCATCTGCTGTTCCCTGCCGCAGTAATTTTATAGTTCCCTTTAAGACCGTGATCGGATTGCGCAAGTCATGGGAAAAGGCGGCATTTAGCCTTTTCCGTTCTTCTGCCTGCCGACACAGTTCCTGATTTGATTTCAGAAGTTCTTCACGCATAGTATCAAAGGCGGTGCAGAGCTGCCCCAATTCATCATCAGAATGGACAGGCATAGAAAAGTCAAGGTCATGGTTCCGAATCCGTGAAATCCCATTCCGTAGCGTGGAGATTGGCTGTTTCAATTTGATATGATAATATAATATGCCGGATAGAGCCAGCCCGCCCATAGGGAGAACAATGCAGGACACAATTTGAATGATACCAAGCATGGACAATATATTTTGCTGGGTCTCTGTGGGGGTTTCCATTTTAACGATTGAACCGTCTGCTAAAATTTCTATTCCACCGGAGGGAAAGGTGCTGCTGATTGAATTGCATATCATAAAGACTAAGCCTAACATCAGGAGAGCCACCAAAACACAGGAAGCAGATAGGACGAGAAAAGTTTTCTTTAATTCCATATTTTTCAGACGTTCCACCGATAACCACACCCCCAAACTGTATCAATATAACTGTGAAGCGTACAAGCAGCCAGTTTCGCCCGGATTTTCCTGATATGTTCCATGACAGTATCACTGTTACCCTCGCCGTCAAGTCCCCACACTGTTTCATAAATACGCTCCCGGTCAAATACCTGTCCGGCATTCAGCGAAAGCAGCTCCACAATATCAAATTCCCTTTTTGATAAAGCAACAGGTTCACCCGCCACTGTGACGGTTCGGGCTGAATAATCAATCGTCAGTTCACCAAAGAAGCGAATTGTCGCTTTATTCCTGTGTCGCTGCTCCCTCCTCAGATGTGCGGCAACTCTCGCCCCTAATTCGTCCAAATCAAAAGGCTTAATGATATAATCGTCGGCACCTGCCTGAAAGCCGATGATTTTATCGGCAGATTCGACCCTTGCCGTCAAAAAAAGAATGGGGCAAGTAATAAGCTCCCGAATTTTCTGACAAAGGGTCAATCCGTCTATGTCCGGCATATTGATGTCGAGCAGGATTAAATCGGGCTGTCTTGCTAATTTTTGAAGTGCTTCATTTCCGCAATAAGCGGTCAACACCTCATATTGAGAAGAAAAATAACTCGCCATCATATCTACAATTCCCGGTTCATCATCAACAATAAGAAGCCTTTGTTTCATGCTATCATCTCCATTTGCAATTCATAATATTTATCGTAACAGCCAAATCTCAAAAAACGCTCAAACTTTTGCCGTCAGGAAAGTATAAAATCAATAGACTGATAAATTTATTATAATATTACTCTGCTGATACAGCCAGTCCGTAAATTCTTTCGGGCTGGCTGTCTTTTCTTTTACAGCCTTTTTTCTCTTCAATGCTTCTTTCTTGAACGCTTCAAAAGCAGTCAGCATTTCTTCCAGCTGGTCAGCCGGGAATCCCGCTGTCCTCTTCGCTTTGTTGATCTTATTACGCCAGTTCTGGCATTCATTTTTATAAAGCAGGTCATAGTTATTTTCTCTTGCCCTCTCGTCAAATCCCCGCTTGTTTTGAAGCACCTGTGCTTTTCGGCACTTATCGCTGCACAGCTCATACCGCTGGCTCTTTGCCAGAAAATATTTCCCGCAGACCTTGCACTGCCGGAAGCAAAGCCCCCAGTCATTCAGCCGGTTCAGATAATAGGTAATCAACGGGTAGAGGGACGCATAGGCAGACACACATTCTTCTGTGCGCCGGTTGTCCGGGAACCAAAGGTCAAGCCGGGTATCTTCTGACGGTGCACCTTTGAAATAAAGGTTGCCAGCTTGAAAATGTTTCGGTTTTCCTGTCTCCCTGTCAAAGCTCATGGCTTCGTTATGGAATACCCCGGTCAGGCTGCTCATTTTATCCATGAAGCGGTCACAGGCAGCGTTACGGTCACGGGGTTCTCTGGCAAGCAGATAGCTGTTCCAGATACGGAACGCCACATACATTTTCAGAGGATCGTTGCTAAGATATTTTCCCCAGAGAAATTCGCTTGCCGCCTGTTCCAGCTCCGGCTGTTTCCATCGGTTGGAATGGAGGGCTTGTCGCAGTGGAGAAAGCCCGTATAAGTTCCAATCTCTGTCCGTGTCACGCTCAAAGTTTATCAAAAAAGTTCCCAACGGGCGTGTCATATCACAAAGCACCTCTGTGTTCTGGCTCCCGTTCAGCCGGAAGCGGATCTGCTGTTCTTCTCCAATCAAAATCCGCTCTTTCGTTTTCTTCCTGTCCAGCGTCAGGACAAACAAAATCCTCTCAAAACATGGCTCATGCCGTATAAACTGATTCTCCATTCCTATCTCCTGCCTTTGTTTATGGTAATTATATAATTTAGTCATATCCGTTACACTTATGGTATCGCAGAAGCATTGTTTTGTCAATGATAGTCCGCTATGATGATTGTAGTTGGTAATTTCGTGCCACACAGTACCTTGGCAAGTGAATGACCGTCCAAAAAGGATATGACCGGCAGGAGAAGTGACGCATCCGGCGCACCAATGCAGGGAAACACCGCAGGAATGGGGCAGGAAACGGCTTTTGGGGAGAACGGCAGCAGGAAGCATTTTAACCTATTTGATTTATGGGAGGAACAGAATGAACGATAAAAAGAGATTGAACAGCTACGAGGATTTACCGCTGGTTCTGGATGTGGCGGACATCCAGCGGATTATGGGAATTTCAAGAGCGAGTGCCTATGAGCTGGTACACACACCCGGCTTTCCGGCGTTCCGCAGGGGCAGGCTTATCAAGGTCAGCAAAATTGCCTTCTTTGAATGGATGGCAAAAGGCTCCGAAACCGTACCGGTAAGCGACAAATAAGTGTGAGGTATCATTCCCTGACCGCAATACTGCCGCACTTTCCAAAGGGGCATACAGAGGGAAAAAACCTTAAAAATGATACCGAAACGCTACACCAAAACAGCCTATCTGCGTACATCAGATAGAAATGGAGAAAGGAGCCGGTTATGGCAAGAATGAGCAACAAGCGGCGGCTGGAATGGTCTTTCTTCTTAAATGATCGCAGCCGTATCACTTACAACGAACTGTGCCGGAAATGCCAGCACGAATGTAAACAGAGCTTCCGGGCGTTTGTGGTTGACTGCCCGAAGTATCTTTCCAAGCGTTCCAAGAAAAAGGACAAGACTGCCGGAAACGGCAAAATCCCTTAGGAACTAAGGGCGCACTTCTATACATAGTCTAAAGACCATGTATCGTGCGTCCTGCGGAGCTTACCTCTGCCGCTGATAAAATCAGCAATCCGAGGTCTGCGTTCGCTTCGCTCCGACAAGGTGGCTGCACCCCCTTGCGCCGCTAAAGCGGCTATCCCCTGTGTACCCGATGAAAAGAGAAATCCGCTTTGCGTTTTTCCCTTTTCATCGGGTTTTATAGAAGCACTGACACACAGACTGTCTGCGGATGGTCTTTCTTTATCTTATCAGTAAAGGATGTGAGAACATGGAAAAATCTTTGGAACAGTTAAAGCAGGAATATGAAAAAAGCACTGTCCTGCTGGAACGGGAAAAACGGAAAATGCAGCGTTTGAAAAACCGGCAGGCGTATTTGGAGAGCGGTTCCCGGAAACAGAGGACGCACTGGCTGATTACCCGTGGGGCAGCCGTTGAGAGCATTGCGCCACAGACAAAGGAGTTGACCGAAACGGAATTTTATTCCCTCATGGAAAACATTTTGAATCTGCCGCAGGCGGAGCATTTCATCCGGTCTGCCACAGAGAACCACGCCCGTATTTCCGGGCAAGAGAAAGGCGGTGATTAAGGATAGCACTTTATCATTTTTCAATCGCACAGATAAAGCGCAGCGCCGGTCAGAGCGCCATTGCCAGCGCAGCCTACCGAGCCGGGGAGCGTCTTTACAGCAGCTACTATGGAGAAGTCAGCGATTACACCAAAAAGGGCGGCGTGATCGCTTCGGAAATCATGCTGCCGCCCCATGCGCCGGAAATATATCTTGACCGGGCGACCCTCTGGAATGCTGTGGAGAACTGCGAGAAACATCCAAAAGCACAGCTTGCCTATTCCTTTGATATTGCCATGCAGAATGAATTGACGCTGGAAGAAAACATGGAGCTGGCGAGGAAGTTCGTGCAGGAGCAGTTTGTGGCAAAAGGCATGATTGCCGACCTTGCTTTTCACAGCCCGGAGAAAGAGGACGGCGGCATCCCTAACCCGCATTTCCATGTGATGACAACCATGCGCCCCTTGAACCCGGATGGCACATGGGGACAAAAACAGCGGCGGGAATATCTTCTTGATGAAGATGGAAACCGAATCCGGGATAAAAACGGCGATTATATGTTTAACGCTGTCCATACAACAGACTGGCATGAGCCGGAAACACTGGAACACTGGCGGGAGCAGTGGGCGGCTGCCGTTAATACAAAATTCGAGGAAAAAGGACTGGATGTGCGTATCGACCACCGTTCCTATGTGCGGCAGGGGCTTGACCTGATACCTACTGTCCACGAGGGCGCTAATGTCCGGCAGATGGAAGCAAAAGGCATCCGTACCGAAAAAGGGGAACTGAACCGCTGGATTAAAGCTACCAACCGGCTCATGCAGGATATGAGGAAGAAGATCAAAGCCCTGTTTGTCTGGATGGCAGAGGTAAAAGAAGAACTTTCCAAACCGCAGACACCGAACCTTGCCGACCTGCTGATCGCTTATTACAACCAGCGCAACGCAGGGGCATGGAGCAATAAAGCCAGAACCGGAAACTTAAAGCAGTTTGCCGAAGCCGTCAATTATCTGACGGAAAACAAGCTGCTCACATTAGAGGATTTGCAGGAGCGTCTTTCCTCTGTCAGTGAAGAATTTGAAGCATTAAGCGGCTCCATGAAAAAGAAATCTGCCCGGATAAAGGAATTGAAGGAATTGATACGGGAGGGCGAGAATTACCAGCGGCTAAAACCTGTCCATACGGAATTGAACAATATCAAGTTTAAGAAACAGAGGGAGAAATTTGAAACATCCCACGATGCGGAGTTACGGCTGTTTTATGCCGCCCGCCGTATTCTGAAAGAAAAACTGGACGGAAAACCCATTGCCATGAAAGCATGGAAACAGGAATATGCACAGTTAAAAACAGAGTATGCCGAACTGTCTCCGCAGCACAAGCCACTCCGGGAGGAAGTCATACGGCTGCGGCAGGTGCAGAACGCCGTAGATACCGCACTGCGCCGGAGGGAGCAGCCACAGGAAGTACAGAGAAAGAAACATGAGATGGAGCTATGATATAACCGGCAGCTTTACCGCTACCGGTATTTTTATGGAGGGTGTATTTGAATGTATTTGAAGCGGTGAAACAGTCTGTTACCACCCGGCAGGCTGCTTCATTCTATGGAATCCGGGTGGGGAGAAACCAATGAAAACCGCTACCATCCGGTCAGGGATTACCTGAACAGCCTGCAATGGGACGGCACAGAGCGCATCCGTTACGCCCTGCATCACTTTCTGGGAGCCGATACGGACGAATATACCTATGAAGCCTTGAAACTGTTCCTGATGGGAGCCATCCGGCGGGTATTCAGACCGGGGAGCAAGTTTGAGGTCATGCTCTGTCTGGTTGGTGGTCAGGGAGCCGGGAAATCTACCTTTTTCCGGCTACTGGCAGGCAGGGACGAATGGTTTTCAGACGATTTGAAGAAGCTGGACGATGAAAATGTGTACCGCAAGCTGCAAGGACATTGGATTATCGAGATGTCGGAGATGATCGCCACAGCCAACGCCAAGAGTATTGAGGAAATCAAGTCATTCTTAAGCCGCCAGAAAGAAACCTACAAAGTGCCGTATGAGACACATCCGGCAGACCGGCTGCGGCAATGTGTATTTGGAGGGACGACCAACCGGCAGGACTTTTTGCCCCGTGACCGCACTGGCAACCGGCGCTTTCTCCCCGTGACGGTGTACCCGGAACGGGCGGAGGTTCACATACTGGACGATGAAGCAGCGGCGAGGGCGTATATCGAACAGATGTGGGCGGAAGCCATGACGGTTTACCGCAGTGGGAAGTATAAGCTGTCATTCAGCATAGAAATGAACCGATACCTAAACGCCCACCAGCAGGACTTTATGCAGGAAGACACACAGGCTGGCATGATCTACGCCTATTTGGAGGACTACACCGGCGACAGGGTATGTTCCAAGCAGCTTTATGAGGAAGCGCTGGGGAACTTAAATTCCCCGGCAGACTGGGAGACACGGGCAATCTGCGAGATTATGAATACCGGCATTGCGGGCGGCATCATACAGGGCTGGGCAGCCTACAAAAGCCCGAAGCGGTATAAGAAATACGGTTCTCAAAAAGGCTGGGAGCGTGTCAACCAAGCTCCGCCGGAGGGGGACGGTTTTCGAGAAATCACGGAAGAAGAAGCCCGGCAAATGGAACTGCCATTCTGAAAAGCCACCGGTTGACAGTTTGGTTGACACTTCGGTTGACAGCCGGTTGACGGGGAAAAGCCTAATATTTGGGGCATTTCTCTCCTTTGTCAACCATGTCAACCAAGAAATAAAAGAAAAAGTAAAAAGTAATCATAGAGCGCCTATGGATTGTTTTCAAAGTCTTTTCTGCCGGTTGACACGGTTTGGTTGACATGGAGACAGCCTGCGGCTGTACACCTGCCTGACATTCCCTTGTCGGGCATATTTCATTTATGGAGGTAACTGCCTATGGCAAAAAGCAAAAACGAGAGCAATAACAAAAACAGCGGCACCCTGCTTACCGAAAAAGACGGCACCCAGTATTTTGTCATGGGGAAAGTCCGTATCAAGGTATCGGAGCATTTCGCACAGGATGGGAAGCCGCTTGACAGTCTGCTGGAAGATGCGATCCAGCACGCTGCCGCCGCTTCCTGAAAAAATACGGAATAACGACTGTCAATCAGCCCACGCTTATGATATACTTGTACCAGCGAGTATTGTATAAGCGTGGGTTGTTTCTTTTAGAAGGAGGATTTTTAACCGTGAAACAACCATACAATACAACGATTTATAACACTGCACTATATTTGAGATTGAGCCGTGACGATGAATTACAGGGGGAAAGCGGCAGTATCCAGACCCAGCGCATGATGCTTAGACAGTATGCCGCAGAGCATGGGCTGACCATTGTAGACAAGTACATTGACGACGGATGGAGCGGGACAAATTTCGAGCGTCCAAGTTTCCAAAGGATGATTGATGACATCGAGGACGGGAAAATCAACTGCGTTGTCACAAAGGACTTATCCCGTCTGGGAAGAAACTATATCCTGACCGGTCAGTACACGGAAATCTATTTCCCCAGCAAGGGAGTACGCTACATTGCCATCAATGACAATGTGGACACCATCAACGGAGAAAGTGAGCTCGCACCGTTCTTAAACATCCTGAATGAAATGCACGCCCGACAGACCAGCAAAAAGGTCAAGGCTGCCATGCATACAAGATTTGCCAATGGCGCACACTATGGAGCCTATGCACCGCTGGGCTATGTAAAAGACCCGGACAAAAAAGGTCATCTTCTGATCGACCCGGAAACACGCTGGATTGTAGAGAAGATTTTTGACCTTGCCGTACACGGGAGGGGTGCCGCCAGCATTACACGGATTCTGGTGGAAGAAAAAGTACCTACCCCGGCTGGCTGAACTATGAAAGATATGGGACTTTCGCCAATATCTACGCCGGTGCGCCCGCAGAAAAAGCCTATGCGTGGACGATAGCACAGGTCAAGAGCATTTTGAAAGAGGAAACCTACATCGGTCACAGTGTTCACAACAAGCAGAGCAACATTTCATTCAAGAACAAGAAAAAGGTGCGGAAGCCGCAGGAAGAATGGTATCGTGTGGAAAATACCCACGAAGCCATCATTTCCGAAGAAGTGTTCCAAAAAGTTCAAGAGCTGATTGCAAGCAGACGCAGGAAACGCAGAAACGGTACGACACAGATTTTCGCAGGATTGATAAAATGTGCAGACTGCGGATGGTCTTTAGCCTATGGGGAAAACAAGCAGAATAAGAACCCATACGGGTACTACCATTGCAGCAAGAACGGACAGGGATTACGCCAGTGTTCCATGCACTATATCCGTTATGATGTACTGTATGCCTATGTGCTTGCAAGACTGCAATACTGGTCTATGCTGGCACAGAAAGACGAGGACAAGCTGCTGAAACGGCTGCTCAATGCCAGCGACAGAGAAAGAAACTCTGCGAAGAAAAAGCAGGCTGCGGAGCTGAAAAAGGCGGAAAAGCGTAAAGCCGAGGTTGACGGGCTGTTTGCTAAAATGTATGAGGACTGGTCTGCCGGACGCATAACCGAGTATAATTTCAATATGCTGTCCGAGAAGTACCAGAACGAGCAAAAGGAGCTTGAAACAAAAATAAGACAGCTTCACGAAATGATGGAAGTCGCCGTACAGACCGCAGCGGATGCTGAAAAGTGGATTGCCCTAATGAAACAGTATGTCAACCCTGTGGAGCTGACCGCCGAACTTCTGACCACTCTAATTGAAAAAATAACCGTCCACGAAGCTGTCAAGGGCGAGGACGGAAGCCGTGAGCAGGAAGTAGAAATCTACTACCGCTTCATCGGCAAAATCGACTGACCTTTCTTTTTTACCCAACAATATCTTTAATTAAGGGAAACGGGGCAAAGTACGCCGGATATTATGCTGCTTCCGCAGATTGCTTCTTATTTTGCCGTATCGGTAGATGAGCTTCTGGGTTATGAACCACAGCTTTCTAAGGAACAGATTCAGAAAATATATCATGAATTGGCCGAGGAGATGGCACATAAGCCCTTTGAAGAGGTATTTGAAAAAAGTGAGGAGCTGGTAAAGCAGTACTATGCCTGTTATCCTTTTTTATATCAGATATGTGTGCTTTGGCTCAATCATTATATGCTGGCGGGCAGGGAAGAAAGAAGACAGGATATTTTAGAAAAAATTTCGGTTCTGAGCATGCATATCATAGAAAATTCAACGGATACAGGGCTTTGCAGTGATTCCGTACTTTTAAATGCCCTTGTAAAGCTTCAGTGCCGGAAACCGGAGGAAGCTATTGAACAGATAGAGGAGCTTTTAAATCCACTTCGGCAGCTCCGCCAGAGTGATGGTATTCTACTGGAGGCTTATATGATGGCAGGGCAGCTTGAGAAGGCAAAAAAGTATGCACAGATTATTATGTATTTACAGCTGATTTCTCTGGTGAGTACAGCAACCTCTTATCTTTCTTTGCATATGGAGGAGCCGGTAATTTGCGAGAAAACAATTCAGCGGATTCAGGCAGTGGAGGAGGCTTACGAGTTGGGGGAGCTGCAGCCTAATACTATGGGGATTTTTTATTATCAGGCGGCAGCAGCAAAAGCGGTGCAGGGAGACAGTTACTTTGATGATTTAGATGAATGGTTTGGAAAGACGGAACAGGGAGCTCAGATGCTAAGGGACAAAAGCCTGGTCTTAGAGAGTGCAAGACAGAGCCTGCAAAATCCGGTGTTTAGCGGGATAGAGGGTATTGATAAGCTGCTGTAGATATTATACCTTATCCCACTTCCAGAACCGGTAAAAGCCATAGGATAAAAGAGTTCCGATCATCCATCCGAGAGGCCAGGAAAGCCAGATGCCGTCAGAACCAAAGGGTGCTACCAGAATAAAAGCCAGGATAACCCGGAGGATTAAGTCGGAAAAGGTGGAAATCATAAATGGACCCATAGCACCGGAGCCACGGAGAACACCATCTGCCACTAGCTTGATGCTGACAACGGCATAAAATGGGGAAACGATTTTTAAAAAGTGAGTGCCGGCGGATAAAACAGCTTCACTTCCGGTCTGATTGAGGAATAAGGTTATCATATGCTGACTAAAGCCAACATATAGGACGGTAAAGGTAAAAGCAATAGAAAGTCCCATGATAACACTGCTTTTAAAGCCCTGACGGATTCGCTCAATTTTTCTGGCACCTAAATTCTGCCCGGTAAAGCTGGATAGACCGTTTCCCAGAGTAGTTAAGGATGTAATAACGAAGGTATTCAGCTTGATAGCGGCGGAATAGCCAGCGATAACATCTGAGCCAAAGCCATTAACCAGAATCTGAACAAACAGATTTCCTACAGAAACAAAGCTTTGCTGCAAGATACTTGGAATAGCAATAAAACCGATACGCCGGAGAAGTCTGGAAGAAAAATACGCAGGCTTTTCCGGTGTTTTTATGTCTTTGAGCCTCTTTAGAAGTACAAAAAAGGCGAGTAGGGAAGCAATGCCCTGTGCCAGAAAGGTAGCCCAGGCAACACCAGCTACACCAAGCTGGAAACGGCTGACAAAAATCAGGTCAAGAATAATATTTCCAAGGGATGAGGCAATCAGGAAATACAGAGGGGTCTTAGAGTCTCCCAGGGCAGTAAAAATACCGGTACAGATATTATAGAGGAAAAGGAAGATAAGACCTAAAATATAAATTCTTAAATAAAGAGCAGAATCAAGGAAAATGTTATTCGGTGTATTTAAAAGGTGAATCAGCTGATTACAGGAGAGAAAACCAAAGAGAGTAAGACAACTGCTAACTACAACTGTAGAAATCAAAGAGGTGGAAATAGCAGTTTTTACATTTTTGTAATTTTTTTCTCCAAAGAGCTGGGAAACGACAACGGAACACCCGATATTACAGCCGGTAGCAATTGCCATGAAAATCATGGTAATCGGATAGGAGGCACCGACGGCAGCTAAAGCATCCTTTCCAGCAAATTTACCGGCAATAATACTGTCAGCAATGTTATAAAGCTGTTGGAATACAACGCTTAGAAACAGTGGAATAGAAAATTTCCATAGGGTAGGAGTGACTTTGCCTTCTGTTAAATCGTTTACCATAATATATCCTTCTTTCCAAAAAATCTTTTTGTATTATACGGCAGCAGAATTTAAAATGCAAGGGTTGAGTTTCCACGAGTCTTATTTTATAATGAAAAAAGCAAAAAAGTGAGGAAGTGAAGCTATGGGAAAAGAGGTAAAGACCAATGCCATGCGGTTTCTGGATAAGAATAAAGTATCCTATAAGATGCATCTGTATGAAAGTGACGGCTTTATGGATGGAGTATCAGTTGCTAAAAAGCTTTCCCAACCCTTGGAAAAAACCTTTAAGACATTGGTAGCCCAGGGAAAAACAAAGAATTACTATGTATTTGTAATACCTGTGGCAGAGGAAGTAGATATGAAAAAGGCGGCAAGGGCAGTTGGTGAGAAATTTGTAGAGCTGCTTCCGGTAAAGGAGCTTACCGCGGTGACAGGCTATGTACGGGGCGGCTGCAGTCCCATTGGTATGAAAAAACAGTTTCCGACTGTCATACATGAAAGTGCCAGTGCTCAGGACACAATTATGGTGAGCGGTGGGCGGCTGGGAAGCCAGATTGAGCTTAATCCGGAGGAGCTTGCAAGGGTCATCCGGGCAGAATTTACCGACATTATTATGAAGGAAAAATAAACAAAGGGGATGAGATAGTGTATGTACAGTTTTAGAAATGATTATAGTGAAGGTGCACATCCGAAGATTTTAGAGCTTTTGATGAAGACAAGTCTGGAGCAGAATACCGGCTATGGACTGGACAAGCATAGTGAGCGTGCGGCTATGTTGATAAAAAAGGTAATGAAGCATGAGGACGTGGATATCCATTTTATACCGGGTGGAACTCAGACGAACATGCTGACGATTTCTTCCTTTTTAAAACCCTATCAGTGTGTAATCGCAGCGGATACCGGGCATATCAACGTCCATGAAACCGGTGCCATTGAAGCAACGGGACATAAGGTATATACCGTACCCCATGTAGATGGCAAGCTGACTTCGGAGGGCATCAGAAGGGCTCTGGACTGGCATGCAGATGAGCATATGGTACAGCCGGGGATGGTTTATATTTCTGATACAACAGAGCTTGGAACCGTCTATACAAAGGCAGAGCTTTCCGCCATCAGTCGCCTGTGCAGGGAAAAGGGACTTTTACTGTTCCTGGATGGTGCAAGACTGGCTTCAGCCCTGACAAGTACGATGAATGACCTGGAGCTTTCAGATATCGCCGAGCTTACAGATGTATTTTATATTGGTGGAACGAAGAATGGTGCTTTGTTTGGTGAGGCACTGGTTTTAGTAAAGGATGAGTTAAAAAAGGATTTTCGCTATTCCATTAAACACAGAGGGGCTATGCTGGCAAAGGGCTTTTCTGCAGGTATACAGTTTGAAGCTCTCTTTGATGGGGATATTTATTTTGAATTGGGAGAGCATGCAAACCGTCTGGCAGAGAAGCTTAAAAAGGCACTAGAGGCAGAAGGAGTTGAATTTTATGCGACTCCTTGCAGTAACCAGCTTTTTCCGATTGTTTCAGGAGCCTGTGTTGAGGCACTGGAAAAGAAATATGAATTTAATATTGAGCGGGTGCTGGGAGAGGATAGGTATGCTATTCGATTTGTTACCTCCTGGGCTACTCAGGAAAGTGCTGTAGACGGACTGATTAAGTACTTTAAAACAATAAACCGTTAAAAAATTAAAATGTCAAAGAAAAAATGCTTGCAAAATTCATCTTCAAGTAATAAAATAACTAAAAAATGAATAAAGGAGATATAGCTATGAGATATGTTGATGAAATCATTGAATTAGTAGAGAAGAAAAATCCGGCAGAACCGGAATTCCATCAGGCGGTGAAGGAGGTATTAAATTCCTTACGGCCGGTGATTGAGGCAAATGAAGAGGTTTACCGCAGGGAAGCATTGCTTGAGAGACTGGTAGAGCCTGACAGACAGATTAAGTTCCGTGTGCCATGGGTAGATGATAAAGGGCAGGTACAGGTAAATACAGGCTACCGTGTACAGTTTAATAACAGCATTGGACCATATAAGGGTGGTTTAAGGCTTCATCCTTCTGTAAATCTTGGTATTATCAAATTCCTGGGCTTTGAGCAGATATTTAAAAATTCCCTGACCGGATTGCCAATCGGTGGTGGCAAGGGCGGTTCTGATTTTGACCCGAAGGGTAAATCTGACCGTGAGGTTATGGCCTTCTGTAAAAGCTTTATGACAGAGCTTTACAAGTACATCGGAGCAGATGTCGATGTGCCTGCCGGAGACATTGGAACAGGTGCAAGAGAGATTGGCTATATGTTCGGACAATATAAGAAAATCACAGGCCTGTACGAGGGCGTACTGACCGGGAAGGGTCTTAGCTATGGCGGTTCCCTTGCAAGAAAGGAAGCTACCGGCTATGGTCTTTTATACCTGACAGAAGAGATGTTAAAATGCAACGGCAAAGATTTAGCGGGAAAGACCGTATGTATTTCCGGTTCCGGCAACGTAGCTATCTATGCTGCAGAAAAAGCTTCCCAGCTGGGGGCAAAGGTAGTAACTGTTAGCGATTCTACTGGCTGGGTATATGACCCAGAGGGTATTGATTTAGGTCTTTTAAAAGAGGTGAAGGAGGTTAAGAGAGCAAGACTTACTGAGTATGCAAGGGCTAGGAGCTCAGCTGAATATCATGAGGGCAGAGGTGTATGGACTGTGAAGTGTGATATTGCACTTCCTTGTGCAACCCAGAACGAGCTCCACTTAGAGGATGCAAAGGCACTGGTGTCTAACGGCTGTATTGCTGTAGCAGAGGGTGCTAATATGCCTACCACCTTAGAGGCTACCGAATATCTCCAGAAAAACGGTGTTCTTTTTGCACCTGGTAAGGCTGCTAATGCCGGTGGTGTAGCTACCTCCGCATTGGAAATGTCCCAGAACAGCGAGCGGCTTAGCTGGACCTTTGAGGAGGTAGATACAAAGCTTAAGAATATCATGGTGAATATCTTCCATAATCTTGATGCTGCAGCTAAGAAATATGGACATGAAGGTGACTATGTGGTAGGTGCCAATATTGCAGGCTTTGAGAAGGTAGCAGAGGCTATGTTGGCTCAGGGTGTTTGCTAATTAAGAATTTCTAAGATAATAAATGATATTGAGAAGTCCTGGAAATGCTGAATTTCCGGGGCTTTTCTTTATGTGTTGAAATGACAAAAGAATTGTCAGAATATTCATAAATAGAAGATAATTTAAGTTGTTTTGAGGTCATTATATACACGTGGTACACAAGTGATATACAGGTGGTATACACTCGTTTTTACTGGTTTTGGATGTCTTTTGAAGCATTCATCCGGTGCTTTTAAAGATGATTTAGGCTGAATATGAGTGTAATGTTTATCAAAAGAAACATCATAAGTGTATCCAGCAATCAGTCTTGATTTATTGTGTTATATTTCAATTTATACACTTGTTTTTCTGTGGATAATTTATATTCTGTATTATCGACTTAAGGAACGAAAACTGTTGGCAACAGGAATCACATTTTTATTTGCAATTCCGTTCACACTTTTGATAAATATTACATTATCAAAATTAATTGGAGAACCTGTGATTGATGTTTGGGATATATTATCTGTATTTATCCTGTTGATAGTATCCGTTGCTTTTATAATTGGAGATTATGCACGAAAAAAAGGTTTTGTAAGATAAGCCATTTTCTGAGTCACTTGAAAATTCAAGATTCAGAAGATAAACGTTATTTGAAATTTTGCCTTTATTAGCAAGAAATCCAGGCAGAGTGTTCAGCAAGGAGCAGATTTATGATATTGTCTGGAAGGAATCCTATTCCGGCGATTACAACATCGTCATGAGCCATATCCGCAACATACGGGAAAAAATAGAGGATAATCTCAGCAAGCCAATTTACATATAGACGGTATGGGGAGTCGGCTATAAATTTAATAACAGGATAAAAAGAGCAGATATTGCAGAGCGTTTGTAATATCTGTTTTTTATTCGATAGGAAAGTGCGTCCTATCGAAATAAAAAAGGCTCCGCTAAGGATCGCACTGCGGCGGCGTGGCAGATGTCGCTTTCGCGACCC
>NZ_LNAM01000169.1:0-2352 GCF_001461035.1 Acetivibrio ethanolgignens | reverse complement strand
GTCGCTTTCGCGCCCCGCCGCAGGCGGAGAGTTTGCAAAGCAAACTCTTTTTTATTAGGATACTAATGTGAAATGTCTTGATAATTATAGGACTTTACGAGGATTTCACATTACGTACGGACGAGAATTATAATATCTAAAATTGAAAGCTGTAAAACTCAACGTTGAATTTTACAGCTTTCTTGCGTATAATATATATAAATGAAGGAACTATATCAAGGAAAGGAAGTTGATTTTATGCCGAATATATTACCTGTATCAGATTTGAGAAATTATAATGAAGTACTGAAAAATTGTCAGGTTGGAGAACCCGTGTTTTTGACCAAAAATGGTAGAGGCAAGTTTGTGGTTATGGATATTGAGGACTATGAACGTGAAAAAGCAGAAAAGAAGCTACTCATGAAACTGCAGGAAGCAGAAGAAGCAGTTAAGGATGAAAGTGCTTGGATGAGTTTGGATGAACTGAAGAAATCTGTCGGGGTATAGCTTATGATGAAATTGCGGATTAATCCTATTGTGGCAGAGGACTTGAAGAACATTAAAGAGTATATTGAGGAAGATAATGAAGAAATGGCAGTAAAGACCATTCAGGAGATATATGCTCGAATTGAGAATATACAGCAATTTCCCTATATGGGAGCTGATCTTGCTAAGAGGTTCAGCTTCCGCACGGATTATAAATATGTGATTTGCGGAAATTATGTTGTTCTGTATAAGATTGGAAAAGAGTATGTGGAGATTTACCGGGTGGTGAATCGGTATCAGGATATTACGAAGATATTTCCATAAGACCCTTTTTAAATAGATGAAAAAGCGGTGAACCACAAAATGCTAATATCATCGATAGGTTGTGTGAGATTTCACATCTGCCAGTGCAGAATCCAGCTTTGAAGTGTATTTTACTTTACCGGGTGATAAATCAGAGAGAACATATAATTATGGTTTCTGCATTAGCAAGGAAGGTGTAACGGAAGAATGGCTCAACTCTAAGGCAAAGACTGCCAGAAAGTATAGTACTGTATTCTATCGTGGAACTTCCGATGACGAGTTGGATTTATCAGGATTCCCAAAGAGCAGTAGGGATAATATTCAGATTGAGCTTGAAAAGCAGGTACTTATTATTTCTTTGGGAGCAAAGTTGAAAGTTGGTAAGTGTAAGGCAATCAGAGATTGGTTCTTGGCAAATGAATTTGCTGACTTTGGTGATCCTTTCACCAACTTCTTTATGTCCCGCAGATTGCCAAAAGGATTTGTAGAAAACAAGGATGTTCAGCAGAAGGTGGTAGAATACTTTGCATCTTTTGACGAGCATATCAAGGACTTTAGGATTGAAAAGATTCCTCACGATGGAGAAACAAAAGAGGATACCTACAAAATTAATGCTCTCCATAAAATGATTCATTCTTAAATCCGAAAATCAATACCAATCATGCACAGCTTGTATTTACAACTCATGACACATGGCAGTTGTCTAATCAGTTGTTACGTCGTGATGAAATATGGTTTGTGGAAAAGGATGACAGAGGTGTTTCGACGCTGTACTCATTGGCTGACTTTGTGGATGAGGATGGTTCCCGTATCCGTAAGGACGAAAGCTATGAGAAGAATTATTTGATAGGAAAGTATGGTGCAATCCCTACCTTAAAGAGTATTGATATATTTAAGGAGGGAACAAATGAAAGGTATTAGAGCGGAATTAAAAAAGCAAGGACTGATAATTCCTGTTTTATGTTGCATTTTTCCATTATTAGTTAATTTGGTTGTTTCAATGTCATTATCTACCAGATATGAGGGGTATTTGCTTTTGCATCAGGCCGAATATGGTCTTACAAATTGGCAATTAATTCTTAAAGAACAGACGATTGTATATTTTTCAGAGATTATTTATGTTGTCATTGCTGCATTAGTATATGATATTTATAAGAAGGAATTAAAGGATAATGCCTGGATTGTTGTATCATCAAATTATTGATATAACAGCGTAATATTGTGCAAATTTGCGGTAGTAGAAGTGGATGTTTTGGGATGTTTTCAGTTACATATCGGTAGTATAGAAATGGGACTTTTGATAAAATCCTTTGTTATACAGTTGGTTTCAGGGTTGCTTATAATCGCTTTCTTTGAGCTGTTAATTTGTGTTTTTAGAAAAATAAACATGGTTCTTCCGATAGGAATTGTGATGATGATTTTAGACATTCTTTTATATTATCGGGATAAAGTTGGATTTGCATTGAAAGTGCCGATTACTTTCATATCTCAGTGTTATAAGGCTTCTATTGTTGATATGATTTATATTATGAGTTGCCCGACAAATCGGGTAATTTATAGTAACCTTTTTTAATTTGCACCTTG
>NZ_LNAM01000168.1 GCF_001461035.1 Acetivibrio ethanolgignens | reverse complement strand
AGCAGTTAAAAGATGAAGTCCTGTAATATGCGAAAATACAAGTCTTGCTACAATCTGCCGATCTCTTTTCCTGAAAAAAGTCTTTTTTTGTACAGATGGAGCTGTTTCCGAAACATGATGGCAAAGATCATATTTCGTAAGCTCCAGAGAATAGTTGTCTGGATTATAAAGCCGCTTTCCAGCCGGATTTATAATAACCAGTGACCAGAGAACTCCCTCTTCATCTGATTCTAACAGGTTATTATGCGGGTCCACAAGCTCCAGCTCCCCATCTATCAAAAACCGGTAGCGGTACTCCCCAGGCGGTAAATCCAGTTCGCAGTAAAAGCGTTCCTCCTGCCTGTCCATCTGTTTTGTTTCCCCGTTTTCATAAAGTAGCGAAATCTCCTGTGGCTCATAGTAGACATCCTTTTCATACCATAATTCCACGTTCAAGGCACACTTCCTCCTCTCATAATAAATTGTAAAAAAAGGAATTTTCTTCCAGATTCAGAATAGCATTACCAAGACTTTTTTTCAATAATAACCAAAGAAGCTTAAGAATTTTTAAGAAATTTGTAAAATAAACCTGAATTATTCATGAGCAAATAAAAGTGCTCAGAATTACCAAACCTTGTTCCAGTTCTTCTGAAAGCAATCGAATTATCTGCAAAAAAGGGTAAACTATCCCCATGAAATTCGATTGAGTCATTTTGAACTGTCAAGGTACATGAATTGTTGCTATTCCAACTGTACCGTTAGTTGTTGGATGTTCTCCAGCGTCCTGTAGAATTCCTTTTTATAAGGACAGCTACTGCACAGTTTGAATGTTATATATCTTGCTGAGCGGGCTGCTCTTGCAGCAATCTTCATCAGCTTTAAACGAATGGTATCAACCTGCTACTTTCGCATGTTTTCAGGAAGGACCAGTCGTCTGAACCAATGGAATAAGTTGTAAGCAAGCATGTGAAGCTAAAGTTTTCCATCTTGCCACGTCCACAGTAAAACTGGATAATCTGATAAGGCTCCATATTCATGTTTGTAACAATAAAGGTGTACATGTGTGTCAGCTGACTGTATGGTTTCTCAATTTTGAAGACCACACGTTTTGGATATTCCCATGAACCAGCCTGGTACATGAATTCACCATAAGTTACCGCATAACTGATCTGATCCTCTTTGGTTGCTTTGTACAAATCTTTATCTTTGTCTGAAGCAAGAGCAATGAGTGAAGAATTCTGTTTTAAGCGAATAGCATAGGAACAACCATTCATCTCACAGGCTTTATAAAGCTTAGGAGATGAAAATCCACTGTCACTACGAAGATATGTTTTAATACCTCTTTCCAGGTATTCCTGAAAGAGAGGTTCCATAAATTTATCTGCATCATTGCTGCAGTAAAGTGTTCCATATAAATCATCTGCATCAGGTTTTCATCGTCTTTGTGGAAGTGAACCACCTTATCATTAGTTTTAAATTTCTTTTTGACCAGCCTGGTAAAGCCAATTTTTGCAGCGAATTCTTTTATCAAAAGAAGACCTGCGTCGGAGGATAAGTCACCTCCGTCAAAATTTATTTTAATTTGTCTATTGCTTTTCAGTGTTAAGGTGTTTAAAATATCCATAGAGAGAGAGACCCTTTCTGTGGTATATATTATGATTTAACACCTAAATTTTACCACATATTTGGTCTCTTTTTCTATTCACTTAATAGATGAAATGTAATAAACAGCTTAAATACAGTAACTATGTGGCTTTCAGCCACTTTCACTGTGCAATGATGAATAATTCAGGTTTAATATTGTAATTTCTTTTATACAGCAGACGGGTTCTGCAAAGTTTTGCTTGCGATAGCTCGCTCCTTCTCAACTTCTCCTAAGATGTTCTATATAAAATCTCAGGAAAGCCTTCGATTTTAAGAACATCTAAGGAGCGATTTTCGAACTCACTTCCGCAATATCGCAAGCAAAATCTTTGCAGAACCTGTCTGGCATTATGGAATGATATGAATTTTTGGACTGTAGATTTTTTGAATTTCAGGAGACAAAAAAGAGTGTTGGTATTATAGTGAATAAGCTATACGGAGAAGGGCTGATAATTCTTAAAAATGCATAGCCTACAGAGGCAAAAAACATGGAGGTTTTTTGAGCGGACTTGAGACAGGAGGTCGAATGTCCGCGTACTCGTCACTTGTAGTAAATGATATGCATTTTTCTAGAATTATCGCCCTTCGTAGTCCTAGCTTAAGAGCTATAATACCAACACTCTTTTCGTCCCTTGAAAATCAAAACAAATCTACAAACCAAAATTTTATCGCTTATCACAAAAATACTTTATTACATCCCGCCGTGTGATAATTCCCATAAAAAGATTCCTATCGTCAACTACTGGCACAAAGTTCTGTTCCATTACTCGCTGGAGCAAATCATCCATTGTGGCACTGATTCTTACAGCCGGATTCCAGTCCGGGCGGATAATATCCCTGAGCTTATACTCCTCCAGTTCCCTTTTTGTAAAGCTCTCCTGTTTTAGTATATTCCAGAGAAAATCGCCCTCGCTTACCGTTCCGGCATATCTGCCATCCTTTTCCACAACAGGTATCGCCGTATATTTATGGGCATACATTTTTTCTAATCCCTGCCGCAGTGTAAAATCTGTTTCTAAAAACGCAACAGTACTTTTAGGTCTTAATAAAAATACCATATTCATGTCTATTTCCTCTCTTCCAGTAAGCTTGCAGCTGTACATACTACTGCTCCTAAAAACAACAGTATATCCGCCAGATTAAAAATTGTTTTTTTCAGCCGTCCTTTATTGATAATAAAATAATCCACCACATAATGCCGCTTTATACGGTCATAAGCATTGCTTAAGCCCCCTGCCATAAGAAGCATCATACCAGCCTTAAGTCCGTGACCAAGCCCGGAAAAGAATACATAAATTCCATTTCCGACTACCAGAAAAAGCCCAATCAAAGACACACCCAGAACCTGTCCTCTATGCTCACTACGTCGGTTATGGGCAAAACCATAATTATGGTGTCTTGTAAAAATCAAATGGTTTTTTAAGACTGGTTTTTCCTCATTCAGGGCAAAATGAGTCTCAACCCAGCCTTTTATCCGCTCCTCGCCAAAAAACAAAGCGAAAGCTCCTAATAAATAATACATCTTATTCTGCCTCCCAAGCCTCGCAAAGCTCATGATAGTGCTTTGCATCCTCTGTCTGTCCCAAAAGGGTACTTAATTCTTCAAGTCTCTTAAGCGGCAAATCTCCACTGCTATGGATATTTAAAATACTCTTCGTCTCAAAGGCTGCATTGTAATACCAGATAAGTGCCTCCTGGTACTCCTTCCTGTCATAGTAAAACTGTCCCAGCTCACAGCATATCTCTGCACACCCCTCACTGGCAGTATCCTTTAACGCATTTTTGAAAAATTCAGCTATATCACCCCGGAGTCTTGCTGCCCTTGCCACTACACAGGCAGCTTCCTTGACCTCAGAAAGCCCCCGGTCAGAGGCTTTCAAGGTTTCTAAAAACACCGGCTCTGCTGCCAGAAAGTCTTCATTCTCTCCCGCAATAAACAACTCTCTTGCATACATATTGTGGAGCTTTTTCGACATCCTTTGTCCACGGCTCCACATTCTCAAAAAGGTGTCAAAGTCCCGTCCGGCATGGTTATTTTCCGGCATATGTAAAATCCGTATGTCGCTGTCATAAATCACCGGTGTAAGCCGTACAGACTCATGTACCGGCTCCTCCCATACAAACTCACGAAGCCGCTTATAGAGTTTCGGTCGGTACTCCTCATCATAATTGTAGGTCGTATTGTATTGAAGCTGGTTGCAGTAGAGCATCTGGACAAGCTCTATCTCAGGAAGCATAGCCTCCTTTAGCTGCCGGAATTTCTTCCGGTTCTCCTCATCCAGCACCTCATCCGCATCTGCCGCATAGATATATTCCATCGTTGCCTTGGAAAAGGAAAAATTCCGTGCAGCGGAAAAATCATATACCCAGGTAAAATCATAAATTTTATCGGTATACTGTCCAGCGATTTCCTTTGTCCGATCTGTCGAACCGGTATCCACAATAATGATTTCATCCATCAGATCATGAATACTATCCAGACAGCGTTTCAATAGATTTTCTTCATTTTTTACAATCATACAAAGGCTTATCGTTATCATAAGAATCCCCCTTTGCTATTATTATATCTTTTAGCTTGAATTTATCTCATGCTATGGGCTGTTCTATCTCTTACTTTATCTTATAAAACCGATTCATCAGCACATAAATTCCCATCAGTATAGTAACTGTAGCAAGCATAACTGCCATCATCTGATTAACGCTTACCACTTCTCCCCTGAATTGCGGAGTACAGTCAAGAAATGCCTTGATACCCTCTACTACTTCATTTGGAAAACCTACATTATGCATTTCCTCAAACACGCCCCGCATTGCATGATTTTTTAGCATTGAAGTCCCATAGGTCCCTGGGAAATAAGATAAGACCTTTTGCAGACCCTCTCCAAAGTTTGAAATCGGCATATAGGCACCACAGATAAAACCGTAGCCCGCACTTACAATGGTCCCAACCGCCGACAGCTGACCCTGGGTAGAGAGTGGACAGCATATAACACTGGAAAGCCCCGTACCAAAAAGAACCAAAAAAAAGATGTCCAGCAAAAGATACGTAATATCTCCCACTGTAAGCTGCCAGCCACAACTTCCAATATACAAAAGGCATATTCCAAAAGCCACCAGATTTACAAGCATTGTATTGATTACCGTTGCTATGTAATACCCCAAAGCCAGCTTATATGGCTGCACCGGAGAGATTAAAAAGTCCTTTCTAGCACCAGTCACCTTATCCTGCACCATAGTCAGATTGACACAAAAGGCTACAGTAATGCAGCTGACCGCAAGTAAAGCGGAGCAAAGCTGGCTTCTGACACATCCATTCAACAGAACATCCTCAATCATAAATCCTGCCGGAAGTGCCGATGAAAAGCTGTCCTTATATACCTTCTCCAGAAAGGTTCCATATAATACAATCAGGATAAGCGGCGTAATCAAAGAGGTAAAAAACATACCCTTGTCCTTAAAATATAACTTCCTATTCCGATTTACTAAATGAAATACTGTTTTCATTATACCTGCCCTCCCAGCTTCTTACCAGTGACATTTAAGAATACATCATCCATACCTCCCTTGGTAATCTCATAATCCTTAAACAGCTCCGAATGCTCCAGAATCATATTCGTCGCTATCCAGGTTCCAGCTACTGGAATACAGTACCCATCCCGTATTTCCTGATATTCCATTCCCAATTCCCGAACCTGTGCCTCCTCTACTCCATAAATAGAAACATAATCTCCTGCATACTGGTTCTTAAGGTCCAGCGGCGTCCCGTCTGCAACGATTTTACCACTGTCAAGAATTACAACATAATCTGCCGGAGCCGCCTCCTCCATATAATGAGTCGTTAAAAATACCGTCATTTTTTCCTTCTGGCGAAGGGTCTCTATCACATTCCAGATGGTTTTTCTGGTCTGCGGATCCAGACCTGTCGTTGGCTCATCCAGAATCAGAATCCTCGGTCTGTTGAGCAATGCCCTTGCAATGTCAATCCTTCTCCTCTGTCCACCAGACAGCTTTCCCAGAGTCCGGTTCATCAAATCTTTTAAGTCCAGCAGCTCACTTAATTCAGCCAGGCGCTTATCCATCTCTTTTCCCGTAATCCCATAAAGAGCTGCCCTGCTGGTTAGATTATCCTTTACCGTCAATACCTTATCCAGCACACTATCCTGGAATACAACTCCCAGTTTTTTCTTGACTTCACCCAGATTTTCATCGATATTTTCACCATCAATTACCACTTTTCCGTTGTTTTTCTCCTGTTGGCCGCACATGATGGAAATGGTGGTACTCTTGCCTGCTCCATTGATACCAAGAAAAGCAAAAAGCTCTCCTTCCTTTACACGAAAGCTTATGTCCTGGACTGCCTGTACATTGCCATAAGATTTTGACAAATGTTCTATTTCTATAATATTCATAGACCTCTTCTCCTATCAGTTGATCTATATTTTTATATTTCCCTGATTTTATCAGCATCCATTCATATACCGGGAAACTGCCTGTAGTTCACAGCCCGATGTTATGCTCCCTTTTTTGTCCCATTTTCAGGACAAAATACATACCCGCTTCTATCCAGTTTTTTTGCTGCATACAGGGAGGCATCTGCATTTTCAAATAGTACCTGATAGCTCATTCCGTCCCTAGGACACATTGCACCTCCAACACTAACTGCCACCTCTACCTTTCCATCCGGTGTCTTAATAGCATGAATATCTGAAAAGAATCCGTTCAAAATCAGCGTAAGCTCTCTTTTTTCAACTTTTCCAGAAATCCATACCTGGAACTCATCTCCTCCGAATCTTCCTCGAAGCCCTGTCTCTGGGAAACTTTTCTGTAGACATTCTCCCATAGTTCGCAGAACCATATCTCCAAATACATGTCCATAGTTATCATTAATACTTTTAAAATGATCCAAATCCATAACCAGAAGCACTCCCTGATACTGGGAATCCTTCATTTCTTTTGTAATCTTGCGTTCAAAGGCTGCTTTTGTCAAGCAACCGGTGAGCTTGTCTGTATCACGCTCTGCTTCAATATAATGTCTCTGCAGCATTTCCCGAAGCTTCGTATTCATAATGTTAATATGTATGACGCTGCCTAAGAAAATGCAGCATAGAGCATTTACCGTATCGGTAAATGCTAGGTAATAGGCCTTCTGGCTGAAATCAACCAGCACAAAAATAAGTGTAATAAAGGCAAAATAGCCAAACAAACGCCATGGCCTGTCTATCACAAGCAACGGAGCAACTATCATAATTACACAAAAAGTCGTTGCAGAAATATTATTGCTTAAAACCGTATTCAGTATAATAGCATAAACACACATTATCGTCATTGCCATGTACCAAAGAGGCAAAACAAAGCTCTTGTTTTCTATTCTTCTGGATAATATTGCAATGAGCATAAAGCTCAATCCTACAATCCCATAAATACTGTGGTTAGGCTTCATCATTTCTAAAAACAGACTTCCCAAAAGCAGTCCGGAAAACATCACCACAAGGCATAGAGCCGTCAAGCTTAAAACACTTCTGTTTTTCTCCTGTATCTCCTGTTTTATCTTTTCATACTCCTGCTTCGTAACTCCACTATATAACATATAATTAAGGAGTTTATCCTTCATATATTTCACTTTGCACCTCCCGGTATTGATACCTTTTATTATAGAACATTTTTCTTCTATTTAGAACAATTTCTGCAACAATGCTTTGCCGGATTGTCTAAAAGTTTTCCATCTGCAGCAAACCGTGATCCATGGCAGGAACAGTCCCAGCTTTCTTCATCCGGGTTCCAGGTAAGACCACAGCCCATATGAGAGCATCTTACCGGAGACTTGTGAAAAAATCCTTTTGCAAGCCCTTTTGCACTCTCTTCAGCATCCGTAAATAAATTTCGAGCCGATGCCCTGAAATGAATCCTCTGGGGAGAAAACAGTCTCCGATATGGATTTTCAATTGCACACACCTCATCTCTTAACAGCATGGCAGCAATCATAGCGGTAGTCATCCCCCACTTTTGAAAGCCTGTTGCTACATAAAGATTTGGGGTAAACATAGAATATTTTCCAATAAACGGAATATCATCATGGGGCATACAATCCTGTGCCGACCAGTGCCCTTCTTCTCTTCCTTCCGGAAAATACTCACCTGCCACCTTTCTAAGGGAGTCATAGGCTCCGCCCCATTTATTCTTTCCTGTTCTGTGGGAGCTTCCGCCCAGCAAAAGCTGCTCTCCGGCCTGCCGGAGAGAAAGACCATTTTTATCAATACTATAATACATCCCTTCCATTCTCTTACAGCCTGAAAGTGCCAGAACATAGCTTCTTTCCTGATGCTGCCGCACAAAATAAAAGCCCGGCAGATTAAACACAGGATAATGGGTGGCTACGATAATTTTATCTGCCTCAAATGTTTTATGTTCCGTTATTACCCGATGTCCCTTTACTTTAATTACTTTCCTATGCTCCAGTATCGTCAGCTCCGAAGCAAGATACTGCACGAATTTAAGTGGTGAAAACTGTCCCTGGTTGCGGAAGCATACCGCTCCTCTTACTATAAAAGGCAGTTCGGTTTCTGCTGTAAAGAATGCATCAATCCCAAGAGCTAAGGCTGCTTTCAGCTCTTCCTCCAATACTTCCTTATTCTGCAGGGTATATAAATAAGCTGGTACCTTTTTAAAATCGCAATCTACGTTATGCCTGCTAATAAAACGTTCATATTCCCTAATTGCCATCTCATTTGCCTGTGCATATAGCGCAGCCTTTCTTTTTCCAACCTTTTCTATAAGATTTTTGTATTTGAGACCATGCTGACTTGTAATCTTAGCTGTTGTCCTCTCTGTCTGCCCGGATGCAATTTCATCAGCCTCAAGAACCAAGACCTGCTTTCCCTGCTCCTGTAAATAATAGGCACTCAAAAGCCCCGTAAGACCTGCACCTATTACAATTACATCCCAGTACCTATTTTCCTTTGATCTATTCTTTGACTCTATTTTCCCGGTTTGTCTTCTCCATACTGATTCCATAAAAAATCCTCGTATTCTTTTTTCTTAGTATGTGCTCATATGGAAAAGAATTATTCTATGATTTTTTCTATATTTTTTCTTATCTTTGAGGATACATCTTTAAACACCTTTAGCTCTTCCTCAGAGATTCCCTCGAAAATCTGCTTGTTCATCTCTTCCCTTCTTTTGACAACCTCTGTCACAATTTCCTGGGCAGAATCTGATATTTTATAATGAACAAACCGCCTGTCATGCTTGTCCGGAATAGCAATAATAAATCTCCTCCTGCAAAGACTGTCAACTGCCTGAGAAATATGTCCTCTATTCATCATCAGCTGATAATGGATATCCGTTGAAGTATTATGCTCACCACATCGGGCTAAAAAGTACAAAATCTCAAGCTCCGCCTTCTTCATATCATACTTTTGACGCAGTTCCACAATCTGCTCATCCAAAAGCCTTTTGAACTGTCCACCCTGCAGGATCGACTCAATTTGCTCATCCATACTATCATCACCTGTTTTTATCATAATTTCTTGTGCCATTCTATCTGCACAAAAGAATTTTACCACAATCTTCAAAATTCGTCACGTTTTTTAAGAAAAAATATTTTTAAACTTCCTCATCAAGCCAGCATTGCTCTTCCTTTATCTTCTTTACAAATATTCTGGACTGGTCTTTGTCGTATTTTGCCTGATGATATTTAAAAATCACTTCATTATCTGTAAGCTTCCCTGCGATTTCTATTTTTCCTGTTGGATGTGATAATACAAACCGGACACTTTTTGCCTGCCCGTTCATTCCCTTTTTCGCTTCTTCTATAATATCAATTCCCTTAGTAAATGGAATCTGGAATTGATTTTTTACACCTTCCACAGGACGGCACTGGAAAATATAATATGGAATTACTCCATAGGAAACCAGCTTATTCATCAGCTCCTTCATTACACTGGCAGCATCATTTACTCCCTTTAAAAGCACTGTCTGATTTCGTATAATACAGCCGGCATCCTTTAGTGTCTTGACCGCTGCTAATGCTTCCTTCGTAAGCTCCCTTGGGTGATTAAACTGGGTAACAATGATAATTTGCTTTCTCTCATTATAAGACTTCAGAATCCTTATAAGCTCCTCGTCCTCTGTGATTCTCTGCGGAAGCACAACAGGTATTCTGGTGCCAAATCTGATAAAATCAAGCGTCGGAATTTCAGTAAAATATTGTAAATATTTTTCAATTACCTCATTGGAATTCATAAAAGAATCCCCTCCGGAAATAAGAACATTATTAATTTCCTTATGACTTCGTATATAATCTGCCATTGCCGGCAGCTGTCTTGCTATCTCATCCG
The DNA here is from genome assembly GCF_001461035.1 of Acetivibrio ethanolgignens. GTDB lineage: Bacteria > Bacillota > Clostridia > Lachnospirales > Lachnospiraceae > Velocimicrobium > Velocimicrobium ethanolgignens. The sequence continues at coordinate 14,174 of NZ_LNAM01000168.1, read as the reverse complement.
AGTTTGAACCCACCATCCGTTTCCGGAAGCAATGGCGGCAGTACATAGCACACTGATTTGTCGATAAAATCAGTGCTGTTTGTCGGTACTTATGCTGCAAGCCCTGAAACACTGTGTTTTCCGTTTCTCCACTTGTATCGGTCTGTCCACCTTCAGAAAATTCATGTATGTCCGGTATACACATTTTTCTAATCGGGTCCTTCACATCATCCTTATTTATCAAACTAAGATAATAGGAATTAATACAGACAGGATATCGTTCCATAATTTCTCCCATCTGCCTTCCTTCCTCTTCTGTTAAATTCAGAAATTGCTTTACTCCCTCCACGTCACGAATACTCTCTCCCCATAAATCCTTCCATTTTTGCTCCATAAATTTCATCCCCTTCTATTTTAATTTTAAACATTTTATTTTTAAACTATTATACAATTCATTAACTCTCCCTGTCAAGAAGATTATATGCTTTTAAACAGGAAAAAATACAGGATATTCATATTCAAAAGAAGCCCTTTCTGTTTCAAAGGCAAAGAGGATATGGCCACCTTTCTGAAACCGGTAGAAAACTCGGCACTCCATAAACGGTACGAAAGCAAAGGGCCCCATAATATTATATCGTAAGGGAGAAAGAGAACCGAAATTCAGCTTGCCCTTTACAATCAGCTCCGGCCTATGCACTGCCAGCCGAATACCGTATTCGCCGAATCGGTTCTCTCCAATAAAAATACTTTTCTTCCTTTGTCGAAATACATCTCCAGGTAATTCAACCGTCCATGCTTCTATGTCCGTAATAATCTGGATAGAACAGGTTCTCTTTTTCCCTGTTTGATGGACTGCAGGTATTACCGCCAAGGTTTGCGTTTCAGACTGGCATTTCATGTACCAGCCATAAAAGAATTCATACATATAATTCACCATCCTAAAAGATAGCTTTATCTTACCCCGGATGGCTTTCTTTTATTCTTTCATATAGCTATTTTGCAGTTTTTCGTAGTGCCAGAAGCAAAAGAACGATTCCTGCTCCTGTAAGGATATGCCCAATTCCTGCAATACCTGATATCGAAGCATCTGCTCCCTTCGAAAGCTCTACGCCCAATACCTGAACAATTCCTCGTATAAGCATCATAGTAACAGTCAACGGAACACCGATATTATACACAACCATAAAGGTCCGAAATGTCTTTTGCTGCATAAGATCCATGTGCTCCTGGAATAATGCCACCAGAAGAAAGACTATCATCCCAAGCAGAAATAAATGGGTATGTACCTTTTCATTTGTTAGTCTCCTTTTTTATTTTACCATATCTTCTACTGGAAAAGCATGCATTTAAAGAACCAGCGAGGGTGCAGAATATACCCTTGCTCCAAGTTCATTATCTAACATATAAAGACTCTTTGGGTCATCTCCAAATAATTCAAATTTCTTTACCAGATTATCTGCATTTGTCTCCTCTTCACCCTGCTCTTTTACAAACCAGTCTAAAAACTGCATAGTGCGGAAATCCTTTACCGAATAAGCCGCATCATAAATAGCATGAATCAGGCTGGTTACATGCTGCTCATGCTTTAATCCCTCACCTAAGACTGCCTTTGCACTTGAAAGTGCTACGCCTGGCTTGTCAATCGCCTCAAGAATAACCTTCTCACCATTATTCTGCAAATACTGAATGAAGAGCATGGCATGATCACGTTCTTCCTGTGCCTGGATTTTATACCAATTGCCAAAGCCGTCCAGACCCTCATCGTAGTAATAATTTGAAAAATCCAGATACAAATATGCAGAATAGAATTCCTTATTTACCTGCTGATTTAATAATTCCACTACCTTCTTATCTAACATAGCATTTTCTCCTTTGGTTTTATTTGCACAGTTCTACTGCCATTTTTCATATTTTACCATAGTTTCTGCCATTTTTCCAGAGAAAAAGCTATTTGCTTTCATATAATTTGAATTGAGCAACCAAGCTGTCCAGCTCCGTCGCTCTAGCTGCCAGCTCTTCGCTAATGGCAGAGCATTCCTGAGAAGCTGCCGCATTCTGCTGGGTTGCCAAAGATATCTGCTCTATACCACTTTCCACCTGCAATAGTGCATTTGACTGTTTTTTTGAAGTCTCACTGTTGGACTTTACCGATTCCACAACCTCCTCCAATGCTCCAATAATTTTTTCAAATCCAGTAGCAGTTGTCTCTGTCACCTTATTACCCTTTTCAATTTCTTCAACCGTCTTTTCAATCAAATCTCTGGTACTCACCACTGCTTTGGCACTGTCTGTCGCCAATTTCCCAATCTGGTCTGCCACAACTGCAAAGCCTCTCCCTGCCTCTCCTGCTCTTGCAGCCTCAATGGATGCATTGAGTGCCAGAAGGCTGGTCTGTGATGCAATCTCCTCAATGGAAGTGATAATAGCTTCAATCTCACTGGAAATCCCCTTGATTCGCAACATCTCCTCCTGGAGCTCCTTCATCCTGCGTTTCTCCTCCTGAGCTTCCCTCACAGTCTGTACCATGCTGTCATGAGCCTGCTGTGCTTCCTTTGCCACATCCTCTGCCATGCTGCTTAAGGCATTTACCGTTGCTGTTAATTCCTCCACCGCACCTGCCTGTTCACTTGTTCCGGAGGCTAAATCCGTAGCGGCACCTGCAACCTCATCAGAGCCTCGATCCATCTGAGCCGCTGTCCTCTGAATCTGCAGCAGAGTCTTATTATAGACCGTCAAAATACCCACAAAGGATGTCTTAATGCTCGCAAAATCTCCAAGAAAATCTGTAATCTGGTCGAATTCCTGTGCCAGATCGCCCTTTGCAAGCCGTTCAAAATTATATACGATTTCTTCCACATAGCCGTCTAATGTACGAATTGTTTCACGCATTGCCTGTGCCAAAACTCCCAATTCGTCCTTCGATTCATAGGTAATCTCATCTGCAGCAGAAAGATTCCCGCCACGCATCTTCTTTGCCGCCTCTGTGATTTCCGTCACCGGCTTCACGATACCTGCTATAATTCTTCTTGCAACTGCTACTGCTATCGCTATTACCACAATAAGAAAAGCCACCCCTACAAGGAGCAAAATGAGTGCCAATATCCCCGAAACATGGTTATATCGAGCTGCCACGTTAAGAACAAGTGTATCTAATTCATCAATCAGTCCCTCTATCTCTTCCAAAACAGGCCCATAATTGCTCTCACTATATTCCACTGCCGCCTCGAAATTCTCCTGCTTTATCAAGGATAAGATTCTCTCGCTGTGTACCTTTACCTCAGTTAATTTATCGGCAATCTCTTCCAGCTTGTCCTTACCCTTCTGAGTCAACAGGCTTTCCCGCAATTTTATGATTGCCTTATCGGCAACCTCAAGATTTTCGTTCATAGTTTTTTCCAGCTCTGAATAAGACTCCTTCGTACTCCTGCCTTTAGACCTCAGAATTCTGGATACCGCTCTTTGGTTATCCACCTGTGCATAGCAAAGTTCACTCGTGTGGCAAATGTTCATAGCAGGCCCGCTATAAAGCTTTTCCAGCATTCCCGCGATAAACTGCATTCCAACCAGCAGCGTCACAGCCAAAGCAATTGTTAGCCCAATAGTCACACCAAATGACCACATCAGCTTTTTCTTAACCGACCAGTTTTCAAATTTTCTGTTTTCATTCTTCCTTTTCATTTCCTTTATCTCCTTATTATTTTTTAGGCTATCTTCAAATAGCCTTTTCTTTTGCACTTCACAGTATTAAAATACAAAAAAAACACCCCCAAAGCGATAAAATCCCTAATATCTCCTATCGCTTTGGGGGTGCCTAAAATATCTCTTTAAATTTTTAAGCATCTGTCTGTCTGTCTGTCTGTCTGTCTGTCTGTCTGTCTGTCTGTCTGTCTGTCTGTCTGTCTGTCTGTCTGTCTGTCTGTCTGTCTGTCTGTCTGTCTGTCTGTCTGTCTGTCTGTCTGTCTGTCTGTCTGTCTGTCTGTCTGTCTGTCTGTCTGTCTGTCTGTCTGTCTGTCTGTCTGTCTGTCTGTCTGTCTGTCTGTCTGTCTGTCTGTCTGTCTGTCTGTCTGTCTGTCTGTCTGTCTGTCTGTCTGTCTGTCTGTCTGTCTGTCTGTCTGTCTGTCTGTCTGTCTGTCTGTCTGTCTGTCTGTCTGTCTGTCTGTCTGTCTGTCTGTCTGTCTGTCTGTCTGTCTGTCTGTCTGTCTGTCTGTCTGTCTGTCTGTCTGTCTGTCTGTCTGTCTGTCTGTCTGTCTGTCTGTCTGTCTGTCTGTCTGTCTGTCTGTCTGTCTGTCTGTCTGTCTGTCTGTCTGTCTGTCTGTCTGTCTGTCTGTCTGTCTGTCTGTCTGTCTGTCTGTCTGTCTGTCTGTCTGTCTGTCTGTCTGTCTGTCTGTCTGTCTGTCTGTCTGTCTGTCTGTCTGTCTGTCTGTCTGTCTGTCTGTCTGTCTGTCTGTCTGTCTGTCTGTCTGTCTGTCTGTCTGTCTGTCTGTCTGTCTGTCTGTCTGTCTGTCTGTCTGTCTGTCTGTCTGTCTGTCTGTCTGTCTGTTAAATTATCCCCTTTTCCTCTCATTTTTTCAACCCCTTTTTCATCTTTTGTTACTAATTTTTTGAAAACAATCCGTAGGCATCATAGCTGGGCTTTTAACCCAACATCATATATATAGCTATATAAATAATAACACACTTTCCCTCTCAAGTCCAGTAAATTTTTTTACAGCTCTTTTATTGTAACACAATTTTTTCCCGCTTCTTTGGATTGGTAAAGACACTCATCCGCATACTCAATAAGCTTTTCTAGAGATGTGCTCCTTGACAAGCTCTGATAGCAAAGTCCCATACTTAGCGTTACATATTCCGAGACCTCAGAGGCAGCATGGGGGATTGCACGTTTCTTAAGATTCTCCTGAATCTGATGACAAATCTCCTCCGCAGTCTGCAGCTGTACTCCGCTTAGGAGTGCAAGAAATTCTTCGCCGCCATAGCGGACAATCACATCCTTTCTACGGGCAGAATCCATAATTACTTTTGCTACCTCCTTCAATGCTTTATCGCCAGCAGGATGCCCATAAATATCATTGTAACGCTTAAAATAATCAATGTCCATCATTACAACACCAAAATTTGCGGGTGTATCCATACACTTATAACTGTGCAAAAGCTGATTCAACTTCTTTCGATTATATACACCCGTCAGCTGGTCTGTTACATTCTTTATACTTAACAGCCGAAGCAATATGAGAATAATAATGAGGATACCTGAGATTACAATGACACTGAACACTGCGATTATATTGATGTGGTATAAGTCATTATTGTATTGTATCAGCCGGTTATTATCCTGATAATACTTGGAAAACTCCAGATACTCCCCCTGAAGCATCTGAAGCGATTCCTTGTTTAGCTCTAACAAGCTCTGATACGTCTAAAACAGTTTTTCATTTTCCCCGGTCTTTCGATAGATATCTATCAAAAGTTTATAAGCCTCCCTCTCCATACCATGGCTGGCTGTAGCTCCAGTGGAAACCATTTCCTCCAAAAGCCCCTGTGATTCCTCGATAGCCCCGGTATGAAGCATATATTTGCAGCGAGTAAACTTAATAAAGTATTCACCATCAATGAAGAAATCTCCTTCGTTATTCTGATAATATACTTCTGCTTTATCAAGATATCCAGCTGCCTCCTCATAATTTTCTTCCATGATGCAGATATTGGCAAGCAAATCATTCATGCATGCCTCTATCTCTAATGCAGTCTCTTTCTCTGCGTAGGGAAGCTGCTTCTCCAATGCATGCAAGATTTCTCTTGCTTTTTCAAGCTCTGAAATTTCCAGATATGCACTTGCACTATTAACGTAGCAGCCATATGCAACAATATCTCCTGTATCCATTGTGAGATCGATTACCTCCTGATACATCGCAGCAGCTCTTTCATAATCCTCAAAAATAAAATGAATATTGGCAATAAACTCTTTTGCATACACTAACTCTACTTTCAATTTAGAGTTTGTTTTTGCTTCCTCTAATGCCAGCTCTACATCGTAAAATTGTTGGATACTTTTTGTATATTTCTGGTTGGTATACTCCAGCATACCCATAGTATTTTTTAATTGTGTCCAGGTTAGCAGCTCCAGATTGTCTGTGCTCTCCAGATGCTCCTGCAGTAGTTTAACGACCTGCTCACAATTCTCATTTGGCTGCGAAACGCTGTTCACTAAGTCCAACACTATTTCTGTGTCATTGGAAAAAGGTGCATACTGTCTAATCGCAGCCAGTGCCAATGAAACCGTCTCTATATTCCCCGTTCCCTTCAGATAATAGTCGCACTGATTGATATAAAAATAGAGGAAAGCCGGCAGGGCCGGGTCACTTCCGGCTGCACCCAAGGCCTGTTCAAACAGCCCTTTGGCCATGGTATAAGCTTTCCTATCGAAAGCCTCCATTCCTCGCAGGAAAATTTCCTCACCCGAGCCATCCACAAAGGTAATACCGTAAGGTGGCTCCCACCCTTGTTCTCCCATACGATAAGCAGACACCGCAAGATACAGTGGCGATGCTTTCACATGTTTAGAATGGTAAATATTTATTCCAATGAAAAAGCTCACTGTCAGTATGATTAAACACCCAATAATAATGTATTTTTTCTTTTTATTCATAGCTTTCCATCTCCATTTATCGCATCAAAAATCCATTTCCAAGATTATCTACTATTTACCTCTTTCATTTTGACTTTGTTTTCATACATCTTATGATCAGCCATTTTAAAACACTCCTCTACATTTGCTCCCTTTGCCCTTTCATAGTCATAGGCTACAGAAAAAGAATACTCCCTTTCCCTGTTAAACTCCTCTATACCTTCAAGAAAGCCTTCTATCGCCTGCTCAACTTTGTTATCTTCCTTCCAATGGCTGACAACACAAAATTCATCGCCACCCAGCCTGTAACAGAGATTATCATTGCCAAAATGAGCTTTTAACAGATAGCCCACCTGTCTGATTGCCTCATCTCCTCTGGCATGGCCATACTGGTCATTAATCTGTTTTAAGTTGTTCATATCCATATACAAAATCAGTATTTCATCATCCTCTTCCTTTGTTCGAATTTTATCTATCTCGCAATCAAAAGCATACCGATTGAGCAAACCTGTCATACCATCTGTATAAGCCATCTTATTCATCAGCCTAATTTGTTCGTCTTTGGCTTTCGCTCTCCCCACCTCTTTTATCATATTACCCGCAAGGGCAATCATAAAAAACAGGATTCCAAATCTACTCAGGAATTTTTCTACAGTTCTGTTCGGATTAAGGTAATACTGCAAAATATCGACTACTGCTGAAAATTCGATTATCCCCAATACCTTATACAGCATCCCCTCTTCCTTATCCCGCTTCTTATCCCTTAAATAATTCAAACAGCAAACCTGAACACCAATAATAATCAATGCAATTTCAACATGAACTACTGAAAACATTTCTAAAAAGTAAAAGGTGTTCGTTATCTGCAGAATATGTACCACAATATATGTAAGAACCGAGATAGGAAACAAAGCTCTCATTAGCGGATTCCTTTCAATGGAGGGATAGGTCAGCAGATAAGCAAGCCCCGTTATTGGTATGGCAAAAAAGGCGCCATACACAATATAAAAGGCCAAATATATATTCCCTGTAAATAACTGTGTGACCCTGGAATCCAGTAAAATCCAGATGGACAGCGTAAGAATAAAAAGCCCCAAACGGAACATTCTTCTTCTCATCGAGGCAACTTGAGAGAATAGACCGGTAATCATCAGCAGCAACCCAAAGATTATAAAATAGAAGCCAATTGACAGGGATATTATCCCCTGCTTTATTACCATGTACAAAAAAGCACTCTTTGTCCCTATGTAAATCGTAGGCAACGCATTGCTATAGCTATCTAAAAAAGGAATTCTTTCTATTCTAAGACGCATTCCATCGTAATCTTCCGGAAGACGAACACAGTGCCAGTAGGAACCAGGTGTCATCTTGAAGGGCAGCTCCACTGGTTCGTCTGTTCCCTCATACAGCTGATCATTCAAATACACCTTAATTGCTGTATGCCGATCATAAAATGCCATAAAAATATCATTTTTCTTTTGCTCCCTTAGAACCGTTTCCAGGATTATTTTTTCTCCTGCTTCTGCTTTTACCTGAGCAGGCAAAGTGGACATGACTGTTTCTTCATTTACAGTGACCCGAAAAATGTTATCCATTATATTCATGGCTTCATTGTCAAACCCTTTACTACTTCCTCCGGTATATGGAAATAACCAAAAAAAGACCCCAAAAAACATTACTCCATATACAACCAGCATCACACTTTGCCAGTCTAACCCTATTTTCCTTACTTTCATCATTTGTTCTCCTCTTCCACTTATAAAGCGAGATTTCCACACCCCCGCAGTGTGATCCCTGTCGGAACGTTTTTTTCGATATAGAAGTTCGTCCTATCGAAGAAAAAGGGTATTATTCACTCAAAAAGCGAATAATACCCTCTTTATCATCAAATTACAGGCACACAAAGTTATCTGCCTGTCTGTTAAATTATACTCTCTTTCCATCATTCCTGCAACTACCTATTCCACTCTTATCTGACAGTATTTTATCATATTCCAGTTCTAATTTCCAGTACTTTTTCTTTATTCTGATAATTATGCACCAGAACAAAAAAACACATACAATACTGATACTGGCAGAAAAACAATATCTATGTTAAACTATAGGTACATAATAAGATAGGACATTAAAAAACATTTTCTGTCTGACAGGGAGGTTAAAAAATGGCAAAAATCACCGAAGGCTATATGCCTTATCTGGGTCACGAAACCTACTATAGAATTGTGGGTGAGAATAAGAACAATAAAAAAGCTCCTCTGATTCTTCTCCATGGCGGCCCGGGTTCTACACACAACTATTTTGAAGTATTGGATTGCATTGCTGATATGGATGACCGACAGCTTATCATGTATGATCAGATTGGCTGTGGGAATTCCTATCTGGACGGATGTCCGGAAATGTGGACAAAAAAAACATGGATGGAGGAACTAGAAACTCTCCGCAGGCACCTGGGATTGAAAGAGTGTCATATTCTTGGGCAGTCCTGGGGTGGAATGATGTGTATTATTTATGCCTGTGATTATAAGCATGAGGGCGTAAAATCATTTATTCTTTCAAGCACACTCTCACATAATCAGCTCTGGACAGACGAACATCACCGTCGCATGAAATACTTAACAAAGGAAACGCAGGAAGCGATTGCCGAGGCTGAGCGTACTGGTAATTATTCCGGAGAAGCTTATGATAAAGCCGTTGCTGAATTTATGGAGCGCTTTTGCAATAGTACTCCTGATGAGAATTCTCCTGAATGCCTTACCAGGCCAAAGCGTGCAGGCTCTGAGGCATATGTATACGGATGGGGAAATAACGAGTTTACTCCAAACGGCTCTTTGAGAAACTATAGCTACGCAGAGGAGATCAAGAATATCGACACGCCCTGTATGGTTTTCAGCGGTGCAGAGGATCTTTGCTCACCGGTTATAGCAAAATATATGTATGATAATATTCCGAATGCAGAATGGCATTTGTTTGCCCATTCAAGACATATGTGTTTTGTTGAGGAAACAGAGGAATATATTAAAGAGCTTATTAAATGGCTCAATAAAAATGATTAACTAAACAGGAGGGTTTAAAAATGGATCAAGGTAAATTATCAAGGATTGTTGCAGCGATGAATGAACAGGACATGCCTCAGATGATTATTTCTGACCCTGTTTCTATCTTCTATTTAACAGGTACCTGGATTGCTCCAGGAGAGAGACTGCTTGCTCTTTACATTCATGTAAATGGTGAGAATCATATGATAGTCAACAGGCTCTTTCCACAGAAAAAAGATCTTGGTGTTGAGATTACTTATTATGATGACATCGAAGATGGCGTTGAGATCATGAGCCAGTTTATTGACAAGACCCAGCCTATCGGCATAGACAAGACATGGCCGGCAAGATTTTTACTTCGTCTTCAGGAATTGGGTGCTGGAAGCAAATTTGTAAATGGCTCTGTAATTGTCGACACCGTTCGCCAGATTAAGGATGAGAAAGAGATTGAACTTCTTCGTATCTCTTCCAAAATCAATGACGATGTAATGGCTGAACTTGTAAAATATGCAAATCAGGGATATACAGAGAAGGAGCTGAATGCAAAGGCAAGGGAAATCTATGCAGCCCATGGATGTGAAGGTGTTTCCTTCGACCCAATCACAGCCTATGCAGGCGGTGCTGCTGATCCACATCATGTAACGGATGATTCTAAAGGGAAACGCGGAGACTGCGTTTTATTAGATATTGGTGGATTTAAAGACAATTATGCTTCCGATATGACAAGAACTTTTTTCCTTGGAGAAGTATCTGATCGTGCAAGAGAGGTGTACGAGATTGTTCGTGAAGCCGAAGCCCGTGGTATTGCTGCTGCAAAACCCGGAAATAAGATGAAGGATGTTGATCTTGCCTGCAGAAATTATATTACCGAAAAAGGCTTTGGTGAATATTTTACCCACAGAACCGGACATTCCTGCGGACTGGAGGATCACGAGTGGGGTGATGTATCCTCTGTAAATGAAGCAATCATTCAGCCGGGACAATGCTTTTCTATTGAGCCAGGCATTTATCTGCCAGAGGAAAACCTGGGTGTTCGTATCGAAGACCTTGTCATCATTACAGAGGATGGCTGTGATGTATTAAATAAATATCCAAAGGATCTGATTGTACTTCCATTCGAAGATTAAAAATGGGTATAAAAGTGGGACAGGAAATTTTCCTCTCCCACTTTATTATTTCGTTTCCCTTACGCTTCTTCTGCCCACACATCAAGCTTTCCACTGAGCAGCCAGAGAACAATACCGAATACCACCACAATACCTCCAAGAAGTCCGTATGCAAAGTTGAAATCCTGCGTTGTTGTCCATGTATAAACAGTCGGATAAATCTTCTGTGAGAAAAATACTGCGATTGGCCAGAAACCAAGGAGTAATCCAAGTACCTTCGCTGGTGCAAGCTTGCTGATAAATGAGTTTCCAAGTGGCGAGAATACCATTTCTCCAACTGACATCAATCCACAAACGAGTGCAAGCCAAAGAACAGAGCACTGTCCCTCTCCGGCAACGATGTTAGCAAGTACCATTACGAGGTAGGATACTCCAAGAAGTCCACATCCAAGTGCTGTTTTCTTATACATGCTAAGATCTCCCTTTGGTCTTGCTGCAAGCTTAGCCCATACAACAGCAAGTACCGGGCCAAGTGCCATACATGCAAATGCGTTAACTGAATCGAACCACGATGTCGGAACTAAGAAGCTACCAATCATCCAATTTGCTTTGTTCAGGAAGGAATCTCCATCACCATATCCAAAGTAATAGTATGCCGGCATATAAGCCATATACCACAACATCCAAAATACAACTGAGAATAGTGTTACAAGAATGATAGCTGCAATTTTCTTCTTGTCTCCAGCAGTAAGAGGTGCATTCTCTCTCCTTTTCCCATTCTCATCATGTACAAATTCTCTCTGGTCTTTCTTAAATGGAACCTTTCCTATTTCCCCAAGTGCTTTTCCACCAACAAAAATGAACCAGATAGCATCAAAAAGCAGGAACAAGCCACAGAGCAGAAATACTGTGTTAAAGCTTGTCTTAATTCCAAAAAGTCCTGTTGTTGCCAGAATTGCGATAAATGTTGTTCCAACAAATGAACCAATATTGACGAAGGAATACTGGATTGAGAATGCCGAGTCCAGTTCGTCCTGGCTGTGAAATAACAAACCGTTAATTCCTGAAAGATTTCCTTTAAAGAAGCCTGTCCCAATGGCTACAAGCACGATCATGACCCAAACCATGCTAAGTGATGTTGCTCTCCATGCGACGAGATAGCCAGCTCCCATAAGAATCATACCCAATGCCACACAGATTCTTGGGCTGATAAAGCGGTCTGCAATGTACCCGCCGATCAATGGTGTAATGTAAGTCCAGGCAACAAATGATGCTGATACTGCAGCCCCTTCTACATCTGTAAGCCCAAGGCCTCCAGCCAGAGCTTCTGTAGCGATCCACATAGCTAATAAGTATTTTACCGTATAGAACGCACATCTTTCAAATGTGAATCCAAGAGCGCATACATAAAAGCCAAATGGTCTCCCTTTTTTTGCGTTTCCCATTATAGTGTCCTCCTATATTTATTTTAAATAACATACAACTATACAATAGCAAAAATCAATGGATTTTGCAAGAAAAGCATATCAGGGCACAATTAAATTATCTGAAAGGCTGGTAATACTGATGTTCGTGAACTACCCATTGTCTAAAGCCAATGAGTTTCCTGCTTCATCAACTTCGTAATCTACTATCTCCACAGGCGTTAATTCGGACAGTCAAGCTCCTTACCTATCCACAATACAATATCTAACGTATCAGCAAACACTATACCCTCACTATATGTATTTTCTTCTGTTTCTTTATATTCTGTCAGTTCTTCCAAGGAACTTCTTTTGGTTGCTGTTGCTACAACCGCCTCTTTTAAAACATTCCAGCGGATTTCATCCTTCTTTATTTTTATTAATACAAACAAATCATAAAAATCTCTGGCTCTTGTATTACCTATATTTCTTCTTATAACCATAATTCAGCACTCTATCTGATAGATTCCAAAAATAGGCAGATGTCCCATAAGAGAAAACTCCTTTGGGACATTTGTTTATTCCAAGTGTGTTTTATAGCAAAGGTAGTTTCCAACATATGTAAAACCGCATTCCAATACAACTTGCTCGCTTTCTTTATCACAAAAGAATGTCATAACACGACCACCTCTCCTCTTCACATCAGATAATGCTGCATACAATAGATTCCTAAAGATATCTTGATCAAACTCGCCATTATTCATATCTACGCCAAATATTTCAAACCAATCATCAGTAACATCAGTATAATATACTGCCCCCTGAGACCTTCCTTCTTTTTCCGCAACAAAAATACTCCATTTATCTAGATCTCCAAATATTCTTTCTGAATTCCAGTACATATCTCCTTCAATTTGGTCATGTAATGTTTTGAAACGCTCATAGTTTTCTTTCTCAATACGAATTAATCTATTTCCTTTTGGCAAATCTTTAATTTTGTCTATGAAAGCAGTGTTGTTATAGTTGTTCTCAATACATTCAAATCCCTGCCCAGCTAGGTATTCAACTGCAGACTTGTTCTCTGCAGGGAAACCCAGAAACAGGTCATATCCCTTAAACTGCTCGCCAACGAATGCCAGGAATTCTGACATAGCCTGCTCTGTTGCCTTATTAATATTGAACCCGCTTGTAGCGATATAATTATCCTCTGGAATCCAGTAATAATGAATCAATCCCTCTACTTTTCCTTCACACTCAAACAAGAGAATTTCTTCGTTTTCTCTGTCAAACACTTTTCCCAATCGTTCAACGAACATTTCTTTTGTCTTGATTCCATCACAATATGTTGGATAAGCGGATTTCTCCAGACACGTAGCAAGTTCATATGAAAAATCAATATATAATTCGAATTCACTTTTAGTACATAGTCTTAACATTTTCTTTCTCCTTCAAATCTACCAAATTAAAACTCTTAGGTGCAACTATTCGCGGACACCACAATACAACCGAATCAATTCCGGCGTACAACTTTTGCTACTCTATTTTTTTGCACCCTTCTATGATTACTAGGTTCTATATACATTTTTTCCTGCTAAAAACACAGGTACATATTCGTGGAAAAAGCCCGCCAACCCGCATAAACACGCTATGTCACCCTTTCGTGTGTGGGAACATATCCACAGCCATATCGTGTATCTATAGAAACATATCCACCTCTACTGGAACATCTCGGTATTAACCAGTTACAACATGATGACTTTTGAATATTAATTCAACGTCCATTCCTCATACCAACCACTATCACTATCTTTTTTATTGTATGTAGTCGATGTCGGAGTTACTCTATCTACTAATTTTTTAACCGTGTTTGAGTTTGTCCAAAAACATTTATCAATAAATTCTTTCCCCATCTTACTAATCGTTTTTTCAACTATGTTGTTATTATCATTATTCGAATTAGATTCTACAGTAAGTGCTTCAAAACACAGCGTTACTGACAAACAACTGTCATTCTGCTATGATATCA
>NZ_LNAM01000167.1:24032-24328 GCF_001461035.1 Acetivibrio ethanolgignens | reverse complement strand
GGAGTATTTAACATTCCGATTGCGACAGGAACGATCAGCAGCATGGTAAAAAGATGCGCCGACAGTCTGAGTGAAACAGTAGGTAAGATCAAGGATAAAATGATCGGTTCCGCTCTTGGACATTTCGATGAAACCGGAACCAGAGTAGATAAAAAACTCTGGTGGGTTCATGATGCCTCAAACTGTGAATACACCTATCTTGCTATCAGTCCCAAACGTGGAACTGCAGGCATGGAGCAATGCGGTGTTCTCCCGGAATTCAAAGGGATTGCCATGCATGACTGCTGGGCTTCCTA
>NZ_LNAM01000167.1:0-24022 GCF_001461035.1 Acetivibrio ethanolgignens | reverse complement strand
ATTGCCATGCATGACTGCTGGGCTTCCTACTGGAATTATCCGGATGTTCAGCATGCTGTCTGCTGTGCCCATCTTCTCCGTGAATTGACGGGGATTGATGAAAATCATCCTGAGCAGAAGTGGGCATCTGCATTTATAGACCTTTTACTGGAAATGAAAAAGGTCAAAGATAAAGCCATAGAGAAAGGTAATGACTCTCTGAGCTATTATCACTATCATAAGTTCGATAAGAAGTATGATGAACTCATCGAACAGGCCCGGAAGGAAAATCCGCTTCCCGAAACCACGAAGAAAAAACGTGGCCGGAAGAAAAAAGGAAAAATCCTTGCCCTTGTAGAACGTCTTGCGAATTACAAGGCCTCAGTCTGCCTTTTTATCCATAACTTCAATGTCCCGTTTGATAACAACCAGGCGGAACGTGATCTTCGGATGATAAAGGTCAAGACCAAAGTATCCGGATGCTTCCGAACTGAGGAAGGCGCCACAGATTATCTGAAAATCATGTCCTACGTTGGCACGGCACACAAGCAGGGATACAATGCTTACGAAGCAATCAAAAATGCGATCTCAGGTCACCCTGATTTCATCTTTGAATAAGGGTGGTACTGAATAGTTACAAATTTAGTATTGTTAGATGAGCCAGAGAAATGTTTAGATTTAAATAGTATCAGGAAACTATACTCCTTGTTTGAAGGACTCAGTGAAAAATGCATTATTTTTTCGACTCATAGTAAGTTAGTTGAACTCAATAATTTTAAAGTGTATGAGATTAAAAAATCTAACAAAGGAATAATATATGAAAATGTTAATTAAAGAAATGAAAAAAAATATAGCAGAGTATAAAAAGCATTGGCTTCAATATAGTCTGTTTGCAGTTACATTAATTTCGTTATTTATTTATGGATTGCTTTGGCAAAAAAATGAGAGTCAAGTGAGTAGTTATGAAAGAATGACAGCATTTTATATTATTTACTATTTGGTAATTGTAAGGTTTTTCTCTGCATGTTTTGTGAATGTTTATAATGAATTTCATCAAAGCTATTATCTAAATGGTGTTTTATGTAATGAGTCTTTGGGAAAGTATGACGCATTGTATATAATTATGGTTCGGGTAGCCATAAAATCAATTTTTAGTATTGGAATTACTTTTCTTGGAACGGTTGGAATATCGATAGTACTTGGAGTCGGCTTTTCTCCAAGCAATTATGGGATACTACTGTTACGAATGTTGGTTGGCTGTATAATGACATGGGGGATTGGATTAATATTTTGTAGCATATGTATGTTATTTAATATACAGAAATCAATAGCTTTATTTGGTGAAATAATTTTATTATGCTATATGATTATGGTTCCTCTAGACAACAGTATGATTCCAATTAATTTGATTAAGTCAAGTATATATGAAATTCTTTTTAAAGATATTATTTTGTGTGAAAAAGGTTCTATTATTAGAGGCGAAGATGCTGTAATTTTAATTTGCTCAATTATTATTATTGCCACTTCGATAATTGGTTATAGATTTTTGGAATGGATAAAAATTAGAAAGGTTAGATATGAAAAATAGAAGAATTGAGAGATTTTTTTTTAATTTTGTTGTTGACATCGACTAGTGTAACATATGTTAGTGTTAAAATTAATACTAATTGTGACTATAAAATAATAGCAGATAAGAAAGAGTTTGATGATTTTTACAATACTTCCGATACAAAAGATATTTTTATAGATTTGAGAGATGGTAAAGATTATGAAACAGGTCATTTGAGTAAATTTATCAATATACCATATGATGGTAAGGCTAAAGCTGAAGAAACTATATTAAAATTCTTAGATGATAATTATTCTAAGGAAAATAGGTTTGTTTTGAGTTGCTATTCTTCGAAAAGAGCAAGTAAAGCATTTATGCTATTGAAGAAAAAAGGCTATAAAAACATTGTTGTGGTAAATTTGACTGCTGAGGAACTTATCACGGGATTTAATGATATATCTACAGGCCCCTGTAATTGTTTAGAGTAAGTGAATGGATAAAGCATAGAGTGTAATATTAGATATTTAGAACAATGAGTGAGTTAAAGGAGAAAAGTGTGATGCATTATGAATATTATTTACGTAGAGTTGCTAGAAAAAAATATTTTGAAAAATGGATATTGGAAACAAAAAACGATAACGATGAGTGGAATTATGATTTAGTGTTTGTTGACTTGGACAAAGATTGTACCATATATTTATTTACTTCAAAAGAGGAGTTTCTTAAATCAGAAGAATATATGACTGTATTAGAGGGTCTATGTCATGACTGGTGTACTTTTGATGGAATAAATAATGATATCAAAAGTTTTTTATTGCCGAGTGATATAATAGAGGATGATGATAAAATTGACATATTCGTAAAGGAACAAATAGGAGATGTTTTAGAAAAAGTGAAAGAATAGATTATGGAAAATTATATGAGGATATAGGCTATATATTTAGAACTTTGTGCGAGCGAAAAAGTAAATATTATATTTATATAGGCGAGGTTGTGTCAAGATTATGTACATATGCTAGTGGAAATTCCACCAAGCATACGTGTAGCATATTTTGTGGGGGATATAAAAGGAAAGAGTACCCTAATAATTTTTGAAAGGCATGCGAATCTAAAATATAAATATGGAAGTAGACATTTCTGCTGCATAGGTTGCTATGCAGGTACAGTAGGAAAGAATGCAAAGAAAATAGAGGAATATACTCAAAATCAATTAAAATAGATTCGGAATACGAATAAATGACACTGAAAAAATACATAGAACCCTCTACGGGTGAGACGTTAAAGCAAAGAATTTAAGAAAATCTCAGGTGGATTTTCAGAAAATGATGTTGTTGCTAGTGAACTGTTCGACAAGTCTTTAGACTCAGTGCCGGTAACAACCCTTATAGGGCAGATCAAACAACCGACTAAGTCAGAGGTTATGATTTAAATCTTAACTATTCTGAATATGTTCTTATCTATCATAAAGTTGTCTATTCTCATAATATCCATCCATATATTTCATAATACCCAAATATAAAATCTGAATAATAAGAAATAACCATATTACATTTAATGGGATTACAGTTCTAATATTATCTCCGAAAATAAAGATTATCGAGAGTGAAATAACAAATACTTTTAGAAAAAAGTACACCAACGCTGTTTATAATAATCAGTATTGAAAGGTAAAAATAATTCGCAATCAATCGTTTGTATTTAAGCAGTTTTCTTTGCGATAAGGTATAATAAAAGAAAAACTTTATCGCAAAGGAAGAAAAATGAGCCGAGCACAAGATAGAAGTAAAAAAAAGATAGAAAAGAATCCGATTGTTGAATGTAATAAAATTCAGCAGAAGTTTTTTCCTGAATTATTTCAGAAGTTTTCTGCTGTAAAAGATCCACGACATCAGAGTTATATTGGTTATAGTGCAAGGACTATGCCAGGAACGCTGTATTACAAATGTATAGGCGGATTATCAAGCATGCAGGAGATGACACGAAAATTTAACGATGAAACGGTTGTAAAAAATATTTACTCATTTCTGGGTGAAAAGGAGAAAGAGTATCTTCCGCATGGAGTAACGGAAAACGAATTCCTTGAAAGATTAGATTCCACTGAACTGGAAAAGATTCAGAAGGATATAGCGTATTCTATGATTAGGCGTAAGACATTTGATGATGCCAGAGTAATGAAGAAGTGGCAGGTGATTATAGATGCCACAGAACTAGACGAAGGGTACGTTCAAAAAAATGAATGTTATCTTAGCCGCTGCTATAACAGAGGAGAAGCGAATGAATTCTGCAAGTATCATAGAAGCGTGTTGGAAGCAAAAGTCTATTTTGGACACAATTTATTGTGCAGTATAGCAACAGAGCCAATCCTTAATTCAGAAGAGTATAGGAATCAAAGCAAGGAGGCAATTAAGCAGGATTGTGAAAGCAAGGCCTTTGTAAGGCTGGCAAAAAAGATAAAGAAGCGTTTTCCAAGACTGCCGATTATCATTACAGCGGATGGACTATACGTAAGCCATACTGTTACTGATATTTGTAAGACGAATGGTTGGGATTATATTATCCGCTATAAAGAAGGGTGTGCACCATCCATGGCTCAAGAGTATAGAGCAATACCAGAAAAAGAAAGTTGTGGTACGGATATCGAATATCAGAATGAAGTGATATTTGGCAAAGACAGTGTAAATCTGATTCATTATCACGAGACAAAGATAGTGAATGGTGAAGAGAAAACAACAGAATTTTTCTGGATTACAAATATAGAGATTACAGGAAAAAATGCTAGAAAACTTGTAAAGGCTGGACGAAACCGTTGGAAAATAGAAAATCAGGGATTTAACAGACAAAAGAGATGGCAGGGGAATATCGAGCATGCCTGCAGCTGGAATGCACAGGCACAAAGAAATCATTATCTAATGGAGCAGATAGCTGATTTTATGAAACAGCTGTACGAGTATTTCTATCTTGCAAAGAATGAAATAAGAAAGCTACACAAAAATATATCTTCTGAATTGTCAGCAAGCTTTGGATGGCAACTAACAGAAACAGAAGATAGAAACAGTGAGCAGCATAAAGCACACTCAAACTGATTTAAGTCTAGCAAAGAAGGTGATGTCTGTCAAGAGGAAATTTAAAATTTCATAAAGTTTTTCTACAAAAAGTAATAGATAGGATATCTCTAACTATACGGTGTGGATAACTTTCGAAATTAAGTGCTTTATTGTTAAAAGAAAGCGGTGACCTTAAAATGGCAGGTTATGAAGATGTTTACCTTTCAATGCTGTCAAGCTGAAGATGTAATTGCTTTTTTATGGAAATTCTGGTATACTGGAAGCTAGGCTTAAGACCTCAAAAAGATAGAGGAGAAACATATGAGCAAAAAAAAGAAGAGGAAAAGTGCAGGGATGGTCTTTTTGATTGGCTTTGGAAAGTCCCTGCTGATTATAGGTCTGCTCTTTTTGACTGGATTTGCGAGCTATAAGGTAAGCCTTTTTTATTTTAATGAAAAGGGCGTTGCATGGGATAGTAAAGCTTCTTTAGCGATACGCGAACTATATGGGAGTGCAGAGGTAGAGGATATTTCTAAAAATTTGATTTATAGCGTTGATAAGGACAGTGGTAAAATAAAAGGACTGGTGCTAGAGATATTTAATACGAATACTGGAAATATGGATTATATAACAATACCGGTTTCTACAGAAATTACCATTTCCAATGAACTGTACCAGAAGCTTGCAAGGGCGGACTGCGAGGCACCACAGATTATAAAGATATCGGCGATTCATAAATATTTTTCCGAGACTGCGATGTACGAATACGGAGAGCTGATTTTAAATGATTTATTGGGAATTGATATTGGCTACTATACAGTAATGGAGCCGAAGGAATTCCGGAAAATATTTGAAAAAACAGAGTATAAGGAGGCTGTCCGGACAGAAGAGGCAGCTCAGATACAGACAGTAGAGCAGTGGATCCTAAAGGATACCTGGGTAAATGAATTAAAGGCTGTAGAAAAGGATGAGAAGGCGGTTAAGGATTATATTGAGGCAGTTGGTGGAAGCTGGGAATCTAATTTATCTGTCCGTTCTAGGAAAAAGTATGCAGCTGACTATTTGAAATGGAATATTGATAATACATATTTTCATACAATTCCTGGAATAAAGGAGGGGAAAAGCTATGAAGCATTCCCGGAGGAAGCAAAGGCTTTGATACAACAGCTTTTAGAGAATGAAACCTATACCGGGTCACAGGAGAGGCAGGCTGGTAATATGACAGGAAAAGATTCCCGGGACTGCCTAATACAGATTCTGAATGCAAGTCAGATTAACGGTCTGGCTGCAAAATATAAAGAAATGCTGGAACAGCAAGGATATTCCGTAGAATCTATAGGTAACTATAGGGGACAATTACAGACCCAGAGCAGTATTTTAGTTCGGGAGGAGGCCTGTGGAGCAGATTTGCTGCTGTATCTGGGGAATGCAGAGCTTACAGTTTCAGAAGCTTTGCCGGAGGGGATAGATATCCAGATTATTCTGGGAACAGATGCAGATAATTAAATAAAAATGGGAGATTATATGAACAAAAAAATACGCATTATGGATGTTGATCTGAACATTCTGGATAATGAGCAGCTGGAGGAGAAGGTTCGGGAGTATTTGGAAAATGATTATTTGAATGTTATTTTACTGGCTTCGGAAAAGCTTTTACTTTATGCCGCTGAGAATCAGGAATTCAGGGAAAAGCTTCTTCGGGCAGATTTAATTTTGTCAGGGGAAGAGGAATTGTTGGGAATGCATCATGGGCAGGTGCTGAAGGAAGGTGGCATGATAGTGAGCTACCGCTGCCTTGAGAGACTTTTGCAGGCTTTTCGTGGAGAGGGAAAAACGGTATATATAGTCTATGATAATGAGCGTTATATCCGCTTTATTGAGAATGCCTTTCGAAATCCTCAGTCTGGTGCGGTACTGGCAGGAAGTGCGATGGAGCAGGAGATGACCGATGAAAGCATTGTAAATGAAATTAACAGCTTAGCACCGGATGTGCTTTTAATTGCCATGGAAGTTCCAAAGCAGGAGGAATGGATTATGACACACAGTACCCAGTTAAATTCTAAGCTGTGTCTGGGGCTGGGTGGCATCATGGATCAGATGATAACAGAGTATAAGGCAGAACCGGCTATCATATCGAAGCTACATCTGTCGAGAATTTATAATGCTCTGGTTCGGCACAACCACTATAAAAAAGTCAGGAAAGAGAAATTTTTCCGTCAGAAGCTTAAGGAATACAGAAAGGAAAAGAAGGGGAACAGCGATGAAAATACGAGCAAATAAATATCTGGTAATGTTTTGTGGAACGCTTTTAATGGCGATTGGTGTAAATATGTTTTTTGAGCCGACGCATATGGTTACCGGTGGCGTATCTGGTCTTGCAATTATCATAAAATCTTTGACAGCTGGGATGTTTTCTATTTGTCCGGATGGTATTCCTCTCTGGTTTACCAACCTGTTCATTAACATTTTTTTATTTTTAGGTAGTTATAAAATACTGGGCAGAGAGTTCTTCAATAATACCGTAGTTGGAACGGTTATGTATTCTGTTTCCTTGTATATTATTCCGATTATTGATTTAGCAAGAGGAGATTTTCTTTTGGCAGCCATTTTTGGTGGGGCTTTCAGTGGTGTCGGCTTAGGACTTATTTTTAGTGTAGGGGGCTCTACCGGTGGCACAGACCTTCTGGCAGCGATTACCCATAAGCATTTAAAGCATTATACAGTAGCACAGCAAATCATGGTATTTGATGGAATGGTTGTATGCGGTGGTGCTCTGATGTACGGTATTAACGTGGCTTTGTATGCTATTGTTGCTGTTTATATTACTTCAAAGATGATGGATGCTATCATGGAAGGCCTTAAGTTTGCGAAGATGGCTGTTGTTATCTCCGATAAGTACAAAGAGATAGCAGATGGAGTTTTACACGAAATGGGACGTGGAATTACAGCAATACCTGCCAAAGGAATGTATTCCAATGACGAAAAAAACATGTTGATTTGTGCGGTAGGAAAGAAAGAAATCACTGCTCTTATGGACATAGTAGACAAAAATGATCCTCGGGCTTTTATGATTGTAACAGATGCCAGAGAGGTCCTTGGAGAGGGATTTAGCGAATATAACCAGTGAAATGGAAAGAAAATAAGGAATTTATTTGTGAAAATGACGAAGTTTTCAAGGTGCTTTTTGATAGTAAAAAAAGGGCACCTTTTTTTGATGGGCAAGTTACACAAAAGGAAAAAAATTATTTGGTAATTTGGGATATGGCTTTAAATTTGCAAATAGTGTATGATTATAGTAGCACTTGAAATGAAGATTTTCTAGGAGGAGTAAAAATGGCAAGTTTATCTTTAAAAAACATTAATAAGACCTATCCAAACGGTTTCGTGGCAGTTAAGGATTTTAATCTGGATATTGAGGACAAGGAGTTTATCATTTTCGTAGGTCCTTCCGGATGTGGTAAGTCTACCACCCTTCGTATGATTGCCGGATTAGAGGAAATTACCTCTGGTGAGCTGTGGATTGGCGATAAATTAGTAAATGATGTAGAGCCAAAGGACAGAGATATTGCGATGGTATTCCAGAACTACGCATTATATCCTCACATGTCCGTATATGATAACATGGCATTCGGCTTAAAGCTCCGTAAGACTCCAAAGGCTGAGATTGATAGGCTGGTTCATGAGGCTGCTAAGATTCTTGATATCGAGCATTTATTAGATCGTAAGCCAAAGGCATTATCCGGTGGTCAGAGACAGCGTGTCGCTATGGGACGTGCTATCGTTCGTAATCCTAAGGTATTCCTGATGGATGAGCCTTTATCCAATCTGGACGCAAAGCTCCGTGTACAGATGCGTATTGAGATTTCCAAGCTGCATCAGAGACTGGAGACTACCATTATCTACGTTACTCATGACCAGACAGAGGCTCTTACCCTGGGTACCAGAATCGTAGTTATGAAGGATGGTGTCATCCAGCAGGTAGCTTCTCCTATTGAGTTATATACAAAGCCACAGAATCTGTTTGTAGCAGGCTTCATCGGATCTCCACAGATGAACTTCATCGATGCAGAGGTAAAGAGAGAGGGCGATAGTGCAAGACTGGTATTCGGAAGTAATTCCATCCTGCTGCATGAGCCAAAGGGCAAGCTTTTACTGGATCAGGGCTATGAAGGCAAGACGGTTACCTTTGGTATCCGTCCAGAGGATATTAAGGATGAAGAGGTATTTATTAATTCTTCACCGGAAAGCACTCTGGAAGCAACTGTCAGAGTATATGAGATGCTCGGTGCAGAAGTATTCTTATACTTATCTCTGGAAAACATCGAGATTACCGTTCGTGTAAATCCTCGTACTACAGCCAGAACGGGTGATACCATCAAGGTTGCTCTGGATTTGACAAAGGTACATATTTTTGATAAAGAGACAGAGAAGGTTATTACAAACTAATGCATAAAGATAATAACCCAGAAGGCTTATGCTTTCTGGGTTATTTTTTTAATTCTGTCTATAACAAGTTCAACAATTTTATCTGCTTCTTTTTGAGTATCAATGTCTGCCACAAAGCCTGCTGCCATTTCTGCATGGCCGCCACCACTGCCAAAGCCTGTCAGGGCAGATTTAATAATATCGGCACTGTCATAAAGCCCGCTTTCAGAACGGATGGAGAATTTGATCCCTCCTGCACGGCGGGAATAGACTAGGGAAAGGTGAATTTCATCTATGGTTAGGATAAAATCGCTGAGAGTACCAATAATGGCTTCCGGGCAGTCGTCTCCGGCATTCGTATAGCCAAAGGAGTCATGGATTTCCAGATTGCGGATGGCATTGTCGTAGGAAAACAAATCCTTTCTGGTCAGGCTGGAGGAGGCAATATGGTGTAGGATGCCCTGGTCTGCCTGGTGGAACAAATAAGAAAACATATCAATATCCAGCTGGTTCACTCCGCGGGTCAGACTGGCAGTGTCTGTTTGGATACCGTACATCAGTGTAGTTGCCAGCAAAGAGTTCATAGGTATATCTTCTTCCTTGAAATAGCTTGCGATAATAGAGGCACAGGAGCCAATTTCCGGTCGGATATCAAAATACTGATAATAGTCTGTTTGCTGCAGCTTATGATGGTCGATACAGCCCACTTCATTTCCGGTAAAATCATTTACGTTAGCATTTCCCTTTTGACAATCTACTAAAATAATTTCATCTGTCGGTTTCAGGGAAACCTCCTCCTCAGAAGAAATTGAAATATCCAGAAGGTCCAGCATAGCCAGAGTGTTAGCCTTTTCAATCTGTCCTTTGTAGCAGATGGTAGACTTAATGTGATAATGCATTAATAAGGCCTGAAGCCCGGCAGCAGCTGACAGAGCATCTGGATCCGGATAATTGTGGGTCTGTATATATATAAAGTTGTTGTGAAGCTTTTTTAATAAGTTCTGCAGATGTGTCATCTGTGGTCTCCTAATGTAATCAAAATAGTTAAAGGTACTGTTAAGAGTATACCATCAAAGGGAGGAAAATAAAAGGGAAATCTCCTCTGTTCTTAGTTGACAATCTTTGGAAATTCAATTATTCTAAAAATAATAGCTGTAAATAAAGTTAAAGGAAGGGTAAGAACTATGTCTATTGTATATGATGAAAAACACAAAACATTATCTTTACATACAAAAAATACCACCTATCAGATAGGCATTGGAAGTTATAATTTTTTATTACATTACTATTATGGAGCAAGGGTGGAAGGAAGCTTGAGCTATCTTCTCAGCTTTGCGGATCGGGGATTTTCGGCAAATCCTTATGACGCCGGAAGTGACAGAACCTTTTCTATGGATGTACTTCCGCAGGAGTATCCTTGTTATGGAACCGGTGATTACAGAACTGCAGGCTTCCATATGAAGGATAAAAACGGCATCTATGGATGTGATTTAAGGTATCGTTCTCACAAAATTATAGAAGGGAAATATGCCATACCGGGTCTTCCGGCAGTATACGCCGAAAAGAATGAGTCCCAGACTCTGGAGCTTATGCTTGCAGATGAAAGGGCAGGAGTCGAGGTGATTCTTCAATATGGTGTGTTGGAAGAGCTTGATGTGATTACCCGGGCTGCCAGCATCAAAAATATTGGCAGCAGTGAGATTTTTATTACCAAGGCCTGTAGCGGCAGTTTGGACTTTTTATATGGAGACTATGATATTCTGCATTTTCATGGAAGACACGGCATGGAGCGGAATCTGGAGAGAATACCGGTCATTCGTGGAAAGCAGGTTTTTGGAAGTAACCGGGGCACTTCCAGTCATCAGCATAATCCCTTCGTTATCCTGGCGGAAAGAGAGACAACGGAGGATAAGGGAGACTGCTACGGTATGTCTCTTCTTTACAGCGGCAATTTCTGCTGTGAAACCGAAGGTGATCAGTATGGGCAGACCAGGACTGTTATGGGGCTTGCCAGTGAATTTCTTGAATATAAGCTGAAGCCGGAAGATGTCTTTTATACACCGGAGCTGGCAATGTCTTATACAAACTGTGGTTTAACGCAGCTGTCACAAAACTATCACCGATTGATTCGGGAACATATTTGTCGTGGACAATACCGTAGCAGCCCAAGACCGGTGCTGATTAATAACTGGGAGGCTACCTATTTTGACTTTACTGGTAAAAAAATCGTGGAAATTGCAAAACAGGCGGCTGAGCTGGGAGTTGAAATGCTAGTACTGGATGACGGCTGGTTTGGAAGCCGGAACACAGATAACAGCGGACTGGGTGACTGGTTTGTAAATGAAGAAAAAATGGGTGGTTCGTTATCAGAAGTGGTGAAAACAGTTAATGACCTTGGTATGAAATTTGGTCTCTGGATTGAACCGGAAATGGTGAATGAAGACAGTGAGCTTTACCGGAATCATCCCGACTGGGCCTTTGTAATTCCGGGCAGAAAGCCGGTGAGGGGCAGAAATCAGCTGGTATTGGATTTTTCCAGGAAGGAAGTAGTAAACTACATTTTTGAAGCTATTGCGAAGGTACTGGATGCTTCGAATATTGAGTACATTAAAATGGA
This sequence comes from Acetivibrio ethanolgignens, assembly GCF_001461035.1. Lineage (GTDB taxonomy): Bacteria > Bacillota > Clostridia > Lachnospirales > Lachnospiraceae > Velocimicrobium > Velocimicrobium ethanolgignens. Next base: position 12,408 of record NZ_LNAM01000167.1, on the reverse strand, counting down.
TATGAACCGCAGCATTACTGATGTTTATACGGCAACAGAAGGAAGACAGAACCAGGGAACAATTTTGTATCATTATGTATTGGGTGTATATGAGTTTCTGGAGAGGATGATAAAACGGTATCCATCCATGCTGATTGAAGGCTGTAGCGGCGGTGGTGGACGCTTTGATGCCGGAATGCTTTATTATACTCCGCAGATCTGGTGTAGTGATAATACGGATGCTATTGAAAGACTTACAATCCAGCATGGAACCTCTTTCGGATATCCGATTTCGGCGGTTGGCTCTCATGTATCTGCAGTTCCAAATGAGCAGACCGGACGAAGAACCAATATATTGACCCGTGGGGTTGTGGCCATGGCAGGTACCTTTGGCTATGAGCTGGATCTGAATCTGATTTCTGAAGAGGAAAAGGAGTTTGTAAAGCAGCAGATTAAGGATTATAAGCGGTTCTGGAGTTTGATTAACCAGGGACTTTATTACCGATTGACAAGTCCGCTAAATTACCCGGAATTTATGGCATGGGAATTTGTGGCACTGGACGGAAGGGAGGCTCTGCTAAATGTGGTAACATTAGCAACCCATTGCAATGGTGCACCGAACTATATTCGTATGAAGGGCTTGCTGCCGGAAGGTATCTATGAGCTGGAGGGAACTGGCAGAAGCTACAGTGGAAGTGCCTTGATGAATGGTGGCGTACTGGTTCCGTTTATGACGGACGAATATCAGGCATGGCAGGCACACTTTGTATTGAAGGGGAAATAATATGTCAATCGTTTGATATATTACATCGTTGGTGCAAAAAGAGCTTTTTGGAAAGTCTCCGGGCAGCGGACAGATGGTGAGGCTGACCTTTGCGAATGCAGCAGCATCCATTATTACGACCCGGAAAGGGGCTCTGCGGGTTATGCCAGAGAGAAAAGAAATAGAGTAGCTTATGTGAACAGGGAGCGGTATCTGGATAATACCACTCCCTATTTGTTGAAGAAAATTATTTGTTATAATTCTACCTCAGGATTTTCTTTTGTAAGGACAGAAGCAACCATGCTTCCACCCAGGTACTTCTGCGTTGTCTCAGCCAATTCGGCAAGGGCTTTTTCCATAACATCCTTTCTGTTTGGGTCAATACACTCAATAATCAGGAATGCATTTTTGGTATTCTCAGTAAGCATAGTGCGGACGCCGTCTCTCCAGTTAAAACAGCGGCATACAGCACCTGCATCATCCAGATAGCAGACCTCGCCTGGCAGGGTATTATCGTTTTCCTCGTCTCCAAGAGCAAGGAATTCATCATCGCCCTCGGTTTTAGTCAGTCGAAGGTCTCCGGCAAAGGTGTCTAAATCCTCGCCACCACAAGGCAGGGCATATTTTAAGGAAATTACATTATAGATATCAACTAAAGGATTGATATTACCGACAGCATTTCCTTTGCTTGCCCGCTTTAGCAGTGCTTCAATAGAGCAGCGTACTCCTTTTTTGGTCTTGAACTGCTGATATGCCTTACGCCATACGGAAATAACCTCATTTTCGCTTAAGGTGTCGGCAGTGAGGTACTGCTTGGCATCTTCGTTAGCGGCTTCCAAAGCAGCAGCCAGCTCGTCCTTTAATTCCTCTTCCTTTGCAATGGAGTTATCTACACCCCTTGCAACAATAATTCCGATGGAAAGCTCCGGAAACAAATCCCAGACTGGTTTTTCGATTATAAATTTACTCATGTAAAGAGGCCTCCTTATTTAGGTTTATTTAACATCCTTTTGTATTTTAGCATATTTCCTGTAAGGACGACAAGCAGTATGTACAATGTTATTGATGCACAAAACTATGCAATAATAAAGGCTCTTGCAAATAAATTTGCAGAGCCTTATTATCACATTTTTGCATGGCTTGTAGCTTAACCAAAGTATCTCTTTAACAGACCCTCAAATGCCTTACCATGTCTAGCCTCGTCCTTAGCCATTTCATGTACAGTATCATGGATAGCATCTAGACCTAATTCCTTAGCACGCTTAGCAAGGTCGAACTTACCTGCAGTAGCACCATTTTCAGCGTCTACTCTCATTTCCAGATTCTTCTTTGTAGAGTCAGTTACTACTTCACCTAATAACTCAGCAAACTTAGCAGCATGCTCTGCCTCTTCGTAGGCTGCCTTCTCCCAGTAAAGACCAATCTCTGGATAGCCTTCTCTGTGAGCAACTCTTGCCATAGCAAGATACATACCAACCTCACAACATTCTCCATTAAAATTAGCTCTCAAGTCCTCGATGATATCCTCTCTGACACCCTGAGCTATACCAATTACATGCTCAGCTGCCCAGCTCTTCTCTCCAGACTGCTCTGTAAACTTAGAAGCTGGAGCATTGCACTGTGGGCAAAACTCTGGAGCCTCATTACCTTCGTGAACATAACCGCATACTTGACATACAAATTTCTTCATTTTTTTTCTCCTTTTCTTAAATAGTGTATTTTTAAAAATTAGTAATCATTACTGATATTGTTATAATACACTTTTTTTCTTGAAATGTCAATAGAAAAATAAAAAAATATTTATTTGTTTATACAGTGTGGGCACTTTCCATAAAAATAGGTGCAATGTCCGTCGATGCTTCCATCAAAATGAGAACCAGCAGCTTTGTTGATGGAATCAATGGAATCCATTTTCAGGTCGATGACACGGCCGCATTTGGTGCAGACAAAGTGGTAGTGGCTGCTGGTGTCATAATCAAAGTGATCCAGACCGTCACCACAGGAGAGCTTGTTGATTTCTCCGGTCTCTACCAAAAGATTTAAATTCCGGTACACGGTACCCAGACTGATATTTGGATAGGTTTGGCGGATGGCACTATAGACCATTTCTGCTGTGGGGTGTTCTTTTGTTTCGGCCAGGTAAGTGCGGATGGCTTCTCTTTGGCGGCTATATTTTAATTCGGCCATAGAAATTCTCCTTTCTAAATAATAGTAACTATTACTATTATACAATAAAAAATATAAAACGTCAATCCGATAAAATGAGTAAAAGTTTACTAAAATAAAAGAAGGAAAAATGTACAAAATATAAATGACACAACAGTAAAAATACAACAAAATTAATATATTTGTTAGTAAAAATATTGATAATTTTACTATACTGTGATATATTGAGTTTATCAAATATATTTATAGGAGGAGATTATAATGAAAAAAAATTTTGTAAAAGCAACAGCACTGGCACTTGCAGTTTCTATGATGCTAACCGGCTGTGGCGGTAAAGACAATGGGGAAGCAGCAAAGGGAAAGACAACAATTCGGTTTGCAACCTGGGATAATGCAGAGGATTTGGACTATCAGCAGGAACTGGTTGACAGATTCAATGAAAGCCAGGAGGAAATCGTAGTAAAGCTGGAAGCATACGGCAGTGAGTATGATACAAAGATTAGTGCCGGTATGGGTTCTGGAGATACTCCGGATGTCTTATATATGTGGGATTATCCAACCTATCAGGAAGCTCTTGAGCCATTGGATTCTTATATTGAGGCAGAAGGAGAGGAATTTAAGGCAGATTTTTATGAGGCACTTTGGCCATATAATTCTATCGGTGATGCCGTATATGGAATGCCGGTAGGATTTACGACACATGCACTGTTTTATAATAAGGATATCTTTGCAGAGGCTGGCATTGCAGAGCCAACAGATGACTGGACATGGGAAGACTTAAAAGCAGCAGCACAGACTATTACAGAAAAAACTGGAATCAAGGGCTTTGCATTCCAGATGAAGCCAGACCCATATGATGCAGAAATGTATGCATGGAGCAATGGCGGTGCTTTTGTTGCAGAGGATGGCACACTGGCAGGTAACCTGAATTCAGACAAGACAGTAGAAGCCTTTGCAATGCTCCAGCAGATGGAAAAGGATGGCTATGCAGCTGCAACCGAAGGCAATGGAACCGATGAATTCCGCGGTGGTAAGGCAGCAATGTATATATATGGAGCATGGTCCATTGCATCCTTTGATAAGGACGGTTTAAACTATGGTATTGTTACAATCCCTTCCTTTAATGGAAGCGGCAAGGATTCTGTTTCTATTTTAAGTTCTTCTGGTTTATCTATTGCCGTAGATTCTAAGAACAAAAAGGCAGCATGGGAATTCATCAAATACTGGACCAGTGAGGAGTGCAACAAGGACCGTATTGGTTATGAGCTTCCTGCAAGAAAGTCTGTTGTTGAAGCTGAGAACCTGATGGAGGAGCCAAAGAACGCACCCTTCTATACTATGCTGGAGCAGAGTGCAGGTTATACACCGGCAAGCTTTATTGTAGACAACTGGTCTGCGTTATCTGAGACTTTATCATTATCCTTCGAGCGTATCTTTAACCCAAGTACACTGGAGGATACTAAGACAGTTATGGATGAGGCAGTAAATTAACAGACTGCCTGAAGGGAAAAGAGGTAAAGCATGAGCAGCAGAAAAAGTTTTATGAAAAAGATAACACCGTATCTGTTCATTAGTCCATGGATTATTGGATTTTTGGTGTTTACGGCTGGACCGCTGATTCTGTCCTTTGTCATGAGTTTTTTCGACTGGCCGATTACTACAGCACCTGTTTTCCGTGGACTGGGAAACTATATTGAGATGTTTACAGAGGATGCACAGTTTGGAAAATCCCTGCTGATTTCCTTAAAGTATGCGGTAATATTTGTACCGCTGAATATGGTAATTGCATTATTCCTTGCAATGCTGATTTCACAGCCGATTAAGGGTGTAAAAATTTACCGGACCATATTTTATATTCCGGCAGTTATTTCCGGTGTAGCCATTTCCATTCTCTGGGGATGGATTTTAAATGGAGATTACGGTGTGCTTAACTACCTGCTGTCTCTGATTGGTATTGAAGGACCAAACTGGCTGGTAGACCCGGCATGGGCATTGCTGGCGGTTATTATCGCAAGTGCCTTTGGAGTGGGAACGATGATGCTTATTTTCTATACAGACATCAAAAACATTCCAGCCGATGTGTATGAGGCAGCTGCTCTTGATGGAGCCAGCCCGGGCAGACAGTTTTTCAGCATCACTTTGCCGATTATAACACCGACTATTTTATTCAATTTGATTACATCGCTGATCGGAGCCTTCCAGCAGCTGACTCTTGTCATGCTGCTGACCGGCGGCGGTCCGCTGAAATCGACCTATTTTTATGGAATGTATACCTATAATAATGCATTCAAGCACCACAGACTGGGCTATGCCAGTGCGAATGCTTGGGTTATGTTCGTCATTATCCTGATTTTGACGGCACTGGTATTCAAATCCTCCTCTGCGTGGGTATTCTATGAAGCTGAAGTAAAAACAGAAAAGAAGAAAAGGAGGAAGGCAAAATGAAGATGTCTAAAAAATCAAAAGTAATCATTTATACCCTTCTGACAATAATGGCAGTTTATTTTATGGCTCCTTTTATCTATATGCTGTTTACGACTTTTAAGACAGAAGCAGAGGCGATTGCCTATCCACCGAAGCTTTTTCCGGCAAAATGGCTTTGGAGTAACTTCTTGGATGCCTGGAATGCCCAGCCCTTTGGACGCTATTTGCTGAACTCCGTTCTGATTACGGTGGGAACAACTGTGGGACAGTTGTTTTCCTGTTCTTTGGTAGCCTACGGTTTTGCCAGATATAATTTCAAAGGCAAAAATATACTGTTTGTTATACTTTTATCTACAATGATGATTCCGTGGGATGTAACTATGATTCCACAATATATGGAATTCAAGCTTTTTGGGTGGATTAATACCTTAAAGCCCCTGATTGTTCCGGCCTTCTTTGGTTCAGCCTACTACATCTTTTTGATGCGGCAGTTCTTAATGGGTGTACCGAAGGATTTTGAAGAAGCAGCCCGTATTGACGGGGCGAATCCATTCCAGATTTACTGGAAGGTATTTATGCCAATTTTAAGACCACAGCTGATTTTAGTTGGGGTACTGAATATGATTACCGTATGGAATGACTACCTTGGACCATTGATTTTCTTACAGGAAAGAGATAAGTTTACACTGGCTCTGGGACTGGCAGCCTTTAAGGGTGTACATAGCATGCAGATTATTCCAATGCTGTGTATTACGGTAATTATGATTATTCCGCCAATTCTTATCTTTATCTTTGCACAGAAGTATATTGTGGAGGGAACCAGCGGAGCGATTAAGTAAAAGATGCATAAGGAGAATGTTATGTCAGGACGAGTAAAGAAAAGATGGGAAAATCAGGCAATAACAGGAATCAATCGAAGAAAAGCCTATACTTCGTTTTATGAAGATTCTGCAAAGAAAATTAGTCTGAATGGAATATGGGATTTTCTGTATCTGGAGGCACCGGAGTTTTCACCAGAGGATTTCATGCTACCGGAGACAGATACCACCACGTGGGATCAGATAAAGGTACCGGCAGTATGGCAGATGAATGGCTATGATAATATGCATTATACGGATGTATTATATCTGTTTCCGGTCAACCCACCTTTTGTTCCTGACAAAAATCCCTGTGGTATATATAAAACAAAGGTGATGCTTGATAATGAATGGCTTAAGGAGGATACGATTCTCCGGCTGAAGGGTGTAGGCAGTGCCGTTGATGTATGGGTAAATGGAACATACGTCGGATATGGAAAGATAAGCCATATTCCAAATGAATTTGATATTTCTGCTAATGTAATAGAAGGTCAAAATGATATTACTCTCCGGGTGTATAAGTGGTCTGATGGTACCTACCTGGAGGATCAGGATATGTGGTGGATGTCAGGTATCTGCCGCGATGTGGAGCTGGTAAATGAGCCAAGGAAGGGTATTCTGGATGCAGCCGTAACAGCGGGTCTTTGTAAGGATGGAAGTACAGGTACCCTGGAGGCTGAAATCAAGGTAAAAGAAGGAATTGACACAGGAAAGTTTGTGTTGTATGATGGTGAGACTATTATGCTTTCCCAGGAGCTTTCCTTCGATAATGGCCGTGCAAAAGTAAGCTATAGGCTGCCAGGAGTGGAGCCTTGGACAGCGGAGACGCCAAAGCTCTACAGGGCAGTTGTAGCAGCTGGTTCTCATACGGTGTCTGTTATGACAGGCTTCCGTACAATTCGGATGGAGAATGACAATTTTACGGTAAACGGAAAGGTGATTCTTCTAAACGGAGTCAATCATCATGATTATAATCCGGCTACCGGAAGGGTTGTAAGTAGGGAACAGCTGGAGGAGGATGTTATACTGATGAAAAAGCATAACATCAATGCTGTCCGTTGTTCTCATTATCCGGCAGAGGACTATTTCTATGATTTGTGTGATCAATATGGCTTGTATGTGATTGACGAGGCTGACCTGGAGTGTCACGGCTTTGAATGGACTGGAAATTATAAGTGGATTACAGATAATCCGGAATGGGAAACTGCTTATGTAGATCGTGGTGTGCGTATGGTCCAAAGAAACCGGAATCATCCATCGATTATTATGTGGTCCTTAGGAAATGAATCCGAGTTTGGCTGTAATTTTGTAAAAATGGCAGAGGCTATTCGTGCCCTTGACAGCACACGGCTCATTCATTATGAAGGAGATTTTGAAGCGGAGGTAACGGATGTTTATTCTACGATGTATACACGGCTGAAACGGCTTCAGGAGATTGCGGAATCAACGGAAAAGAAGAATAAGCCACATGTTATGTGCGAGTACGGGCATGCCATGGGAAATGGTCCGGGAGGCCTTTTGGAATATCAGGAGTTGTACCGGAGGTATAAGCGGCTGCAGGGCGGCTTTATCTGGGAGTGGTATGACCATGGAATCTATACCGAAGATGAGGAAGGACACCGGTATTATCGGTATGGTGGCTGTTATGGCGATTTCCCGAACAATGGAAACTTCTGTATTGATGGTCTGCTGATGCCTGACCGTACTCCATCACCAGCTCTTTGCCAGTATAAGCAGGTAATCGCACCAGTAGAGATTAAGCTGGTAGTGCAGTCAGAGCGGGAGCTTGTATTAAAGAACTGGTACGATTTCCGGAATTTATCCGGGCTTCAGATAAAATGGAATATTTCCTATGATGATAAGGTGCTGGAGGAAGGCGTGTTGGATGGAATTTCTGCAGCTCCGGGAGAAGCTCTAGCTGTTGAGGTGCCTTATAGTGCTTTTGTGCCACAGGCGAATACGGAGTATTTCCTGAATGTGTCAGCTTGTGAAAAAGAAGAGGTTTCTTATGCTGCAGCCGGTCATGAGGTTTCCTTTGCCCAGTTCCGGCTTTCACAGCATCAGAAACTGCTTAGAGAAAGGCCACGGCAGAGACCGCTTCTGGTAGAAGAAACAGCTGTTAGCTGCCGGATATCGAATGAATGCATTACAGCTGAATTTAGCAAGGTTTATGGACAGCTGACCTGCCTTGTGATAGATGGAAAAGAATGTATTACCGAAGGGCCAAAGCTCACGGTATATCGTGCAACAATTGATAATGATATGTATAAAAAAGATGACTGGATGAATAAGTATTTTATCCAGCTGCCACAGGAACAGACAGAGAGCTTCTCTCTGGAGGAAAGGGAGCAGGAGGTTAAGGTACAGATTAACAAGTATTTTGGATGTCTGAACCAGTCCTGGGGCTTCTATCTGACCTATGAATACCGGATTTTCGGAGAAGGAGAGCTCAGCTTTAGTCTAACAGGAAAGAACTTCCAGAATGGGAAGGAAGAGCCGGTCTTCCTGCCAAGAATTGGAGTACAGCTCCAGACAGCAAAGGAGCTTCAGCGGGTAAAATGGTACGGAAGAGGCTTTGGCGAGAACTATCCGGATAGTAAAGAGGCTTGTCCGGTAGGTATTTATGAGACGACAGTGGACGGTATGTCTACTAATTATGTATTTCCACAGGAGAATGGACACCGGGAGGAGGTTACCTGGTTTTCCCTGGGAAATGAAACAGAAAGTCTTTTGTTTACTGCCGAACAGGGTGTTGGTATCAACATTCATAACTACACAGAGGAGAGTCTGGAAAAGGCAAAATATCCTTGGGAAATTGAGGAAGCAGAGGATGTAATTGTCCATGTGGACTATCTGCACTCCGGTCTGGGAAGCAACAGCTGTGGAGAAGAACAGCTGGAGCCATACCGGGTAAAACGACAGGACTTTACACTGGCATTTTCTGTGAAAAAAGTAGCGGCCGGCCAGGAAATTGAAGCAGCAAAGGTAAAATATTTAAAGTAAAAGGAGATGGAAGGACATGATAAAGGAACGTTTTTCAGAAAATTTAAAAGGAGTGCTTCATGAGGATAAGTGGATGATTTTACAGGATGCCTATGATCCAGAAGATACCTTGAAATATGAAAGCCTTTTCTGTCTTTCCAATGGTTATCTGGGTACCAGGGGATGCTTTGAGGAAGGAACGAAAAAAAGTATTCCCTGTACCTATATCAATGGCGTTTTTGACAAGTCAGAAGCCTTTATGAGAGAGCTGGCGAATCTGCCAAACTGGCTGGGATTTAAGCTATATGTGGAAAAAGAGTTGATTGGTGTTGAAGATTGTGAGATTCTGGAATTTTCCAGAGTCTTGGATATGAAGAATGCTATTCTGGTAAAGCGTGTTGTGCTGCGGGATAAAAAGGGCCGTGAGACACAGGTTGAGGGACTGCGGCTGATTAGCCGGAGCCATGTACACCGGATGGCAATCCGCCTTTTTGTAACACCATTGAACTATGATGGAATTATTGAAATTGAAAGTATAACAGATGGCACCGTAATTAATTTCTGCGATGCACCGAGATTTAAGGTAAAACATACGGTTTTAAAGGAAAATAAGCCACTGGATGAAAATGGAGCTTATATGGAGGTTGCGACCCGGGATTCGGGACTGCACGTCGGAATTGGAAGCTATATAGAAGGTACCCGGGCAGGAGAGAACGTTATAAATAATCATGCTTTTCATGCCTTTGGAGAGCAGGCAATTGAATTCTGGGATTTCAAAGCTGAAAAGGGTGTGACAACAGAGCTTACAAAATATGTAAGCATCTACACAGAGCGTGATGTAGCAAAGGAGGCCCTTTTTGAAAATGTAGAAAAGGAGCTTAAGGCTTTTGGTCTGCAAGGCTTGGAAAAAGAGCTTTCAGAGCATCAGGAAATTTACGATAGAATGTGGCAACAGGCAGATATTACGATAGATGGTGACTCTGACCTGGAAAGAGCAATCCGGTTCAATATTTTCCACTTGATGAGTACAGGTAATGAGCATGACGACAGAGTGAATGTAGGAGCCAAGCTTTTGCATGGAGAAGAGTATGGTGGTCATGCCTTCTGGGATACGGAGCTTTTTATGCTTCCATTCTTTGCCTGGAATTTCCCAAAGACAGCATCCAATCTGGAAAATTACAGATATCGTCTTTTAGACGCAGCGAAAGCGAATGCGAAAAAGAATGGGTATCAGGGTGCCCAGTATCCGTGGGAATCTGCAGATGATGGCACAGAGCAGTGCCCGGATTGGACAATAGAGCCGGATGGAAGCTGTTACCGCTGTTATGTGGCAGTTTATGAGCATCATGTAACAGCTGCCGTGGCTTATGGAATTTATAATTATGTGAAAATAACTGGCGACTGGATCTTTATGGAGGAAAAGGGGCTGGAGCTTCTGGTAGAAACAGCAAGATTCTGGTCCAGCCGGTGCGAATACAATGAAAAGGAAGACCGCTATGAAATCCGGCAGGTAACTGGGCCGGATGAATGGCATGAGCCGGTAGATAATAACCTTTATACAAACTATTTGGCGAAATGGAACTTGGAGTATGTACTTTCACTGCTTTCTGAGATGAAAGCAACAGAAAGGATGGGAGTTACAAAAGAGGAGCTTCTTGAATGGAAGGAGCGTGCAGAAAAGCTGTATCTCCCACATAAGGAAGGAACTCGTCTTTTAGAGCAGTTTGAGGGATATTTTGACCTGAAAGAGGTTCTGATTGAAAGGTATGATAAAAATGACTGGCCGATACGGCCGGAGGCACTGAAAACCCATCCGATTCCAGAAACACAGATTATCAAGCAGGCAGATGTGGTAATGCTTCTGCATCTGATGGGTGACAGCTTTGATGAGGAAACAAAGAAGGAAAATTATGCTTTTTATGAAAAAAGAACCCTGCATGGTTCCTCCTTAAGTCCGAGTATTTATTCTATTATGGGACTTCGAGTAGGGGATACCTCCAAGGCTTATCGTTATTTACGAAGAGCTGCTTTCCTGGATCTTTTAAATTTACAGAAAAATACCAGAGAGGGTATTCATGCTGCTAATGCCGGTGGTGTATGGCAGACGGTAGTTTTCGGTTTTGCCGGTGTAGAGATAGAATCGGACGGAGTTCTTGTAATTCGGCCGAAGCTGCCAGAGGACTGGAATGGTTTGAAATTCCGCCTTTGGTATCAGAATTCTCTTATAGAGGTTGAGATTACTGGTCAGAACAAGGTAAAGACGGCTCTGTTACAGGGAGAAGAGATAAAAATACGAACAGAAAAGGGAGAAAGAGATGAGTAGATATTTAGCGATTCTTGGACTGATATTAGTAACGGTAATCTGGGGGTGTGGCTTTCCAATCAGTGATATGGCTTTGGAAAGCCTTTCACCGTTTCAGATTATGACCGTACGCTTTTTTCTAGCAACCCTTTTTATGGGACTGCTGGCGGCAAAGCAGATAAAAAGTATTCAGCGGGCAGAGCTAAAGGCAGGATTTTTAATGGGCTGTGCTCTGTTTGCGGGCTTTGGTCTGCAGATAGTAGGACTTCAGTATACGACAGCTTCTAAAAATGCCTTTTTAACGGCGACAAATGTAGTAATCGTTCCGTTTATTGCTTTTGTTATTTATAAAAAGAAGGTAAGGATCACAGAAATGGCAGGAGCTGTACTGGCAATTTTTGGTGTGGGACTTCTGTCGCTGAAAAGCGATTTTACTCTTGGATTGGGAGATGCCCTTACCCTGCTTTGTGCGGTTGGTTTTGCCTTTCAAATTTTCTTTACCAGTGAATTTGTAGGAAAATACCGGGTGGCAGCTTTGAATCTGATACAGATGGCGACAGCCTTCGTGTTCTCCTGTATAAGTATGTTCATTTTTGGAGAAACGCATTTTCAGGCGACATCGAAGAGCTGGCTGAGTGTTTTGTATCTTGGACTCATCAGCACGTCTCTGTCCTATCTGCTTCAGACAACCTGTCAGAAGTATGTGGATGAAACTAAGGCCGCAATTATTTTGTCGATGGAGTCGGTGTTTGGAACTTTATTTTCTATTTGGCTTTTAAAGGAGCAGGTGACTCCTCGGATGGTTATCGGCTGTGCTATTATCCTGGCAGCGGTGCTGATTGCTAATATAGCAACTCCGGCAGCAGAAGAACAAGCATCAGCTTTGAGGAATAAAAACTTTTCGCAAAGGGGCTGATTTCACATGACCAAGAAAG
>NZ_LNAM01000166.1 GCF_001461035.1 Acetivibrio ethanolgignens | reverse complement strand
TCATTAGAATTTTCAGGGTTGTTTCACTGTTTAATTATCAAGGTTCTTTGTTGTCTGCCCTGCGGCGTCAACATTTAATATCTTATCACATCGCAACCGCTTTGTCAACAACTTTTTTGAATTTTTTTAATTTTTTATTCTTTTCAAAAAATTCAAACGGAGAAGGAGGGATTTGAACCCTCGCACCGCTATTAACGACCTGCACCCTTTCCAGGGGTGTCCCTTCAGCCTCTTGGGTACTTCTCCAAATAAGCCAATTCTTTTAATTGTATGAATTTTCTACAGCCCGGAAAGCCATCAAGCTTTTCCTTTCAAACGGAGAAGGTGGGATTCGAACCCACGGCCCCTTTCGGAGTCACCGGTTTTCAAGACCGGCTCCTTAAACCACTCGGACACCTCTCCAAACGCTGCTTGAACAGTATATCATTCTATCAAAAAAAAGTCAAGCCCTTTTCATAAATTTTTTCTTCATTTGAAACAATTTTATCTGCAAAAATATTTTATCGTAGAAATGCCTCTGCAATCCGAATGTCTTCTGGTGTTGTTATCTTAATATTCCTATAAGATGCTTCTACCAAATGAATCTGATGTCCTGTCATCTGCTCTACCACCATAGCATCATCTGTTACCTGGATTTTTTCTTTTTGGAATAGCTTTTGATATGCCTGATAAACCAATCTATAAGAAAACACCTGTGGTGTCTGTATCTGCCATACCAGCTCTCTTGCCGGTGTAGATACCACATTTTTCTCTTCATCTACAAGCTTTATCGTATCCTTTACTGGCATCCCTGCAACACAAGCTCCATATATCCGGGTTTCTTCCAGCAGTTTATGAATTAGCTCCGGCGTGAGGAAGGGTCTTGCTCCATCCTGAATAAATACATATCCATTGTCTGGCATTTCAGCTGCCTTCAAGGCTTTTAATCCCTCAAATACTGAATGATATCTTTCTCTGCCTCCTGCCACAATCTGTTTTACTTTTGAAAAATTGTATTTATGAACAATCTCCTGCTGGCAATATACTTCTTCCCCCGCCCCTGTCACCAGAATAATTTCATCAATCTCGCTGTTTTGAAAAGTCTGAAGTGAATAATACAAAACCGGCTTATCCTTTAATAAAAGATACTGCTTTGGTCGGTCCGTCTGCATCCTCTTTCCCTGCCCTGCAGCAAGAACAATCGCAGCCTTTCTTTCCTTTTCCATACTATCGTTCTCCAAGCTTCAAATTCGGCACTGCATTCAAATCCCACCCGTGCCGTGTTCCTTTCATATATTCATAATAACCAGCTACGCCAATCATCGCTCCATTGTCGGTACAAAAGATTGGGGATGGATAGCAAAGCCTCAATCCGTTTTCCTGACAAGCCTTTTCCATGCCCTCACGAAGGCCGGAATTAGAAGCTACACCACCAGCCAGAGCTACTGTGCTAAAGCCGAATTCCTTTGCTGCCGCTATCGTATGAGAAACTAAAACATCTACAACTGATGCCTGAAAAGATGCTGCTACGTCAGCCACACACACAGCTTCTTCTTTCATAGTACAGGAATTCAGATAGTTAAGCACCGCTGATTTCAACCCACTAAAGCTAAAATCATATTCCGAGTCGCCCACCTTAGCCCTTGGAAAAGTAATTGCTTTTGAATTTCCCTCCTTGGAAAGTTTATCAATCTTTGGGCCTCCTGGATAGCCAAGCCCAATCGCTCTCGCCACCTTATCAAAGGCTTCTCCGGCAGCATCATCCCTTGTTCTTCCAATAATTTCATATTCACCGTAATCCTTTACCACCACCAGATGCGTATGTCCTCCCGAAACAATCAAGCATAAAAATGGCGGTTCAAGCTCCTTATGTTCAATAAAATTTGCCGATACATGTCCTTCAATATGATGAACTCCCACCAATGGTTTCTTTGCTGCATAGGCAATTGCCTTAGCTGCTGCCACACCTACCAAAAGGGCACCAACCAGTCCTGGCCCATAAGTAACCGCAATCGCATCTATTTCCTCCAGAGTTACTTTTGCTTCCTCTAAAGCCTCCTCAACCACCTGATTTATTTTCTCTATATGCTTTCTGGAAGCAATTTCAGGAACAACACCGCCATACAGCTTATGAAGCTCTATCTGTGAAGAAATCACATTTGACAAAACCTCTCTTCCATTACGAACCACACTGGCAGCCGTCTCATCACAGGACGACTCTATTCCTAAAATTAATATATCCTTATCCATGTTATCCTCTCTTCTTTATTTATATGGATTATTCCAGGCCTTCACCGCTTATCTGTTCCCAACCCACGATTTTCCATCGCTCATTGGCATCTGCCTGTAAAAGAAAACGTTCATAGGTCTTTGCTGGCTGCTCTCCGGAAGCCTTTGTTGTAAACGAAACAACCACCTTAGCTACTTCACTTCCATTTAACTCGCCAAATTCAATCTGACTGGACTGCTGCACATTATAGCTCATGATTGTCTTGGACATTTTCTTATAATCCGCCACATCCATTTTTAACCGTTCCAGTTGCACTTCCCGTGGATTTTCCTCCAGAAGCTCTTCTGAATATAAAATTCGCACCTGGTCAAACAAAGCCTCAAACTGCTCGTCGCTCATTTTCTTTTCTTCGTTTCCATTATAAAGATACTTCGTCAGTTCTCCATATACTTTCATGACCTCCCGCGGCGTTGCCGGATAGTTCCCTTCCAGATTTCGGTGAATCAGCTTTTCCACCTTAGTTTTTGGTACCTGCTCTTCCTTTTTGCCGGTCATTTGAAAATACGCATAAATAATAGCTACTGCCAATATAGACATAAGCAGTACCGTATAAATTATCTTTTGTGTTGATTTTTTCATATAGTCCACCTTCTACTCATTTTTATCAAACTCCAATGTCACACTTCTCTGATCCCAGCCCAGCTCGGCCCGTTCAAAAATTTTTACCATATCCTTCAGATATTGCTCCGGGCGTACCAGTGACGGACTGTAATGGGTCAGCCACAGCTTCTGCACATTTGCCTTTTTTCCCAGCTCTGCCGCTTCATAAAAGGTCATATGTTTATATTCTCTTGCTTTCCCAGCCTTTTCTTTCTCTCCATACATACCCTCGCAGATAAATAAGTCTGCATCTTTGGCATGTTCAGCAATCGACTGGGTCGGTCTGGTGTCAGTGCAGTAGGTCAGCTTAATTCCTTTTCTCTCTGGCCCTAAAACCATATCCTGGGTATACAGTTTTCCTTCAAATTCCACCTCTTCTCCCTTCTGAAGCCGATTCCACAAGGCCCGTGGCACCTGATTTTCTGCCGCTTTTTCCACATCAAAGCGACCGGCTCTCGGCACTAAAATACTATATCCATAGCAGGTAACATTATGATTCACCCGAAATGCCTCTATAATATAGCCATTTACCTCTAGCAGCTTCGAAGGCCCGGAAAGCTCAACAAAACGAAGTTCAAAGGGAAGCTCCGGTGCAATTACCCGCAGTGCATTTACCACCTTTTCCAATCCCTTTGGTCCAATCATGGTAACTGGCTCTGTCCGGTCCGCATTTCCCATAGAAAGTAAAAGTCCCGGCAGACCGCTGATATGATCCCCGTGGTAATGGGTAAAGCATATCGTGTCTATCGGGTGAAAGCTCCAGCCCTTTTCCTTTATCGTTATCTGGGTTCCCTCACCGCAGTCAATTAAAAGACTGCTTCCATTAAGTCTTGTCATCAGAGAAGTCAGCCATCTGCCCGGCAGCGGCATCATACCTCCAGTTCCCAGCAAGCATACGTCTAACATCTATAAAGTCCTCCAAAATTCCCAAAAGCCCTTTTTAAACAGCCTCTGTCTGTTTTTTCTTTTTCACAGGCAACACAAAGCCCGCAATCCATTTATCATAACAGGACTCACAAAGGCAAATTTCATCTATCTGCAAATCCTTTCGGGAGAAATAGCCCCATTCTTTTTTCACCTGCAGACAATCTTCCTTCAAAATCCCATTTTCTATCTTCAGTTCTTTTCCACATTGATTGCACTTCATCCTTCTATCCTCCATGCCCATATTTTCTAATGGTAGAATAGCATGGTTTTACAGGAGTGCCTAGTGGTAATTGCTGTCACTCCTATAAAAGCCACATAATATTAGCATCCTCCCGCGGTTTTTCATAAAATCCCCGCCGAATCCCCGCCGAATGAAAGCCCAGCTTTTCATACAACCGAATAGCTGCCTCATTACTGGCACGTACCTCTAAAGTAAATGCATCCTGATTCTTTTCTCTTCCAAGCTCCAAAAGATAGCTTAGCATCCCATAGCCTACACCCTTCTTACGAAAGTCTTCCCGGACAGCCACATTATTAATCTGCCCTTCACTAGCTACCATCCAAAGTCCGCAGTATCCTGCAATTTCGCCATTTTCCTCAGCAACAATATAAATACGATTCGGATTACTGATAGAAGCCTCAAAATCTTCTCTGGTCCATGGCTGTGAAAATGTCTTATTTTCAATTTCACAAACCTGTTCCAAATCCTTTTTTTCCATTAAACGAAATTTCATAGCAATCAACCTCCTTTTTTTGCTGCCTCTCTCTCCCGCTCTGCCTGTGATTTTCTCAAATAGACAGGCTTATGCTCTGCCGGAGTCTCTATTTTTCCTTCTTTATACAAAGCTTCACCACGGACTGCTACCGCAGCTGCCCGCTGCATACAAAGGTGAGCAGGTGCAAACAGGACATCAACGCTGACCAGCTCCTGCACCTTTTCCCGGAATACCGGCACTCCATCACCTAAAAATACCACTGGTCTGCCCAGTTCATTTACCTTTTCGATAATTTCTTCAATACCAACAGCCTGCTGTTCTTCTAAAACGCAGAACCTTTCTCCTTCAAAGGTATATAATCCTGTATAAACCTGGTTTCTTCTGGCATCCATAATCGGGCAGATTACTCTGTCACTTCCATAAAAATTATACGCCAGTCCTTCTACTGTAGGTACTGAAACAATAGGCTTTTTCAAGGCCAAGCCCAGTCCCTTGGCTGTAGAAGCCCCAATTCGAAGTCCGGTAAAGGAGCCAGGTCCGGCTGCTACTGCAATTGCATCAATCTCAGAAAGCTCCGCCCCTGTCATCTTAACAATTTCATCAATCATTGGAAGCAGTGTCTGCGAATGTGTCTTTTTAAAATTCGTTGTATATTCTGCTGTCATCACTCCATCCAAAACCAAGGCAACCGTTGCCGTAAGCCCAGAGCTGTCAATTGCTAATATCTTCATTTATTTTCTCCCTCCACTATTATCCGCCGGTAATCAAAGCCCTGCTTCAAATCCTTTTCTATTTTAATCTTGCAGGCTGTTTCCGGTAAAATCTCCTCAATCAGATTCGCCCATTCGATCAGGCAGACACCCTCACCATAAAAATAGTCCTCATATCCGATTTCTTCCATTTCTTCTACATCACCAATCCGGTATACATCAAAATGGTAAAAGGGCAGCCTTCCCTCCTCATACTCCTGTACAATCGTAAAGGTCGGACTGCTTACCGGCTCTAAAATACCAAGCCCCGCTGCAAAGCCCTGGGTAAAAACCGTCTTACCTACTCCCAAATCGCCCTCCAGCAAAAATATATCTCCCGAAGAAGCCCTTTCCCCTAATTGTTTCCCCAAGGCAAAGGTATCCTCCGGCTTTCTGCTTTCTATTACTTGCATTTTCACTCATTTCCATTCTAAATTTAATTCTCTATCTTTTTTATCGGCTTCTTAGCTCAAATGGCACACTGCTTTATCTAAATGTCCCTGCATCATTTCCTTTAACTGGGCAAGCTGTTCCTTTTCCAGCTTTTCCTTTGGAATAATATTGGCATTTATCGAAGAAACATATACAAAAATCGAGTGCTTTGACTCTTTCACCCGGCGAATATCCTGCCACGGAAGGAGAGCTGTTTCTCCCTTTTGGCTTACATTCATACCCTTTTCATCAAATAAAAAATGTATCGGCTCCTGAAACATAGGATTCGCCTTAATCTGGGCAGAGGCTTTCAGCTTCATCTGTAAAGGCTGCACCACCGTAAACAAAAGTCCCAAAACTAAAAGTATCGTTAGCTGAAATACATCCCTTTTCCCTAATCCCATAAAAAAGAAAATCAAAGCTCCTATGCTGAGTACCAGACCAAACTTCCCGGAAAAGCTGCCATAAAAATGCTTCATCAAAAAGTCATACATATCCTTTGCGTCAATTATTATATCAAATTCTACCTGTTTTTCCATTCTAATTTCCCGCCTTTACTGTTATTAAAAAATTATAGCAGATTTGTCATAGTTAGTAAAGAAGCAAAAGAGCAGAAGGACTTAACTCTTCTGCTCTGCAAAATGGAGGTTATTATTCTTATTTTACACCAGACTCTTTCTAAACAGCTTATATACCAGATATCCCACAAAGGATACAAGCAACCCCTTTACAACATTAAATGGGGTAATTCCAAGAATAACAATTGTCGCAAGATCTTTAATCGCCGGCACAGTCGCTGCGACAGCCCCTACAACCACATCCATGCCACCAAACAAATTTGCATACAACGGAACTGTAATAAAGTAATTTACTACGACACCGGCTGTAACAAAGCCTGCAATACCAGCTGCAAAGCTTTCAAAAACCTTTGCCTTTCCCTTCAGACGCTGGAATAAAATACCAACTGGAATAACATAGCATGCACTGATTAAAAAGTTGGCTAGCTCGCCAATCCCGCCGGTTGTTGTAGCTGTAATCGCCTTGATAACATTTTTGATGAGCTCTACCACCACTCCGGCCACCGGCCCATACACCAGGGAAGCAATCACCGCCGGCACATCACTGAACTCCAGCTCCAGAAAGCCCAGATACTTAAAGGGCAGATGAATCAGCATCAGTACATAGGCAAGTGCTGAAAGCATCGCCAGTGTTACCAACTGCCTTGTGGTAAATAAACTGCTGTGTACAGCCTCTTTTTTTCCATTGGATTGTGTCATTGCGTTGTTCATTTTCATTCTCTCCTTTTTCTTTTTGGAAAGAAGTTCTTTGCGGACCGCTGTAGTGCAATTCTCCGCGAAAGGTTTTTATTTAGCAGAACCATCGTCCTGTCAAATAAAAAGCCCCGTATCAAAATAATACGGGGCAAAAAATACAACTACAGCGAATTCTTCTCACATCCAGACTTTACTGTCGGTATTGGAATTGCACCAATTCAGCCGCCACAAGGACGGGTCGCGGACTATACCGCCGGTCGGGAATTACACCCTGCCCCGAAGAACCTTTTCCTATTTATAAGTTGATTATACTACAAATAAAATAAAAATACAAGAAAAATTTACAGCTTCATCGTCAGCTGTATTCTTTTTTTCTGTAAATCTACACTCATTACCTTCACCTCTACGATATCGCCGACGCTGACCACATCCAAGGGATGCTTTACAAACTTCTTGTCAGACATCTGGGAGATGTGTACCAGACCATCCTGATGGACTCCGATATCCACAAAGGCACCAAAGTCAATTACATTACGGACTGTTCCCTTTAAAATCATGCCCTCCTTTAAATCCTTCATCTCCAGTACATCGGTACGAAGAATTGGCTTTGGCATCTCATCACGAGGGTCTCTTCCCGGCTTTTCCAGTTCCTTTACGATATCATCCAGAGTCATAACACCAATGCCCAGCTCATCAGCAAGCTTTTCTTTATTTTTAATCTTTCGTGCCAGACCACCTGGACGGTTTGCTTTATCCGCGGAAGCAGTATCGTTGGCATCAGTGGCAGAGGTATCCTTTAAGCCGCCACTTCCCATAGCCTGTAGCAGAGCCTGTCCAAACGCAGTATTTTTCTGCTTTACAACAATATTTTTCTCTTTTTTCTTTGGTTTTTCAGCCTTCTTTCCCTTACCCTTGTTCTTTGCCGCCTCCGCCTGGGCCTTTCTGACGTCTTCCATAGTAAGATCAAGGCAATCTAACAGCTTCTCAGCCGCCTCATAAGACTCCGGGTGCACACTGGTTGCATCCAGAGGATTGTCACCATCTGCAATCCGCAGGAATCCCGCACATTGTTCAAAAGCCTTTGGTCCAAGCTTTGCCACCTTAAGAAGCTGCTTTCTATTAAGGAAACGTCCATTTTCCTCACGGTAAGCCACAATATTTTTTGCAATCGGCTTGGAAATACCGGATACATACTCTAAAAGAGGCACAGATGCTGTATTCAAATCAACACCAACTCGGTTTACCGAATCCTCTACTACTGCAGAGAGAGCCTCACTCAGCTTCTTCTGGTTCATATCATGCTGATACTGGCCGACCCCGATAGACTTCGGGTCAATTTTAACCAGCTCTGCCAGCGGATCCTGAAGACGTCTTGCAATAGAAGCAGCACTTCTTTGTCCTACGTCAAAGTTCGGGAACTCCTCGGTAGCCAGCTTACTGGCAGAATATACAGAAGCACCGGCTTCATTTACAATAACATACTGTACCGGCTTGTTGATTTCTTTCAACATATCTACAATCACCATTTCTGACTCACGGGAAGCAGTTCCATTACCAACAGAAATCAGCTCTACACCATATTTATCAATCAGCTTCTTTACTACCTTTTTTGTCTCCTCCACCTTATTCTGTGGCTCTGTCGGATAAACCACGGTAGTATCTAACACCTTACCAGTGCCGTCTACAACTGCCAGCTTACAGCCGGTACGGAATGCCGGGTCCCAGCCCAGTACTACCTTACCAACAATCGGAGGCTGCATCAGAAGCTGCTCTAAATTTTTTCCAAATACCTTGATTGCTCCATCCTCTGCCTTTTCTGTCAAATCATTACGAATTTCCCGTTCAATCGCCGGGCCAATCAGACGCTTATAGCTGTCCGCTACTGTATCCTTAAGTAGCGGAGCCGTAAATTCATTTTCGTTTTTCAGCACCTGCTTCTCCAGATACCGTAAAATCCGCTCCTCCGGTGCATTTACCTTTACTACCAGCAGCTTTTCGTTTTCGCCACGGTTCAGGGCCAGTATACGATGGCCTGCTACCTTGCTGACAGCCTCCTCGTACTCATAATACATTTCGTATACAGACTGTGCCTTGGCATCCTTTGCAGTAGAAGAAATACTTCCCTCTTCCATCGTAATCTGGCGGATATAGCTTCTGTAGTCTGCATTGTCGGAAACTGCTTCAGCAATAATATCCAGCGCCCCGGCAATCGCTTCCTTTACATCCTTCACTTCCTTCTCTTCAGAAACATAGGCAGCGGCCTCTTCTTCCACAGGCTTGTCCGTTTCCTGTAAAAGAATAAAATCTGCCAGACCATTCAGTCCCTTTTCCTTAGCAATCGTCGCACGGGTTCGTCTTTTTGGACGGTATGGGCGGTATAAGTCCTCTACCACCACTTGGGTCGTTGCCGCCAGAATCTGTGCCTTCAGCTCCTCTGTCAATTTACCCTGTTCTTCAATACTTGCCAATACCTGGTTTTTCTTATCCTCCAGATTACGAAGATAGGTAAGCCGCTCACTTAAATTACGAAGCTGTTCATCATTTAACGCACCATGCTTCTCCTTACGATAACGGGCAATAAAAGGAATTGTATTCCCCTCATCAATCAACTGAACTACTGCCTCTACCTGCCACAGCTCAATATTCAACTCTTCCTTTAATTGTTTTAAAATATCCATCTTACACCTCTTTCTTTCTAAAATTCACTGTCTTCTATTTTACTTCATAAAGTAAGAATTGGCAAGCAGTAGAACTTCTCTATCACACAAAAAAAGCACCCCTTATGTTATAATATGTCCCTGCCTGCTTGACAGAGGCATATTATAACATAAGGGGTGCTTATATTTTATTCAGTGTTTAAAACTCCGGCTCAATCAAACCGTAGGTATTTCCCTTTCTCTTATACACTACGTTTACTTCATCTGTATCCGCATTACGGAATACATAGAAGCTATGTCCTAAAAGCTCCATCTGGATGCAGGCTTCTTCCGGATCCATCGGCTTCATAGCGAACTTTTTACTTCTGGTAATCTTAATCTCATCATCATCTGGTACACTTTCCTCGATGAAATTCTTGCTGAAGCTGACTGCAGACTGCTTCTGCTCTACCAGCTTATTTTTGTACTTTCTCAACTGACGTTCAATAATCTCCTCTACCAGGTCAATGGATACATACATATCGCTGCTTACCTGCTCCGCACGAACTATATTCCCCTTCATTGGAATCGTAATCTCGATTTTCTGTCTGTCTTTCTCCACACTTAAGGTTACATGGATTTCTGTATCAGGAGTAAAGTATCTTTCCAGCTTACCAATCTTATCATATATCGCTGTCTTTAATCCTTCTGTCACGTCGATGTTTTTGCCACTGATAATAAATTTCATAATGCTCAACTCCTTTGTTGTTTATACCTACATTATACCATATCTTTACAATTAATCAAGGACAAACATACAAATTCTTATGAATATTTTAAAAACGGCCTATAATTTTCTATTAATTTTAAAAAATATTAAATATTTTTTTATAATTTAAATTGTTATTTGAAAATTACTTTGTCAACCCTTACTCTTCCTTTTTTTTCGATTTATCACTTGATACAAAACGGGCATTCGAACTTGACACTGTTTTTTTCATTCACATTTTTTGTGGATAATGTGGATAACTTAGTGTATAACTCATTTTTGCCATAAAATTGGGCTCTTGAATTGTGGATAACTCTGTGATGTTTTTTGTCATATTTTGTAAATTTTTCTTATCTTCAAATTATCTTCTTCCATTTTTGTGCAAAATGTATAAGTTTCGCATTGTCAATCGTTAATTTTTACTTTAAGAATCATTTTTAATTATCGAATTTGCAATTTTATTTTTTTAATCGTCTGAATTGTATGACACCTTTATATCTACTCCTCCGGGTCAGAACCATACATTTGCAGGCCGAACTTTCCTATCGAACAAAAAAGAGGCTTGTTTTAGCAAGCCTCAATCTCTTTAATGGTAAATTCGTTTCCCTGTAACAGATACGTATTGATACTGCCACAATGTGGACAGGTTTTTCCGAATTCTACGGTTCTATAATTTTTTTCACAGTCCTCGCAAAATGTGATTGCAGGAATCCTTTCTACGATAAGCTCGGTATCCTTTAAGATTTCCGACTTCTTTTCCACAGACCACTTCCAGCACTTGCGTAGGTATTCTTCGATGACCGTAGATACCTCACCGATTTCCAAAGTGACCGATTTTACCTCCGTCAGTTGGTTTTCTGCGGCAAGACCCTCTACTGTCTTAATGACATGAAATACAACTCCAAGTTCATGCATGTTTTATTTGTCCTTTTTTGAAAACTTAATCTTGATTGCCTGTTTTGCACCATAAGAAAGAACGTATTTTAACTTATCTTCACTCTTTCTCATCACGCTACATTCAGGAAGATCTCTATGTAAATGAATTGCATCAAATTCACATTTCGTTGTACATATACCGCAACCGATACACTGATTTTCATCGACAATGGTTGCCCCACAACCTAAGCAACGATTTGTTTCTGTCTTGATCTGCTCCTCAGTGAGGACGGAAGCTGCAGAACGGAAGCTGTCGGTTCCGATACCTTCCTTCCTTGCCGGGCGCTGACGCTTTGAATTGTCATAGCTCTCAACAAGAATGTCTTCCTTATCAAACTCAACATAGTAGTGAGGATCACGACCGATGGTGAGTGATGAATGAGGCTGTACAAATCTATGGATAGAAATCGCACCTTCCTTACCAGCTGCAATTGCATCAATCGCAAACTTAGGACCTGAGTAAACATCTCCACCTACGAAGATATCCTTCACGCGAGTCTGGTAAGTTACCTTATCAGCAACTGGGTAATTTCCGTGCCAGAGTTCAACGTCTTCGCCATCAAGAAGGTTACCCCACTCGATTGTCTGTCCTGCAGAAAGAAGAACATTGCTACATGGAATTGTCATGGTATCCTTCTCATCATACTGAGGCTTAAAACGTCCCTCCGCATCCTTAACAGAAGTACACTTCTTAAATACAATTCCAGTAACCTTTCCGTTCTCGTTTAGGATTTCCTTAGGCCCCCAACCACCCTGTAATAAGATTCCTTCGCTCTCAGCGATTTCAATTTCTTCAGGAGATGCTGGCATAATGTCGCGAGTCTCAAGTGAGATCTGATGTACCTTTGGAGATCCGCAACGGATTGCAGAACGAGATACATCAATCGCAACATTACCGCCACCAATAACAACAGTGTCCCCTGTTAGCTTATAGTTTTCATCATCAGTTGTGATGTGAAGGAAATCAACACCAGTCATAACGCCTTCTGAATCTTCTCCAGGAACACCGATTCCACGGCCTGCCTGGCAACCAATTCCAATGTAGAATGCCTTATATCCCTGCTCACGAAGCTCAGAAATCTTGATATCCTTACCAACTTCAACGCCAGTCTTCATCTCAACGCCCATTTCACGTAAGATATCAATTTCAGCTTCTACGATATCCTTCTCTAATACGAAAGAAGGAATTCCGTATACAACCATACCACCGAGCTTTTTATTCTTCTCAAAGATGGTAGGCTTATAACCTTTCTCAGCAAGGTAGAATGCACATGAAATACCAGCCGGGCCTCCACCGATAATGGCGATCTTCTCGTCAAATTTGCCATTTAAGCTTGGAACAACCTTCTTAGGAATGTAGCGTGTTTCCGCATCCATATCCTTCATAGCAATAAACTTCTTGATTTCGTCGATTGCTACCGCCTCGTCAATAGTTCCACGAGTACACGCATCCTCACAACGGCGGTTACATACATAACCACAGATTGCAGGAAGTGGATTGTTCTTCTTAATCAAAGCTAATGCATCAGTGAAACGTCCCTGAGCAGCCATCTTGATATAACCCTGAACAGCAATGTGAGCAGGACAAGCGGTCTTACAGGGAGCAGTTCCTGTCTCGTGAGTGTTGATACGATTTACATCACGATAGTTCTCCGTCCACATTTCTGGTCCCCACTTCTTCTCAGAAGGAAGAACCATCTTAGGATAGGAAACCTCCGATCCATCTTTCTTGCAGAGCTTCTGTCCAAGAGTAACTGCACCAGCTGGGCAGTACTCAACACAACGACCACAAGCAACACACTTTTCCTTCTCAACATGTGCAACGTATGCAGAACGTGACATATTTGGTGTATTAAATAACTGTGAAGTACGAAGTGCATAGCATACATTTACGTTACAGTTACAAATAGCAAAAATCTTGTTTTCGCCGTCGATGTTTGTAATCTGATGAACGAAACCATTCTCTTCTGCCTGTTTAAAAATATCTAAGGCTTCTTCTCTGGTAATATAAACGCCGCCTTTTTCTGTCTCAACAACATAATCTGCCATATCACCAACCGCAATACACCATCCTTCCGGATCATCTGCACAGCCTTCATCAAAGGTCTTTCTGGAACGCCGACAGGAGCATGGGCTCTTTGCATATTTCCCATCATATTTATCTAACCAGTGAGAGATGTGTTCAACTGGAATAGAAGAGTTTTCCATTTCGATTGCTTTTTCTACCGGAATGACATGCAGACCGATTCCGGCTCCTCCGGGTGGTACCATCGGTGCAATCTTCGTAAGAGGAAGACGACTCATTTCTTCAAAGTAACGACCCAATTCCGGATGTTCTTCCAAAAGCCTTGCATTCATATTGGCAAACTCTGCACTGCCCGGCACAAACATAGGCAATACATACTGTTTCTCACGCCTTGGATTTTCGCGGTTATATTCCACGACACCGACACGGCACATATCTTCCATGATTTTTTCCATATGGTCTCTTTCCATACCGGTAAGTCTTACCATGTCATCCAATGTTCTTGGAACACGACGTTTCATTTTTAATGCCACTTCTGCCTGCTCATCGGTAAGCAGCATTGCCAGTCCCCAATATTCCGGATCCTCTTTTGTAATCTTTTGCATGCCAAGTACAATCGGCACGCGGTTTGTAACCATTCTGCCTAATTTTACAATGGGTTCACGCATTTCGCCAATGTTATTGCCCTTTTTTGCCATGACTTTCTCCTTTACTTTTGCCAATCCAAAACCTGTTCTTTTAACCAGAGCGTCCATTCTTCTACACCTTCACCTGTACGTGCAGAAATTGGAATGATTTTTGCGTTTGGATTACGTTTTAAAATATATTTTTTACAAGCTTCCATATCAAAATCAAAATACGGAAGTACGTCAATCTTATTAATCAAAACCACATCACAGATAGAAAACATAAGCGGATACTTAAGCGGCTTATCATCTCCCTCCGGTACGCTTAAAATCATCGCATTCTTTACTGCTCCCGTATCAAACTCTGCCGGGCAGACCAGATTACCTACATTTTCCAAAATGGCAAGTTCAATATCTCCGGTTTCTAAGCCTTCCAAGCCCTGCATGGTCATATCGGCATCTAAATGGCACATTCCGCCTGTGTGAAGCTGAATTGCTTTTACACCTAAATCAGAAATGGTTTTTGCATCCACATCAGAATCAATATCTGCTTCCATGACACCAATACGAATTTCATCTTTTAGCTTTTCAATTGTTCTTGTAAGCGTTGTTGTTTTTCCGGAACCTGGTGAAGACATTAAGTTTAAGAGAAATACTTTCTTTTCTTTTAAAGCTTTTCTGACTTCATCTGCTCTTTTATCATTATCCGCAAAGACACTCTGCTTTACCTCAAGGACTCTAAATTCTCCCATGTTGCTCCTCCTTTTTAGTTCTATGCCACCATTTTTTTATAGTGCTTTGTATCCGTGTAAAGTTCATCCTTAAGAGGATTCTTTTTCTTCTTTATAATAACAGACACCTGATAAATAAACAATCCTGCATTACTTACAAGGGCGAGCAGACTCACGATAAAAAATGCTGTTGGATTGTGTGTTGTTGGCACAGGTGCCACGCGATCCGCAAAGGCAGGTACTGTCATGATAAACATAATCCAGAGTGCAAGGGTATGTGCTCTGTGCTGTAACCAGCATCCTCTCTTAATAAAGAAGGATGGGATGGTACATGATAGCAATAATAACATACCGCAATAAACGGAATGATCAGAAATACAGTTATATGTATATGCAAAATTCCAAAGGTCATATGTTAAAATATAGATCCAGTCCATATCCGGCCACATCATATCTCTGGAATGATCCTTTGATACAAAAATGCCTGACCAGCCACAAATCAGCAATATATTGAAGATACCAGCGATACCATTCATGATATTCCACGGTCCTGAAATAGTCCAAAGGTTATCTACATAACCGCCCTCTGTAAGTCCCCATGAAAACACTTGAAAATCCCTTAAAACTGCTTCGCAAATATTTGCTGCCAGTATAATTGGTGGAAAATACTTTGCAAATTTACTATATTCAACCTTAGGAACGTAGCGGATTAACATAAAACCGATACATCCTGCAAGTGCAGAATAAGTTTTGACCCAGTTAAACCAGTTTCCTGTTCCATATTCATTTCCCGGTGCTGCTGTTGTCGGCCAAACAGCGATAGTCAAAAAAGCAGGAACTATAACAAATAGCAAAATCCCTCCCCACTTCTTGGTACGCCCAAGCTCGTTAAATGCAATTAGTGCCAATAAAACAAAGGCCATAAACCCCCATGTCTTAAAATCCGGTACACTATATAAGATCCCCATAAAAGCTCCTCCTATTTTCTTTTACATAAAATATTGCATCTATCCCATATTTCTTATATTATTAGAGTACTAACAAAGTTTAAAAAAAGCAATCGCCAGCTTTTACTATTCTGAGCATAAATGCTCAAAATCATCGAAAATGTGGTGTAACTTAGGAGGGATAATATGGAAATAACTACCAAAAGAAAAACGGACCGTCGCATTGAAAAAACAAAACAGAGTCTTCAAGCTGCTTTTGTTTCACTGATTCAGAAAAAAACATATGACTCTATTACCATCTCCGAGTTAACCGAAGTTGCAAATATTGACCGTCGTACCTTTTATCTGCACTATAGCTGCATCGATGATGTTGCAAAAGAAATGCAAGCCATCGCCCGTAATATGATTCTAACAAAAATGCAGGAATGTAATGATTGCCGAATTGGTACGTTTATTGACTGCATAACAGAGGTAATCGACAACAAACAGGACTTTTATAGAGTTATTTTTACTGAGCCAAGCTGTGCACACTTTATCAGCGATAGTGTAGATTCCCTCAAATACTGTATTCTTGAAATAAATAAAAACTCCTCCCTTGATCAAACAAGGAAGGAGTATTATGCCGAATTTATTGCCAATGGCATCATCGGAACTTATGCTTATTGGTTTAGGCAAGATAAGGCATCCGTGAGCTTAACGGCTCTTACCTCGCTTTTGAAAGAATCAATATCAATTTTCGACCCAAAATTCACATTTTTATGAGGTGATTTTTTCATCCGGAGGTGCTATAATCAGCTTCTCTTTTCTTAGCAGTTGCTTTTAATATTCAACTCCCAAAATCAGGTAGTATAACGGATTTTGGGTTAAGCAACTTAAAACCTTGATATCTTATTTACCAGCTACAACCTCTTCAAATTCCTTAACAATGTCTTCATCCGGTGCTTTTGTCGCAAGACCTACTATGACATTTACTGCAAGTGCCACAAGGAATGCAGGAAGCAGTTCATAAATATCCAGTGCTCCTCCCATCGGACGAACAAGATATTTCCATGCGAAAACAAATACACCACCTGCAAGTATCCCGCAAAGTGCACCGGTTTTGTTGCTTCTTTTCCAGAATAAAGCAAGAAGCATTACAGGACCAAAGGTTGCACCAAAGCCTGCCCATGCGAAACTTACAATCTGGAATACACTGCTTGCAGGATCCCATGCTATCATAACTGAAATCATGCTGATAACAATAACTGTAATTCTTGCGACAACAACCGATACCTTTGCATTCATCCTGATATGTAAAAAATCAGACAGGAAATTCTGGGAAATACTTGATGCAGCAACAAGCAGCTGGCTGTCTGAGGTAGACATTGTAGCTGCAAGAATACCGGCCAGAATTACACCTGCAATAACCGATGCAGCAATACCATGCGAACTTAACAGGTCTGCTATCTTTACAATAATTGTCTCACTGCCTGACCCCTTAAGATTAACAATCTTTCCTGTTTCTGATATCGCTAGTCCGACAACTCCGATAAAGATGGCAACTGTCATTGAAATTATTACCCATACAGTAGCGATTCGTCTTGATAATGTGAGTTTATTCTCTTCCTGGGCTGCCATAAATCTTAACAGGACATGTGGCATACCAAAGTATCCAAGTCCCCATGCCATTGTCGAAATAACAGTAATAAATCCATAAGATATACTGTTTCCAGTCGAAGCATCATGCATTGATGTTACAGATAAATAACCTGAAAGGCTCTTGGCATTGTCCATAACATTTGAGAATCCTCCTGCTGCTGAAATACCAAACACCATAACAGTAACTAAGGCAATCGTCATTACAATACTCTGGATAAAGTCTGTCTTTGATGCTGCAAGGAATCCTCCAAGGGCTGTATACAGTACAATGATTATTGCACAGATTATCATCGCAGCATGATAGTTGACACCGAACAGGCTGTTGAATAGCTTACCGCATGCTGCAAATCCACTGGCTGTATATGGTATGAAGAAAATAACTATAACCAATGCTGCAATGCATGTAAGAATATTCTTTTCATCTTTATATCTTTTTGCAAAGAAATCCGGAATTGTAATTGCATTAATTTTATGGCTGTATCTTCTGATTCGTTTGGATACTATAAGCCAGTTAACCCATGTACCCAGAGCAAGTCCTGCTGCTGTCCAAAATGCATCACAGATACCGCTTACATATGCAACACCAGGAAGTCCCATCAGAAGCCAGCTGCTCATATCACTTGCCTCAGCACTCATTGCTGTTACAAATGGTCCGAGTTTTCTTCCTCCCAGGTAAAAATCATCAACCGTACTTGTTTTCTTAGAAGCCTTGATTCCAACAATAACCATCATAATCAGATATGCCATAATTGTTGTCACAATTACTATTGTTCTCTTTTCCACTTAATTACCTCTTTCTATTATCGTATTTTACTGCCTTTGTTAAGAATCTCACTCTCAATTCTACTAAGCCTCCTGCATAACTTTTTTTGCAATCTCTTCCTGTATTGTTATTTTTTCACCAAACAGATACTCAAATGCTTTTGTACCATAATGGCTCCAGCCTAACACAGTAGAAAAAGCAAATAATGCAATTGATACTGCGATAAACTGTGCACCTATTGTACTAAAATTAATTGAGAATACTGTACTTACCATATTGGCTAGTTTGTCAATTTGTGTTCCTCTTTTCATAGGCATTGCAGCAGAAGGATAAATTCAGATAAAAAAATAAAACCGCCTAAGCGATTTTAGCACTCGCACAGATGCTACTCCTTTCCTGTGTATTATTTGATTGTCTTTTTGATTACTTTATCAATACCTTTTCTGAAAAGCTCTGTTTTCAATGTTTTTTTAATGCGGGAGATGGGACTTGAACCCACACGAGAATACACCCACAAGATCCTTAGTCTTGCCTGTCTGCCAATTCCAGCACTCCCGCATATCCTATGCCTTTGCATAAGAAACTCCCCGAGTTGGGCTCGAACCAACAACCCCACGGTTAACAGCCGTGTGCTCTACCATTGAGCTATCGAGGAATACGATAAATATTATAATGCCTTGCCCCTAAAAAGTCAAGAGTTTTTTTTAAAATTCTTCGATTTTTTTCAAAAACTTAGAAAATTAAAATATATAGGCTGCCTGCCATAAAGCAGACAGCCGTAATTTCTATTATTATCTATCAAAAGGAAATTAAGCTAATTTAGACTTAGCTATCTCTACTAATGCTGTAAAGCCAGCTGGATCGTTAATAGCCATCTCAGATAACATCTTTCTATTTACCTGAACATCAGCTAACTTTAAGCCATACATCAGCTTGCTGTAGGATAAACCGTTCATTCTTGCTGCTGCATTGATACGGGCAATCCATAACTGTCTGAACTGTCTCTTTCTCTGCTTTCTACCAGAAAAAGACTCTGTTAAACCTCTCATAACAGACTGCTTTGCTACTCTGTACTGCTTGGAACGAGCTCCTCTGTATCCCTTTGCTAACTTTAATACTCTATTGTGTTTCTTCTTAGCGTTTAAGCCGCCTTTAATTCTTGCCATTGTTTTTTCCTCCTTAAATACTGCGAATTATAAGTATGGTAATACTCTCTTCATTACCTTTGCGTTTGTAGAATCTGTAATCGTTGCTTTTCTTAAATTTCTCTTTCTCTTAGCAGTCTTCTTGGTTAAAATATGGCTTTTATATGCTTTGTTTCTTTTTAACTTTCCTGTTCCTGTTGTTTTGAAACGCTTTGCTGCTGCTCTTTTCGTTTTTAATTTTGGCATTTTTATTTCCTCCTTATCATATATCTCAAATGGTATTGATTTATGTTAACGTTTTTCTCCTAAAAACATTATCATACTTCTTCCCTCCATCTTGGCAGGCTTTTCAATCACAGCAATGTCCTCTACCTTTGCATAGAAGTCATCCAGAATCTGCTTGCTCATACCAACATGGGCCATCTCGCGACCACGGAACCGAAGTGCTACCTTAACCTTATCGCCCTTGCTTAAGAACTTTCTCGCCTGATTTGCTTTGGTATTCAGGTCATTTACATCGATATTCGGTGATAAACGAATCTCTTTTACATCAGTTACCTTCTGCTTCTTCTTCGCTTCTTTTTCCTTACGGGCAAGCTCATAACGATACTTTCCGTAATCAATGATCTTACATACCGGCGGTTTTGCCGTTGGAGCAATCTTTACCAGGTCAAGCTCTGCTTCTCTTGCCATCTTCATAGCATCCTTAGCAGACATGATACCTAGCTGCTCTCCATTCTCTCCAATCAAACGAATCTCTTTGTCTCTGATTTGTTCGTTAATCATTAACTCGCTAATAGTAGTGCACCTCCATTTGTTCGTGGTTACCTTGGTTTCCTGCGGAGCGTTTATTCCATAGAATAAAAAACGTGGATAACAAAGTTATCCACGCATTAAGTCGAATTTTACAAACAGCCCCTGCTGCTATTCTCTTAATATAAACCCGAGTCATCTAAAATGCTAAGGTGAGAGTGGATACTCTGCTTTGTTTTCTGCTCACAGCTTATTTAGTATATCACTTGTTCCACTGTGTGTCAATACTTTTTTACTTTTTTCCAGCAGCTTTTATATTTATTTCATTTTTATGCCTTTTTCCAGGTCGCCCGCTGGAACAGCACCAATAACGGGAAAATTTCCAAACGTCCCGCCAGCATACAAAAGCTCAACACCAGCTTGCTGAAATCAGAAAAAATAGAAAAGTTCCCCATTGGACCAACAAAACCGATACCTGGTCCAATATTACTTACTGTTGCCAAAACTGCAGTAAAGCTTGTCTCAATATCAAAATTATCCAGAGACACCAAAAGAGCTGCTCCACCAATCAACGCAAAGTAAAAGAAACAGAAAATACCAATGTTCATAACAGCTTCATTACCCATGGTTTTTCCTTCTGTTTTAAGCGTAATGACAGAACGTGGATGTACCACCTGCTTTGCCGAACGAATCAGAGCCTTCACCATAACCACCAGACGAATCTGCTTAAGGCCACCGGCAGTAGAGCCAGCACAGCTTCCTACGAACATCAGTGCCAGAAGAAGCATCTTGCTGAAGGTTGGCCACAGGTTAAAATCTGCTGTCGCATATCCGGTAGTTGAAATAATCGTAGCTACCTGGAACAGAGCGTAACGAAAAGCAGATAAAATGCCATCTGTCAGGCCCCGGATATCCAGAGTAATTAAAAGAATTGCTCCTGCCACACAAATTAAAAATGCCCGCAGCTCTTCATTTTTACGGATATCTTTCCATTTCCCCGTCAGCATCATAAAGTAAATCGAAAAGTTAATACCAAAGGCAATCATTGCCACAGACAAAATAACATCAATCGCAGCACTGTCATAATAAGCTACACTTAAATTTTTACAGCTAAAGCCGCCCGTACCAGCTGCTCCTACTGCATGAATGATGGAGTCATATAACGGCATACCTGCTAATAGAAGAGCAACTACCACAATTCCCGTCATTACAGCGTAGATGCTGTATAAAATCCGAGCCGTATCCTTTATTTTAGGCACCAGCTTGGATGGAGACGGTCCAGGAGACTCTGCACGCATCAGCTGCTGGGTCTGTCCACTCATAGATGGTAAAAGAATCAGTGTAAATACCAATACTCCCATACCACCGAACCAATGTGTCAGGCTCCGCCAGAAAAGGATACTTTTGGGAAGAACCTCCACATCCGTAAGAATTGTGGAACCAGTGGTAGTAAAACCGGAAACACTTTCAAAAAAAGCATCTACATAGCTTGGAATCGCACCACTTAAATATGCCGGCAGAGCACCAAAAACAGAAATCAGTATCCAGCAAAAGGATACAATCAGCATACCGTCTCTGGCTGACAGCTTATTTTTCCTAATATGTACTCTTGACATCAAAAGACCAGTAGCAAAGGTAATACCGATGCTTGCTAAAAAAACCAGTGTCTCATCCTCTTTATAAATCAGTGAAACCAGTAGAGCCGGTACCATAAATGCTGACTCTACCATTAAAATTTTACCTATTAAATGTACAATTAATCGATTATTCATTCCTTCCTCCGACTAATCTGCAACTATAGCATCCAGACTGAGAATAAGCGTATCATCCTTGGTAACAACCAAAACCTTATCTCCCTCCTGTATCTGTTCGTTTCCATGAGGTACAATAATATTAGAACCATGCTGAATACAAGCAATCAATACTTCCTTTTTAAGCTTCAATTCACGCAGGGGAAGATTTAAAACCTTTGCTGTATCGTTAGCAATAAAGCTGATGATTTCTGCCTTGCCATCCACGATTTTATATAGGGATTCTACAATGCCGCCTTCCGAATTCTGCATACCACGGACATAACCGATAATATAGCTTGCTGTCACCAGCTTTGGACTCACAACACTATCCAGTCCCAGCTTATTAATGATGGATGGAAGATTCACACGGGTTGTCATGGCAATTACCTTATCTACTCCCCGCTCTACCGCATACATAGCAGTAATCAGATTTTCCTCATCACGACCGGTCATTGTAATGAAAGCATCCACATCCTCAACATTTTCTGCCTCCAAAACCTCTCTGTCCGTACCATCGCCTTCAATAATCATGGCATGCGGCAAATCCTCAGAAAGCTTCTGACATTTCTTATTTGAAATCTCAATAATCTTTACACTGATATTCAGCCGTTCAATAATTTTGGTTAGATAATAAGCAGTTCTTCCGCCACCGGCAATCATTACAGAGTCCACCTTCTGAAGATAGCGATTCATCCTGCGGAACATCTCGCCCAGACTCCTGATCTGTCCCATAACAAATAACTTGTCACCCTCCTGGAACTCAAAATCGCCTCCCGGAATATAAACCTCCTGACGGCGTTCTACGGCTAGTACCAGGGTATTTTCCGGCCACTTACTGCCCAGCTGGAACAGCTTTAAGCCATCTAGCATATCTCCCTTCTGGACACGAAATTCAACCATACGGACACGACCGCCAAAAAATGGTTCGATATTCATTGCACTTGGAAATTGTAAAATATTAGCAATTTCCAGAGCTGCTGCATATTCAGGATTAATAACAACATCAATACCTACATTCTGCTGTAAATCAGAAAATTCCTCATAATATTCCGGGTCACGGATGCGGGCAACTGTCCGTATATCACATATTTTCTTTGCCATCAGACAGCATACCATATTCATTTCATCCCGTGAGGTTACTGCAATCAGGATATCTGCTGTTTCAATACCAGCTTCTAAAAGCACACTCTTTCTTGCACCATTTCCTTTAATGCACATAACATCCAGGGTATCATCTGCTTTTTTCAAGGCTTCTTCATTATTATCAATAATGGTGATATTGTGGTCTTCTTTTGCCAGATGTTCGGCAATCGTATAACCAACCTTACCGTCTCCGATAATTATAATATTCATTTCCTTCCTCTCCTCTGCCGGTAAATTTCATACATAAACACAGCAGCTGCAATCGCTGCATTTAAGGATTCCACCTGACCCTCCATTGGAATACGAACAAGCCGGTCTGCCAGTGCAGCACTTTCTTCCGTTAATCCCTTTGCTTCATTTCCTATTAAGATGCCTGTTTTTTGTCCGTAGGACTCTTCATCGTAATTATGCTCCCCCCTAAGGTGTGCCGCATACAAAATAATTTCCTTTTTCTTTAACAGCTCCAGGGTAGTACCGAAATCATCTACATAAATAAAGGGTACCCGGTAAATCGAACCCATAGTAGAGCGGATTACCTTAGGATTAAAAATATCTACGGATTCCCGGCTTAAAATCACACCGGTAACACCTGCTCCCTCTGCTGTTCTTATGATTGTTCCCAAATTCCCCGGATCACGCAGATTTTCCAGTAAAAGAAGCTGTACACGTTCTCCGGAAGTAAGCTCCTCTAAGGAATACTCCGGCATCCTTACCAGTCCCAGAATTCCCTGAGGTGTCATGGTTTCCGACATACCCTTAAATATATTATCTGCCACGATTTCATATTCGCAGCTTCCCAGCTCTTTCACTCCATAGGTATTATAATAGCTCTCCGACAAATACGCCTTTTGAAGCTTGTCTCCTGCCTCCAGAACCATTTTTCTTCCCTCCACGGGAAAAACACCGGTTTCCTGCCGGTGTTTGGATTTTTTCTGTAACCTTTCAATTTCCTTTATCTGTCCGTTTGCAGCACTGGTTATCATCTGTGCCTTCCCTCCATATGCCTATTCATGTACATTAAGCTTGCTTAACACATCATTCTTTCCAATTACTACCAGGATGTCCTCCTGTCTCAAGGTTTCCTTCGGATCCGGATTGATATTAAAGGCTTCATTCCTCTTCATTCCAATTACATTGATTCCATAGGTACTCCGAAGCCCCAATTCAACAAGGTTCTTTCCAACCCAGTCTTCATGTACACCAATTTCCATCATACTGTAGGTACTTGACAGCTCTACTGCATCAAAAAAGTTGCCATGCACCAGTTTATTTGCAATACGGATGCCGGTTTCTTTTTCCGGGAATACTACCATATCGGCTCCCACCTTTTTTAGTACCTTTGCCTGAGTCTCTGTCTGTACCTTAGCAAGTACATAAGGAATCCCCAGCTCTTTTACTAAAATAGTTGCCAAAACACTGGCTTCCAGATTCTCACCAATCGCGATAATGGCTCCGTCAAAGTTTTTCAGTCCAAGGCTTCCCAGTGTCTCTGCATCCGTCACATTCGCACGCACCGCATAGGTTACACGATCAGCGATATCGTGTATCTTTTCTTCATTGTCATCTACTACCAGCACCTCACAGCCACAATCTGCCAATGCCAGTGCTACGCTTTTTCCAAATCGTCCAAGACCAAATACAACAAATTCTTTTCTCTTCATACACTACTCCTTATCCCACCAGGATACTGCCCTCCGGCAGAGTTCTGTGCTGTCCCTTCTTCTTACTCCGGTTAAAGAACAGGGCCATGGTAATCGGTCCAATTCTTCCAATATACATTGTCACAATCAAAATCAGCTTACCTGCTACGCTTAAATCGGCTGTTAGTCCCTTAGACAGACCGACGGTAGCCAGCGCCGAGGTACATTCATAAAAAATATCCATAAAGCTTCCAGCTTCTGCTATGGACAGGCAGATAACTGAGGCTTCTAATACAGCCATACTAATCAGTACAACCGCCATACCCTTTTTTACAAGATTGCTCGGTATCTTTCTATGGAAGGCTTCTGTATCTTCTCTTCCTTTTATAACAGAAATAACTGCTACCACCATCATGGCAACTGTCGTGGTTTTTACACCACCAGCTGTACCAGACGGTGAACCTCCGACAAACATCAGAAGAATACAGATAAAGTCCAGCTAATAAATGTCAATAGGAAAATG
The DNA here is from genome assembly GCF_001461035.1 of Acetivibrio ethanolgignens. GTDB lineage: Bacteria > Bacillota > Clostridia > Lachnospirales > Lachnospiraceae > Velocimicrobium > Velocimicrobium ethanolgignens. The sequence goes on along the minus strand of NZ_LNAM01000166.1, from coordinate 25 downwards.
AAAAAAATTTGATTTCATTTTTGAA
>NZ_LNAM01000165.1 GCF_001461035.1 Acetivibrio ethanolgignens | reverse complement strand
TCAGCCGCTTCCAGCTCACTCAGCAGTTCATCTCCGGAGGGGACTGCCGCCGGGGAGGAGTCGGCCTCCTGCACGACCAGGGCAGACCTGACTTCCGTCCCTGCCGCCATGGTGATGCAGTCGTCGCCGCTCTCCCCGACCTGCATGGTCAGCTTTTGCCCCCCGCAGATCATCAGCCCTTCCACCGGCTTCTCTTTATCAGAGGCCATGCCCATCTGTGTCTTCAGCCTTATGTCCATGCCGGTCAGGGACAGAAAGCCGCCGCTCTCCAGGTGGAGCACTGTCGCTCCGCCGGCGTCCGGGGCAAACCGGAGGGATGCCGGCGTCATGTCCATTGCGCTTCCGCCCGGGTCGGAAAAGCGTTTGTTGTCCGGCATGCTGCATGCCCCCGCCGCACCTTCCCCGCTCCTTATGGCATGGACCGCAGCTGCCCCCTGCTCGTCATGATCCGGGAAATAAATATGTACCTGGCTTCCCTCCTCCGGCATACAGTAAAAGCTGCTGCTCTCTATGGCATAGGTAAAGTACTTTGTCTTTTCCCCAGCCTCGTACTCCGGATCGATCTCAAAATGGACGCGTATCCGGTTCCCACTGCGCTCCATGACTGTCGCCGGGATGCTCATGCCGGAAATCTCCGGATTCTTCTCTTTTTCCCTCCGGATTCCCGCCCGTCTTGCCAGCACGTAGCTGTATACCAGTTCCCCTTTTTCCGTATGCAGGCGCATCGCCGTCACAACAGCTTCCATCCCGTTGAACGTCAGCGTTTCCCACATCCGCAGAAAGGAACGTACCGTCACGCTCCAGCAGGACACCTCCTGGGAAGGCACGCCCTCCTTTTCCAGCACGCGCGCATAATGGAGCATATCTTTCTCCATCGTGTAGTCCTGCTTGTTGAGAACGGTGCCGTGGGATATCTCGGGGATGCCAAAATACACCTTTCCGCAGGTGTCCGTTGCATCCGGCAGAAGGCATGTTCCAAAATGGCTTGCCAGACGGCGCAGGAACACCCAGTCGCTCTCCTCATACTGCAGCAGAAACTCCGGGATACACGCCCCGCCCGTCGCATGGTCCGTCACACCGGACTGCCCGTAGCCGGACAGAACTCTCTGTGCCACTTCCATGTACGTCATCGCGCCGTTCTGAAAGCTGCGGCTCTTTTTTACGCGATCCCAGTCCATCGTGTAGGACCATGCTTCCAGATATAAGTAGAAAAGCCCGTTCTCCCTTCTGGCAGAAACCGTTTCCAGCTTTCCCCGGAAAACCACCTGCCCCTTTGTCTTTTCCAGCTCACGGACGGTTACGCCGGCGGCAGAGGACATACTGACCAGTTCATCTCTTCGCTCCTCCTCGATCAGTATTTTCAATGTGAGCCCTGCGTGCCGGTTTGGCCCCTGCGTCAGTTCAAGCGCCTCCACTGCCAGAAGTCCGACAAGCTCCAGTTCGATTTCCAGTTCCTTATATGTAAGCTTCATGCCCCTCCTCCTTTGCCTATTCCCCCGTGCCCTCCACCTGCCCGGAAGTAATGATCTCGATCTCTCCGCCGTAGATACAGCGCAGCTTTGCACCGCCAAGAAGAGGCTCCATCCCTCGGGTCTCAACCCCTTCTTTTCCGTTATCCCATTTGGTTCCTGGCGGAATGTTTGGTGTGCAGACCCCGACGATTCTCGGCACTCCCTCCTGCGCCTCCTGCGTCTTGATTTCTTTTTTCCCGCCTGTAAAAGAGTTTAGAACACTATCTAAAAAGGTGTCGGGAGCTTCTTCCTCCACCGCCTTTTGTATGCGGTCAGCCTCCGCTTTCGTGCTTGGATTTTCCATGCTGTAGCAGCCCCCAAAGCAGCGTACATTCACCTCTGCGACACTGTCGTCTACTGTCATCTGTGGCTGTTGGCGCAGAAATACTCCATGCGTATCGTCCAGTACCAGATAAGTTTCCCGCATTCCCATGCTGCAGCGGATCACCGCCGTATGCACCACATAGGTATCATTCAGTTCTGCCATTCACTCCACCTCCACTTCCCGGAAAATAATCCCGATAGGATTTCTGCGCAATATGCTCTCCACAATCTCCAGACTCACAAAAGGATTCCGGAACTTTTTTGTATCTGACAAAAACACTTTATGCTCTCCTATTTTTTTGTGATCCAGCACCAGTCTTTTCACACTTCCATTGGGATAATATTCGGTGTTGTCAGAAAGCAGCTCCTTCTCTTCCAGCAAAAGCGTATGGTACAAAAAGATTTTTCCCCGGCTTTTATCCACCAGTGACACTGACCGGAAAATCATGTCATCCTCATAGACGTCCAGCACCTTCTTAACCATATCTGATACCAGAGGAATGGGACTCTGAATAAAATCCGGAAGTGCTTCGCCGCTCTTTTTTGCAAAATAAAGAGTCGTGGACGGTTTGATCACCGCCGCATCCTTCCTGAAAAAAATGTGCCTTGGCCCACAGATATCAAAATCCCGCAGCTTTGCCATATCCTGCAGCATTTTATCCTGCTCCATAGTAAAAAATCTCATTCCTGCCGCCCCCTGTCCACCAGAATCACTTGTAGCTGTTCTGGTTCTAAATGAATAAACGCAAGCTCCTCCTCTGAAAAGACAGAATGCAGCATATCTGCCCCTTCAAAGTCATTTTCCTCCCAGATACATCCCGAAAAATCCGCCTGATGAATGACTGCGTTGCGGAAGCTGCAATTTCTTATCCGGCATCCCAAAAATCTCGCGCCCGTTAAAACCCCATCATCAAAGCACATATTCTCCAGTGTGCACTCCTCAAACACAATAAAATACAGAAGCTTTCCCTTGCAGTCTGCGTTTTTTAAGTCCGCCTGGTACCAGTAGCCAAAGACCATGCCGGTCTCCTCATTTTTCGTCTGGCGCAGTGCTCTGTCCCAGTCAATCTGTTCTTTTTTCTCTCTGTTTACATGAGCGATCAGTTCCGTGTGGTCCCGGTATTCTCCCCAGTAAACTGCCCATGTATCTAATTTTTCTATTTCAGCAAAATCCGGATTTTCCTCAACATCACGAAATATAAAACGCAACACCTGCGCAAGCATGGAATTGCAGTCCATGACAGCCGCCGCGATCAGATTCTGCACATCATAGCGGTTCACCTTGCCCATATATTTCCGGCTGTTTTCCATTAGCTCTTTGCGGATTTCCCCCCACATCGGAAACAGAAAATCCAGTGAAAATTCCACTTCTGCCGGTTCGGTATCCAAATACCACCTGGCATCCATCGCCTGTGCCAGAATCCGGTACTCGCCTTTTTCCAGACCCACACGAAGCAGGGAGAAATGCAGGAACATCATCTTTTCTTTTTCCAGCCGATCTGCCTCCCATCTGATTTCATGGATGGCATCGCAGATCACCGCAGAAAGCTGCTTCGTCTTTTCCTGTAGTTCCCGGTAAAAAAGCTTCTTTCCATCCTCCAGAACAGGCTCTGCTTCTTTTGTAAAGCATTCGATTGCTTCCTGTCTTTCCATATCCTGTTCCCTCCTAATCCACTTTTACCTCAGTCCCCTGAAGCATCAGGACTCCGCCTGGATGCATCTGGAGACAGCCTCCCATCGCGCACGCAACAACTGCCGTGTTTTCCGCCGAAAACTCCATTTCTGTTTCCGATGTCAATTCCACGTTATTCGATGCCTGAATCAGCAGCGTATCCTCCGCATACAGGGAAATATCCCCGCCGTTTCCAATCATCACACTGGCTGAACCGCCCTGGCACGCCAGTTTTATCCCGTCCTTGCCCATACGGAGCTCCTGGCCTGACGGATTGCTCAGATATTTTGTAGAAGGATCTCCCATACGGTCCGGCGCTACACCGCCCTCTTCCTTGTAATCACTGACTGCACTGATCGCGACGGCATCGCTCGTATGCCTGGTAGGGAAATATACCCGCACCTGATCCCCCTGTTCCGGCATATAGTACCAGCCGCTGCCATCCGAAGATGCGGACAATGTAGAAAAGGGGAACCAGTACACATCGTTACTGTCCCTGCCATCGTCTATTTTTAAATGCACCCGGATCTGTATCCCGGAAACCTCCAGCACGGTTCCCACAAGCGCTGCTCCCGTCAAATGTGCCGGATATTCCGTTTTCACCAGGATTCCTTCCGGTTTTTGAATACCGCAGGTTCCCACAAGCCTTCCATGCTCCAGCCGAAAACCATGCTCCCTGACAGAAAGACTTTGCCCTTTTGTCTCTATCTGCTCAAAAAGTCCGATTACCTCTTCCGTCCGCCCTTCCATAATCAAAAACTGGTCATCCCTTACGTCTTTCCCTGCCTGTTTCCAGTAATAGTACTCGCCAAGCTCTTTTCGAAAGCCTGTCATTTCAAACCCACAGTCCGTATCGGGAAGAAGGGGAACCCCCGCATAAAGCTTTAAGGTTTCCGATGTCGACAGACTGGTGAGCGGAGCGTTCCTATACGAAAACAACCGCTTTAAAAATTGCCAGTCTGTCTCCTGATACTGAACCGCTATGGACGAAACGGGGGTGTCCGGGAATGCGAGCTGAATGTCGCTCCCCGGATATTCTCTTAAAACCTGTTCCGCCAGTTCCCGGTATGTCATCGTCGTATCCTGAAAAGAGCGGCACCGTTTTTCCTGATCCATTAAAATGCTTCTGCTGTATGCAGTCACCTGCACGCTGCTCACATCCCCTTTTCCCTTGACCAGAAACTTCATGATAATTCCGGAAAAAAGAAGCCTGCCTTCTGCCCGGATTGTAAGGGGCGAATACTGGGGCAGATGAAACAGCAGCGGCTCACCGTCCCCGGCCCTGACATATCCGCGCAGCGTAAGGCAGCCATGCTCCCCTGCGCTTCCCAAAAATTCTATATCCTCCAGCTGCTCAATCGGAACTCCTTCTACTACGATCTGATCTGGCGTATACCCCATTTTTCTTCCTCCCTAGTTTTCATAAATCGTCATTCCATGAAGCACCACTTTTCCCTTTTTCAGCTCCACATCCGCCCCCTGCTCGCTGGCGATCCGGATGGATGTCTCTGATTTCATGATCACTTCATTCGCTGCTACAATATTGACCGCCTTTCCTGCTGAGATGGAAATGTCTTTCACAGCATCCAGCAGGACTTCACCGCTCTTTTTTAGTAAAATACTCCCCTGCCTTTTGCCCGCTGCAATCACAACGCCGTCCTCTGTAAACTGCACCTGGTTGCCCTGCGCGGTTTCAATATTTCGTACATTCGGATTCCCCATGGGATCATCCTGGCTTCCCTCTTTTGGCTCATGTGCCTTTATATTTGTCACAACATAGGCCTCCTTCTCATCCGCTACCGGAAAATAAACGCGTACGCTCTCTCCGTTTTCCGGCATACAGTACCAGCCGCTTCCGTCCGTGGATGACGCAACCGTTGAATACGGAAACCAGTAATGCTCTCCTTCTTTTCCGCCGTTGTCAATTTCCATATCTACCTGGACCCGGTCTCTTTTCGACGCCGCTACCTGCCCGTCTATGGATATTCCCGTCAGTCTCTGATTGAAGTAGGGAAGCACTTTCAGCCCAGCTTCTTTTCTCAGAACATAGGAATTAACCAGAATCCCCTTTTCGAGGTGTCTCTCCACACCGCCGATATACCACAGACTTCCCTTATAGCGGATTTCATTGCCAAGAGAAGCGATCTCATACGTGTCAATCTGATACTGCACATTCTCCTGTTCCAAAAGCTCCCCGAGTCCGTTCTCCTTTCGGCGGTTTAATTCTTCATAATCCTGTAAAAGTGTATAGGGCAGGCTGTCCCATTCCGGATTTTCCGTATCCGGGGATTCACCAGCCAGAACCCGGATGGATTCAGACTCCGGGTTTGGGTAAAGCGGTTCCCGATAACGGGCAAAAAAGCGGTTCAGAAATTCCCAGTCTGTCTCCTCATACTGAATGATGAGCTGGTCGATTGGCATCTCCGGAACATTCATTTTGTAATCCGCCGCCGGATAGGTGCGCATAACCTCCGCCATCAGCTCTCCTGGCGTCATCTGCGGATTCTGGAAAATCCGGATTTTCCGCTCTGTATCCATCAGATATGTCGCGTCCCATGCCTCCAGATACAGGCTCACATCTTCTCCGTCCCTGCTGATAAAAATTTTACCGATAACCCCATAAAACAGCGGACGGGCTTCTCCGCCTGTCTGGTACATTAACGTCATGGTCTTTGAGATATTCTGTAGCTCATTTTCCTCCTGCTCTCCATCCAGAACAGCCTCCAGATACAGGCTGGCATGACTGCCAGGCTTTTGGACAATATCCAGTCTACGGATATAAACAACGTCTATGGATGCAAGGAACAGATCCTTATATGTGATGCCGCCAGGCTGCCTGATACTATTCTCCATCCACACACGCTCCTTCCTGTTTTCTCATCCACTCATCCAGCTTTATCACCATAGCTTCCAATAAAACGCCGTATGTTCCTGCGTCTTCCCTCAAGCAGTTATAATTTCCCGTAAATTCCATCCACTGCGTCTTAAAACGGAACAGAATATTCCACACCTGCTTTTCCCCTGCCGGAACTTCAAAACAGACATATTCCACCATTTCCAGAGATTTCTTTTTCAGAATCTGTGCTGACATACGGTTGGCCGCCATACCGTTGACAAGAAGATTGCTCCATTGCTCCAAGGTTTTTGCCACACGTTTCTGTGGTGTCCAGTTCATAATCTGGCTGACGCCTTCTGTATGGTTCACAAGGATCAGTCCGCTTTCCTCTTCCTTTGACGCCTGATAGAATCCCTTGAAACATATAAAAGCCAGTTGTTCCTTAAAATACGACCGGATTTCAAATTCCAGGAGTCTGCCGTCCTCCAGTTCCAGCTTTCCCTCTGAAAGGGCAGCCAGTGCCTGTTCCAGTGTAAGCGTCCTTTCTTCCGGTGTCTGAACTTCCTTTTCTCCCCGCTCCTTTACCCTTCTCATCTGGTCTAAAAGAGCGATCTTTTCGTCTGTACGCATAGCTTTTCCCTCCTATATCAGCATTACCTGCCTTCTTGCTCCATCACCCGGCTGTCTTTCAGAACCTCTGTCCGTACCCATCTGTAATATCTTCCTTAGTCCGCCATATAAGTCCTGATTCCCTTTTGAAATCCGGTTGCCTAACCGGTTCTCTATGTAAAAACAAAGTACTTCCGCCGGCATTACGCCGTCATTTGCAAGGACATTCATGGCAAAAGCCGTATCCATGCCATCCCCGCTGTTCTTCCTCAATATCTCCATTGCATACTGTCGTAAAACAGATGGATGCAAAGTCGGCACCACGGGGGAAGCCCAGGGAGCTTCTACAAGGTGGATCGTATCAAACTCCGTCACGCAGTCAGAAAAATTTTCATACGTATTTCTGAGTCTTGCCCCGGCCTGCAGGCGAAATCTGCCCAACTCTAATTCGCACGACTGGTCCGGAATCTTATCATCCAGATAGACCCTTGTATTTCCGATGGTTCGCTCATTTTCATAAACCAGTGACAGAAACTGTACTTTTACATACCGGATCCTGTCCTCTGCCTTGCACTCCAAATGAAGCGGATTCTTCATAAAATACAATTTATTTTTATACCGGATAATCCCGGGTTCGACCGTCATCCTATCTTCATTCCAAACAAGCCCGCAGCCGCACAAAATACCGTCACTATAGCCGGAGTACATGATCTCCAGATAATCCCTCGGATAATCCCTAAGCTGCTCCAGCATTTCTGTGCGCAAAAGGTGCTTTTTCTTAAATTGTGGGGTTTCGTAACAAAACATGGCTCACACTCCTAACACAATGCAATCTCATCTATCCTCATGGTTGCCTCCACGTCTAAAATTCCAAAGTGGTATTCATAGTAAATGTCTACATGGTAGGGCAAATCCACAAACATCCTTACAAGAAAATCCATCTTGCAGGAAATCTTCTTTTCCTTTTTCACACCTATATACACCAAAATCTCGTAAAAGTTCTCATTACTGCGGTATATGATATTTTGCGGGATCAGCTCCTCCACCATATCGTTGAAGATATCCAGTGAGCTTCCCGTCTGGTATTGGCGCAGCAAACCGCTTAAGATCAGCTCCCGCTCCTTCTGGTCAAAGAGAGCGATTGCTTCTGCCACCGCCTCTCCAAAAGCCCCCCTTTTCAAATCCTCATATAGAAGTTTCTTGTAATATTCTTCTCTGGTCATTCCTGACAGGGTATCGTTTCCTGCAAGCAAATGAAGAATCAAATTTGTCAGACTTTCGCGTAAGCTTAAGAATTCCCGCATCTCAGGCTGGTACAATTCCTTAAAAATATCATAAAAGCGGTAATAAAGATTCACCTGCAGCTGGCAGTTATCATCAAACTGTTCCTGGTTCAGAAACATATGGGATACTTCCATATAAGCGCTGCAATCCCGCGCTGCAAGAAACCGGATACGCTCCCTCGGAATCCCCTGCCCGTCAGCCATAAACATTGCTTCCCATAAATAATTCATAAAATCCGCCCCTCACACTGGTATTCCGGATACAGCTCCTGCACCTCAGATGTAATAAAACTGGCGATATCCCGGAGAAGCCACTTTTCTTTTCCCTTCTCCTTAAAAAACAGAATCAGCTTTCTGCGTCCCTTCTGCTCACGAATTTCATCCTTTATAAAAAAGTTCATGGAGTAAGTCTCCGCCATTTCCCCTTCCCCGTCTTCCAGTCTGCAATCCTGGTACTCAATATAAGGCTCCAGCGCAAATCCCCGGATAAACCGTTCCAGTTCTCCCTTCGTCCTGACCTTCTGTCCGTTCTTTCTTGAAAACCGTTCTGCAAATCCATCCCTTCTTAAATTTTCCATAACCGGATAGGTATAACGGTCAATTTTATGTTCTTCCCCGCTGCGGATCATATAAACATCCCATGTCTCTGCATTCCTGATCTCACCCGTGATCAGCAGGCGGTCCCTGCTTTGCCGCACATTTCTAATGCCGGCCTTTTCCCCCACTAAATACGCATGCTCTGCTCCATAATCCTGAATGGAGATTATATGTTCAAAATTTTTATAATCTCCGCAGGGGATCGGAAATCCTGTGCTTTCTAACCTTAAATGCCATACATTCCAAAGCGGTATCATATCCCAATGAACCATTGGGGCATATTCTTCAAAGTCTACCTCCAGTCCGGTGACCTTCTCCGGGTCCGGTATTCCCACCGGCATTTCGCAAATCACCAAATCTGCCATCTTAAACAGATATGGGGCATTGATGGTTTGCCACGGAACCCCGTTTTTCATAAAGAGATGGTATAATTCCTCCATCTTTTTTAGATAACGGCTGCATGCCTCCAATCTGACAGACACCGGATATTCTTTATCTGCCTTTAAAACGCCGGAATAGCTCCGGTTCTTTTTCAGCAGCTTTCTTATCTCGACTGCATCCCCTTTGAGAAATACGGTGGAAAGACAGCTCTTTCCCTCCCCCGCAAGCTCCTCCCGGATTTCTGAAATCAGCCGTGCAGCCGGAGCGATATCCTTGTCGCAGACAGCTGTCAGATAGTGGTGCGTGGTATCCAGATAGGATTTCTCTACCAGCCCCGTGCAGATCCGGTACCGGTTAATATCGTATGCCAGATCATCCATAACCCTCATTTCCAGTGCCCGGTACATCTCTTCATTTTTTTCATACAAATTTAAAAAGACGCCTTCCATCATCTCTTTAAAAGCAATCCGCTCTTCCAGAACAGAAATCGACTGAATTTCTTTCCGGATCATTTCTCTGATATCTTCGTTTCTATCCATGATGCCTTCCTTATCTGTATTTCACATTCTGGTTTCGACCGCTGCCCCTTACTTCTTTCCGTCGAAAAAGTTTAATTCCCAAGTATCGTCCTCAAAATCAAAAAACGTCTCCTCCCCTTTGTATAAAAGATCCCTGTCTCTTAAAATCGGAAGCACGACAAATCCCCATCTTTTTCTGGACACCCATATAAAAAACTTCATCTCCCCCTCTACAATCGTATCCGTCTCTTCCTGAATCACTGTCCCCCGGTACATCCGGTTGATTTCTTCCTGCGTCGTTCTCTCAAACGTCGCGGTATTGTACTCATAATAGTAAGTTTTTAACCGCTTTCCCTGATCGTCGTTTAAATACAGATCCAGCTGGTTGCCGATTCTGAAACGGGAGATATAGCCAATATGTTCTTCCTCATCCAGACTATGTATTAAAATCTTTTCCTGGTTTTCATGAGTAAACGCACATATCTCATATGGCAGGCTTCCCACCTGATAATCCCTGATGACATTCATATACCCTAATTTACAGTTCAGAAAGTAGGATAACGCGCCTTTTAAGCAGCACATCTTAAGCTCCGTCCCATCCTGCTCCTGCTTTGTGCTCTGGATCAGTTTTCCGGGGACATACTCCTTGAGCGCTTCTGTAAACAGTCTGGATTTGCATGATTGTCCGGTCAGCTTGATCATCTCATAGGTCTGGAGCTGCCCTTGTTGAAACTTTTGGTCAAGGAACCGTTCCATCAGCCCATAAATATCCGGTCGTAAAACCTCCTCTACTTCATTCAGGTAAACAGAGAATTCAACCGGCTCCTTTAAATTTTCAAACTGTCCATTTTGGCAGATAGACAGCCGCCATTTATCCAGATAAATCTCCCGCGCAGTTTTCCTTTCCGTGGAAAGCTTTAATTCATAACAGAAATTCGCCTGAAAAAATGCCTTTTTTACCTGCTCTGCCAATTCAAACAGGTAATAGTAATTATTTTTTACAAAAAAGTATTGCTCCCGGCTCTTCTCCTGATAATCCTTAAATTTAGTTGGAATCCAATTTTCTGCTTGCCGGTATAACTCATCCACTCTTTTCATGGATGGTTCTTCTGAATTGGCAGACATTCCTTCCGATAAACCTCCCAATGCCTGTGCAATCCGAATTTTCAGCAGCTGCAGAATCCGGTAAGTCAGATTATTTCCCCCAAAGTTGGTATCCCCGTTTTCGTAACGTGTTTCAAGACTGACAATATAAGAAACCCGGTTATTATCAATGCGAAACCTTCCGGAGATAAGATCTGTTGTTCCCCCTCCACAGTCAATGAGCAGGGCATGGTACCACCGTTTTCCCTCATACCCCTTCTTTGCAATCAGCTGATCGATGCTGTGGAACAAAACTGCCATACCCTCATCCAGCTCACAATTTACGTGATACTCCGGAAGAAGCTCTTTAAAAAATGACTGAAATTTTTCTTTTTGCCGGATAGGTGCCAGCAGCTGGATACTGGTAAAGCTGCACTTAAACTGCTGTCTCGCCAAATCCAGCAAATATTCCAAATAAGCGCGCAGCATTTCCTTTCTGGAAAAATGATATTTATATCCATCTGTAAGAATGACCCCCTCCAGCCGCGTTGGATCACTAATCCAACGTTTGATGTCATAAAAAATAGTCACATCCTCATTCCTGTAATTTTCCTCTCCCAGTGCCTTTGCATCTTGTCCAAATACAAATGTGGTCTCTTCTCCTTCCTGCCGGCACACTCCAACAAGGCTTGGAATAATTTCGCTCCCTTTTACTATCGCTGTCTGTATGCTTCCATCTGGCAGGCAAATCCCCATTGTAGTATTCGAACTTCCAAGATCGATAATAAGTGGGAGTTCTGCTTGTGCAATCTCTTTTTCCTGGATATCTAAAAGAGGAATTCTCACCCCTTCTAAAATTCCGGGAGCCAGAGTCCGGTTCCCATAGTAGCAGTCATATAAAAATTCTGAATCCCGTTCTTTTAGCAAATACAGAATAAAATACTGATGTTTTTCTAATGGACGGACCTGAACATCCTTTCCCTTAAAGATATAAGCCTTTCTTTGTATTCTCTGGACATAAAAGCAGGTATAGACCTGAAATGATTCATCTACCAGCAAAAGATTCCCTTCGTAGATATCCTGCCCTGACTGTATCTGATATCCATCCAACTCATTTATCTGCGTTCCTCTATATAACGTCATAGTGCCTGGCACCCGAATATCAACATGGTCTGTAAGCAAAACGCCATGAGATTGAAGATACTCCTGAATCCGTTCCAAACCGCCTTCACATTGAGCCTGAATGTGACGATATTCCTTTTGCCCCCGGAAACGCATGATGAGATGAATTAAGCTCTCTCTATCCTCTCGTTGGGCAGACGACACTACCAGCCGTTCTTTTCTGCAAATTTCTCTAAGATGGAACATCGTCATCTTCTCAAGTTCATTCCTTTTATAGGAATTTGTGGGAGTTGCCTCACGATTTGCGTTTAATGTATATGTATATCGGGTCATAAGTATCGTTCCTCGCTTTTCCTTAAGTTATTGCTTTTCTTCTGCAGCCGCATTCATTCCTGCCTTTGCTGCATCAATTTTGGGTTTTAGGTTATCTGCCAATTCATCAAGTTCCAGTCGTCTGTAAATTGCCTGTGCAGCCTGATAAAAAGTAATAGCACTCTCATACTGTCCCTCAGCTAAAAGCATATTCCCCTGATTTTCAAGATCTATTGCATTTTTCTGGTCATTGGCTTTCTGTTGATTTTCCAGTTCAAGAGCTGCCTCTTCCTCTTGTTTTTGCTTCGCCGCTTCAGCCGCTACGGCTTCTTCCTGCTCTTTTTTCTTCGCTTTTTCTTCCAGCTGTGCTTTTTCCAATTCTTCCTCTGCAGCAGCCTGCTTTTCTAAGGCCTCTGCTTTTCCTTCTCTGTCATAAATATCTGCTGCCTTCTCTCTCGCTTCTTTATAAGCAGCAATTGCACCTTCCAGATTTCCATACTCTTCTTTTTTCTCCCCTAATGCAATCAGATCATATACAGCCATATAATTCTTCGCCCTGTCCAGTTGGCTGTCAATATAATTTTTCCCTACATTTCCCGCCTCCTGTGACATTTTTCTTGCAGTGATGTATAGCTGTTGTGCTTTTTCATACTCCCCGGCTATGAGAGCCTCGTCTGCCAGAATAATCTGCTCTGACAGCTTTTTATATTGATCCGCCTGCAGGGCTTCCTTATCTTTTTTCAAACTGCCAGCCAGCTTCTTTGCTTCACTATATTCCTCTACTGCTCTCTGATAATTATCATTCTGAAGATAGTTCTCTCCATCTTTCATAGTTTCTGTCAGTTTCCGCTCTCTGGTCTGTATGTTTCTGTGATGAAGAAACAAGGCAATACTAATCCCTCCGATAACAGCCACAATAGAAACTGCTATCATTAGTATCTTCTTTGGTGTCCACGTTTTTTTTGGGGACTGGTATACCTTTCTGGCAAAAGTGACTGCCATAGTATAATTATCAATTTCTGTTGTTTCCTGTTTCCCCAAAATCCAGTCTTCGGTACGCTGAAGCACCTCCTCCGGCTCTTTTGCATCATTAATAATTTCCAGGAGACTTTCATCCGGGCACTGTTCCCACACACCTCTTGTAAGCAATAAGAAAATATCGCCATTTTCCAGTTTTCTTTTTTTCGATATCTGAATTTCGGGAGTCCCTCTCTCTCCTAAAAAGGAATACAGATTGTTGCGTTCCTCATGAACGGCAGCCTGATCAAGCGGTATCTTACCAGCTTCCATCAAATTGCTTGTCAGGGACTGATCCTTTGTCCTCTCCATGATTCTGGCATTGCGAATCAGATAATAACGGCTGTTTCCCACATAAACATATCGAATCCTCTGGTAATCGGTGACTGCAATAACGACAGCCGCTTTTAGATGCATTCCTGTTTTCTGTTTCCGAAGCTCCACATGTGCCCGGTGCACTATCCGTTTTAACCGCCCCTTTCCCATAGACGGCATTTCTGTAAAATCCCGGATAATACTTTCCACCACAAGTTTGGCACTATTGGCAGAGGAATCTTCATCAAGACTATCTGCCAGAACATAACAAGCAAAATCATCCATTTCCACATAGCCAAAGTAATCTCGATTGGATAATTTTTTCCCTTCCTCTGACATATTGACGGTTTTAAATTCCGAATTCATTCTTCTCATGCCATTCCTCCACGCTAACTAACTGCTCCGGTACCGTTCGGAACCCGCAACAGGATTACACTTCCGTTTTCTTTCTGAGTTCCCTCTTTCTGTTCAGTTGCCCGAACAATCTCTCCTGCCTTTTCTTGAAGACTCCCTTGTTTCACCAAAATATCCTCTATCTCACTCCATGATAATTCTTCAAAAATTCCGCAGGTTGCCAATAGCACCATATCTTCCGGTTTTATTAAAATTGGCTGGCTCTCGACTTCAATTTCACAAAAGCCATCCATTCCTACATAATTCCACAGCCTTTTTTCATCCATGCTCCATACTGCTTCCTGCCGGGAGAGCCTTCCGTCTTTCCATGCTTCCTCTGCCAAAACAGCTATCGTCTGCCCTTTGCTTAAAGGAATGATCTCGCCTCCGCGAAATAACGCAATCTGTATATTCCCGGCAAGTGCATAGTACAGCTTTGTCTCGTTTACGAATACTGTTCCAAGGCTTGCTCCGCCCTTAGCTTCCTCTAATGTCATCTGAATCCTTCGATTTGCCTCATAAAATGCTGTGCGGAAAAAATGGTCTGGCTGACTTAGAAAAGTATACGGCTCATATTTATCCAAAATGGTATCCATTGCAATCTGTGCACACACTTGTCCTATATTTCTTTTTCCGATTCCGTCTGCAATTACAGCCAAAACACCTGCCGAAGTTCTCTCTGCCCGTGCTCTGTCAGACTGGAGTTCTTTATTTCCTGTTGTCTGTCCAATTCCGACATCAACCTGCAGATTTTGATTTCCATAAGCTCCTAACACATTTTCCTTCTGTGCAAATCCGGCCAAAAGCCGAACAATCACTGCCGTCACCAGACATACCAGAACAATCACGCCCAACATTTCTGTCCCTGTCATACCCATGTTTTGATCCTTTCTTATTTCACATCATCCCATGAAAAATTTGTTCCACACAATGAAATAAATAAAAATCGACTGTTTCCCATGCTTATTATGTCATAAGGTTTTAATTCCATAGGAACATATACCGGCTCATCATTTAAATAAGCAAGTCCAGAGGAATCACCAGGCAGAATCATCGTATTCAGCTTTTTATCGTCATACACGATAATTGTATGATTCTTTCTGTTTATCTCATTATCTCCTAAAATCTGAATATCCATATCATCTCCTCTTCCTGCAAAGTTTTTCCCTTTGTATATCTTATAGTCCATTCCAACTCTGGCCCCCTCAATGCAGACCAGCCAGCCGCATACTGGCCGAACCTCCTTCTGGAGCACCTCCACTGGAGGCTCAAAACCGACTGGTTTTGTCGCTGCTGTTTCTTCCTGAAGCTTCATGTTACAGTAAGGACATATCCTTCCATAACGTTTTGCGTTATATACGTGTCCCTTTGGGCATTTTTCCAAACTCATCTGTTTCTCTCTCCCTATCCTTTAGTTTTATGACAATTTCAGCCCTTTTGAATCAGGATAAAAGAAGCCTGGTATTTGCAATGTAGAGGATATCCCCTGCCTCCACTCTGCAGGGACGCCCCATTACCTTATAGCATTCTCCATCATCTGCTTTCTGTATCCTGACACCATTTTTAGACCCCAGGTCTTCTACATACCATTGCTCTATGCAGAAATTAAGGGCTGCATGTTGAAAATCTATAAATCCGCTAAAAGCACAATCCTCCAAATCTACATCTACATCTTCTTCTTTGCCTGCTCTGCCAATCACCAGAGAAACTCGCCCCGCCATATCCCATGATTTTATCGGTTTATCTTGTTCATTTAATAAAATTAACCGATTAATTTCATGTGCCCTTAGTCCTGAAGCCCCCTTTTCCCCTCGGGCATTCTCCTGTATTTGGGGGCTATATATTTGATAAACAAAATCGGCCAATGAAAGGACTAAAACAAAAGCCAATAGATAAAAATTGAATATAAACTGCCTGAAAGCATGGAATCCAAAATATATCAGCCCCCATAAGATAATGCTGCACACCAGGATTACAATATCTGCTGTAATCTTTATCCAACGGTTCTTTTTCATCCCTTTCTTCCTCCTCTTTTTCCTTTCAAAAAAAGCTGCCCGGTAAACAGGCAGCTCTTTTCATGCTTTTTTTAATCGCTTGCGGAAAGCCTCTTATGATACGCTGTACCCGCCTTCTACAGCAACCTGCGTCATCTTGTCTTTCTTCTGCTTAATGATAAGTGTAAAGCTTCCAACACCTTCCACATCTCCATAATCTTCCCTATAATCAACAACAAAAGCATTTGGATATGTATACTTCCGTACAACCTGAGATGCCGCAATCACCTCTATGCTCACCTTTCTGTAACAGTCAGATTTTTCTGCCGGAACTAACGCCCAAAGCCCCAACTGTCTGGTGTTGTCAAACGGATCTCCGTCAACGGCAGTTAAGATTTTTCCGGTGATCGTCACCGTGCTTCCCATATCTGTCGAACGTGCATTGCTGTCATGGGGAATATCCGTGCGAAACTTTACGCCGGTAATAATCGTAGTTCCTAATTCAATCGTTGATGGTCCTTCCACCTTTAATTTAAATCCCATAATGTCTCCTTCCTGCTATGCCACTGTTAAATTTCAAACTGCACAGTTTCCTGCTTACTCTCCGCTGAATCCGCCCTCGAATTTCAGATTTGTCATCTTGTCCTTTTTCTGCTTGATAAGGAGATTAAATGTTCCGGCGCCCGTATCATCCGTAAAATCCTCTTCGTAATCTACCACAAACGCATTCGGGATCGTAATCTGGCGAACGATCTGAGAGGCATTTACCACGTCAATCTGGACTTTTCGGTAACAGTCGGAATTCTCTGCCGGAATCAGCGACCATCTTGCCAGCTTGCTGGTGTCATCCGCAGCTTCTCCATCTACGGAAGCCAGTATCTTTCCCATGATTAAAACACTTGAGCCAAGATCCGTGGAACGCGCATTGCTGTCATAGGGGATATCTGCCCCAAATTTTACCTTTACAATGCTGGTCTCCAGAAGGTTGATTGACTCGCTCCCTTCAATTTTCAAACGTAATCCCATCCTTTTTCCTCCTTTTAATCCTTTTTACTTACTCTCCCGACTTTTCTCCGGCTTTTTTGGTAAGCTGCACCTTTAAGTTCCTGGTAGTATTTGCAAAGGTCACCATAACATTGCAGATTCCATACTTCTCATCAATGGTATAATCTAATTCGTCGCCATCCTGAAGAATTGAGTTGATATGTTGCCGGTCTGCATCCCAGCGGCTCTTCTGACTATTTGGATTACTGCTGAAAAATTTCAATATCTTATCCTGTTTAAAATCACCACTGTAAAAACGGAGCATCCTCTCAATATAGGTAACTACCAGCGTCTTATAAATAGGCTCAAACTGTGTGCCGTTGCTAAGCAGGTTCCGTGCCTTATACACCGTAATATTCTTAATTTCTTTCCCCTTGTGCTGTGCATTATCCGATGAAAATACAAAGCCGAATCCCGTGTTGTTAATAGAGTTCTTAATGGCATTGGTAAAACCGGATATTTCTTTTGTCAGACTCGTGGATGCCAAAAGAGCATTGTCATCCGCCTCTACGTCAAATCTCACTCCCGGATATTCTTTGCTTGTATTTTGGAACCGTTCTTTTAAGTACTCTGGGCACTGCCATGCAGCCGTAATTCCTGCCGCCTCATAGGCCGCTCCTACATAGATCCCTTCCAGCCACATTTTCATGACGTCTTCTTTTTCACTGGAAAGCGAAACATTGCCGTCCTCGTCCATCACCATTTTCCTGTCAAGGATCAGTCCTGACTTATCCTTCGGAATAATCGTTGCATTTGGAATGCATGGAACCGCAAATTCACTGTATTCCTTTTTCATCAAAGGCGTACATTTTTCCTTAAATACCCCGATTCCTTCTGTTGCAATATAATTAAAGGTGGTTTCCTCCCCTGTCTGGAAACTGAAAAATGTCGTGATCCGGTACGGCTGGATGGCATTCATCAGGATTGACAAGTTCTCCATCGTATTTGTTCCTGCCTTCTCCTGCCTCTGGTTCCCTGCAAAGCGGACTCTCTGTAATTTGCCGCCGCTGCTCTGGTTTAACTCCACATCCGGTACAATGGCAAACCACACCGTGTTTTCAAACTCATTTTTATCATTTGTTGTATTCAAGTAAGTTACGAGCCTCGGAAGGTTGCTTGCCTTTACCAGCATATCCAGGGAAATATTACTGATCAAAAGCTTCGGCTGCATCCCTTTTTCTTTTACCTGATACTGGTCAAAGAAAATTTTTACGCCCAAAATTTTTTCAATCAAAGGTTTTACGGCCTTTACAAAGTCGTCCTTACTCTTCTTGTAAAACTCAAGATACTGGTTATAATTGCGCACCTCTGCCTGCCGATCTATCTCGCTCTCCATCGTAGAACCTAATGGACAGAACGTACGGATGACCAGATCACGCACATAATCTGACTGCAAATCATTTAATGCAGCATAATCCTCTTTGAATGCCTCGATCAGACCCGTGTTGACCTGATCGTCAACAACTGCAAGCTGGGTATTCTCCTCCTTTTGCATCTCCAGAATCTTGAGCTCGCCATCTTCACCCATGCTCAGCAATCCGGCCTTAAACTCCTGACTTCCCTGCTTCGTTTCTCCATCGCCTAACAGCAGACGCGTTTTGGCATCCTCTATTGCAAGCGGGAGCATCGCAAGTACATGATTGTAATTCTGGCTTGCCTGTTCAAACTGATCGTTCAAACGGTCACCTAAATCCAACTTTTTGGGATCCTCGTCATCCAGCTGTACATATTTTTCATAGGTATACTGGATCTCTCTCCGGACCTGACGGATATCCTCCATGATCTTTTTAGGAGAAATCATATCCAACACATTACTAAACGTAAAATCCACATTCGCAACTCCCTGTGCGCTCTTGGCTTCCAAAAGAGTGATCAGCATATTCAGCAAGTCATTATTCTCATTCAATGGAATTTCTGTGATGCAGTTATCAGGAATGTTCTCCGGGCGTACAAGACTGTATTTCATCTCGCCTGTATTCGCATCACAATAGGAATAAACAACTGGACTCATTTTTTCAAGAAACTCATCAAAACTGGATACAAGCAGCTCCTCATTGATCTCTTTCATCTTGTCGTCATCCAGACTGTTCTTTCCCCTTACATCCCCAATCAGGGTAAGAATGTTTTCCCGTTCCGGATTGATTTCCGCGAACAACAGAGTCCGGTTGGTTTGTGTGATTGTTTCCATGGATTCTCACGTCCTCCTATTCTTTGGTCTTTATTGGATCATCGCAATGTAATGTATTTCCAGCTCATAGCTCCCGTCCTGGGGCATGATATAAATTACATCCCCGAAACCAACGCTATACTGTATCTGCTTACACGCGATGGAATTCCCGATCATGATAACACTTTTTGATGTGTGATATAAAATCATTCGTCTGTCTTCATCTGCCATCAGATGTATTTCGTTCAATTCCATTGCACGTACTGCATCCGGATATCCTTCCAGAAGTGCTCCCAGTGCCAGTCTATTTTCCCTGACCTTATAAAGTTCAAATGACAATGGTGGAATCTCCTTCTCTGCATCCGGCTGTGCAGTAAAATAGGCATTCATCCTGCCACAAAAATGATTTTTCTTTGTCTCCTTTGTCAGACGTTCCAAATCGGGCTTAGATTTGTGCATTATTTTCCAGATCACAGCCCCTATGACTCCTCCTGCCAGAAGAACAAATACCCAGCCATATACCTTCCAAAGCGGCATAATTTCTATTTCATGTTCATAGGTATAAGTGCTTTCACCATCCGAAACTTCCAGTAATATCGTCTGCGTCCCCGATTTTAAGGGGTGGATTGTTAAGACATTATTGACAAGCTCTATATCCAGATATTTTCCGGGATCTGTTTTCAATAAATATGACAGCTGATCCCCATCCGGATCCGTAAAATACTCGTCCAGCAGATAGAACTGTTCCCGGGTGAGCACCGTAAATCCTTCATCCGCCGGCAGTGCCCCGTTTGGTTTGCGATTTTCCACCACAACAGGGATTGGCTTAAAGGAACTGTTTCCCATGCTGTCTTCCATATATGCCTGAAAAAACCACGTCCCGGACTGCTCCATGATCGCCTGCCCCTGCATATATCCGTTGGAAGGTTCTATATTCAAAAAACGTTCCGGCGTATCTTTCTTTTCTCCATCATTTATGGAAAACTCATAAATAAAATTTTCGTAAAGCTTTTCATCAGATACTGTATTTCCACTTTTATCGCGAAAATACAGTTTATACGAAAGCGGCTCATTCTTACATACAGTGGTATCAAGTTCCAGAACAGGCGTCAGTGAACGGTAGCTGAATAAATATATTTGAAGTTTTTGATTCTCCAAAGTTTCCGCCTGCAACGTAAGTTCCCTGATACTGCTGTCAATGTCTGTAATCTTTCCTACCGCATAATTTCCGAGGTTAATCGTTTCAATCTCCCGATCCCCATACAAAATGCCCACATCCCCAATCTTTCTCGGGGAAATCAACAGCACATCCATTTCATCCAGATAATTTTCTTCTAAGCTTATTCTGATATTTTGAATCCCAGGCGCAAACAGGCTGTCGGCAATCTCCTGAATACTGTAATCCATGTTTGTGCCAAAAATTCCATATAACACTTCAATGAGGCTTTCCGGTGTTTCTGCCGCATACATCTGTGCCAGTGTATTTTTTGAAATTTCTTTCAGAGCTTCCGTATTCCCATCATAATCACCAAAGACTATTGTATATATCTTTGTTCCCGTCTTTGCACATTTCTGTGCAACAGATCTCATATCCTGTCTGGATATCTCTGTGCTCCTTCCCGTATCAGACCCCTTTAAATCTGCCTCGCCGTCTGAAATTAAGACGATTACCTGCTTTCTTCCAGATGGCTCTCCCAGCAATTCGTAACCATATGACAATCCAAGTCCAATATCTGTATTGCCTGCATACTGTTCCTGACCGATCAGTTCTTTTAACTGCGCTCTCTCCTCCGTAGTCTGTATCGTAAGCGGGGATGTAGACGTAAGAATACGGTCATTGTATGCCACAAAGCCCACACGGATATCCGCGCTGTGTACAGTATCTACAAATGCCTTCACCATTCCCCTTGCAATATCCTGCGAATCATTGGTTTTCATGGACCCGCTGTAATCCATAACAAACATGACATCCAGTCCGTTTTTTGTGCTGATAAATTCCTCTGCACGAACAGACCAAGGGCAGAAAAGTATAAAAAATAGACACAGTATACATACCATCCCATATTTTTTCATTTTTTCTGCCCTCCCAATCATGCACTATTTTTTGATTTTCTTTGGTCTCTTCGGCTGATGCATTCCAAACTCAGAAGCTCTGCCATCTGCTCTCTTCGCAGCACTATTAGCTACTTTTGCCAACACCTGAAGCACTTCTCTTTTCATAATAACCAATTCCTCCTATTCTCATTAAAATTGTTACTGCTATGAATGCACTTATTAGACTGGTCTCCATCTGCACCAAATGGCCCATCCATAAGATGATTCCTATTGCAATCCAAAAAACGAGAACTTGCACACTTCGCTTTCTAAATAAATTTTTTTCTTCCTCTGTTAGTGGCCGATTTTCATGTTCTATCGGAGCCATTTTCAAAATATGTTCCCCTAACATTACTGCCGTTATAAAGAATAGACCCTGTATTATTTCTTCATACTGTGCTAACCTCTCAGAAATGACCAGGCATACTATAGTTGTAAACGCAAACGAAAAAAAACATTTTGTATAACTATCTGCATGATATCCCCCACAAAAGAATCTCAAACTCACAAATACCAGATAAAACAAAATAGATTCTACTAAGAGATTTAATACAACACCTATAATGAGCACTATAAATCCGTTTATTATGTTTGCCATTGTTATTTCAAGCCCATATTTATAAGTGTCTTTTTCATCTACAGTGATAATCTTTTCTTGCAATAATAATGTTGATAAATAAATAGAAATTCTCTCCAACATGATACTATTTCTTTCTTTTGATTCATGATTACAGATTTAGCTTCAATTTTTAGTTCATTATTACAAATTTAGTTTTCAAAAACAACTGGTTTATCATTATCAGTAATTTTTCAGCATAATCGGTAATTTTTTGTAGAAAAAAGGAGATGGCATATACATCATATATGCCATCTCCTTATTCTTCTATTTCTCTATTTTAAGTGTAATTCTTTGAAGTAACCTCTCTCCTTCCTCCCACGCAATGTAATCTCCATCATAATACTCTACTATCCTTCGGATTGTCTCCATTCCAAAGCCATGTTTTTCCTTTTCTATCTTTGATGTTTTAAATGAAGGATTCCAATCCATGACAGAATCCTGAATTGTGTTATCAATTTCGATTTCTACCATAAATCCGTCACGTCTGATTACAATCTCAAGCTCGCGTTTCCCCTGCACCTTATCACAGGCCTCAATTCCATTCTTCAAAAGATTATGTATCAGATTTCCCATATCCAAACTGTCAACTCCGCTTACACTTCCTAATACCGCATAATGAAATCGAATATCTTTTCCTCTGCATTCATGAATTGCCCTTATCAAAGCTGCATTTAATCCTTCATTTCCTGTCTCCTCCGGAATTTCCAGATAATCTTCCCACTCATCTCCTATCCTTTTTAAATTTTCTTCTGCTTCCTGGTAATCTTTTTTTCTTAATTGCTCATAAACGACATTTACCTTTGCACCCATATCATGTCTCAGGCGATTTGCCTCACGTCCGAGCTGGTACAAATTATGAATTTGTTCCTCCTGCAACTTCTGGTTTTCTTTCCGGTATTCCTCTGCTATTTTTTCTATTCTATATTTTCCTATTAATTGATAGAATCCGCCTAGTAGAAGAATTACCAAAAAGATTCCCAATAAGATCCATAAAGACAAATTATACCGTTCTTTTTGGTCTAATCCACCCCGTTCCAAGCGAAACATAAACAGTATCAAAAAGAAAAATATAAAAAAAATTAGTGCCATCATCCAGTCTTCTGCCAACAACTTTTTTTGTTTTCTCCTCCGATAAACCGCCAATACTATTCTTCCAAGAGAAAACCGCAGAGCCCCTGCTGACAGTGAAAAATACATATGCGCCTGACTCTCTGTTTTTAAAAGCTCTTCCAGACTTCCTCCTGAAAATATGCCCCATAAGGCAAACATTACATATGCACTAATAAATGCCAGCAACACCCAAACAACACTTAACAAAAAGAAATCTGATTTCTTTCCCTGCGCTGCCAAAAGACAATACACATATAAAACAACACCATAACCAATGCCTAGCACCCCTTCAAAATTGGTATAATGATTTAATCCTGTAACCACAAAAAAATATGCGGTACAGCCCGCCAAAAACAATACCGTACCGCGATAGCCTCTATACTTTTGTTTCAATCCATGGCTGATATACTCTAACGCAATCACTGACGACAATCCGTTAATCAAATAATCTGTAATTTTAACACATCCTCCTTCCTCCGTTGTAATTTTCTAATAACTGTTTAATTTCTTTTCTTCTATTTTTGCCAATATCTAATTCTATTCCATCTGGCAAACAGACAGTGCGATTTCCAATTTCTTTTACGCATCTTGCATTTACCAGAAAATTTTTATGAATGCGAACAAAACCATATGTATGCAATTTTTCTTCTAATGACTTTAAAGAACCATAGATTTTATGGCACTCCTTATTTTTCATATGTATGGAGAGGGTATGACCACTACATTCTATATATAATACTTTATTTATATATAGCCATATGTCCTTTGTTCCTTCTCCGCTCTTACACCATATTTGAACTTTTGTTTCCATCTGGAGATATTTTTGAATCGCTTTTAACATATCACGTTCCATAAAACTTTTCCTAACAAACCATAATGGTGCATATTCATAAGAATCAAATACCATATTTTCATGATTGGAAACAAAAATAATTTTTATTGCCTGGTTAAAATCATATATCTGTTCTGCCAGTTCAAAGCCATTACACTCTGGCATCTCCAAATCCAAAAACACCAAATCTATTGTCTGCTTTTTGCAATTTTCCAACAGCTCTCTACCGCTTTCATAAACGATTATGATTGGATTTTCTTCTCCTAGCAGCTTCAAACAATTACAAATTTCCTGTTGAATTCGAATCACATCTTCTGGATTATCATCACATATCCCAATAACTGTATCTTTTCCATACATCTATTCGTTTTCTCTCTCTTCATCAATACTATAACTATTTTTGGTTCTTTTTGTATAGACACAAAAATATAACCATTTTAGGTTCTATAGGAAATCGGTATTCCCTATACAGCGAAAAAGGACTGTTGCAAAATCTGCAACAGTCCACATTTTAATATTCTGATTAGAACTTACGCTTACGAGCAGCCTCTGATTTCTTTTTACGTCTTACACTTGGCTTCTCATAATGCTCTCTTTTACGAATCTCCTGCTGGATACCTGCCTTCGCGCAGTTTCTCTTGAATCTGCGGAGTGCACTATCTAAAGTTTCGTTCTCTTTTACGATAACATTTGACATAGTCTCACACCTTACCTCCCTCCAGTTGTGGATTGTGCCTATACAACTGTACGGGTATTTTTAGCACTATTAAGATTATAATAGTGGAGAACCTTTTGTGTCAAGTCTTTTTATCAATTTTTTGAAAAATCATCCAAAATTGCAATAAATTCCTCAGCCTCCTGCAGAAAATCCAGTGCTTTTTCCCATTTATGCACAGCTTATCTATATTTTTGTTTAAATCCAAAAATCAGCTTTGAAATTCAATCTCACGAATAGAGAATTTATTCCATTTATATCCAGCATCCAGAATAATGATTTTTACCTTCTTTGTGTCAACTCCAGGAAAGGCTATGCTCTGCTTTTCTGCTACCTGTACTGCGGTCTGCCAGTTCATAATAAATTCCTGCTCAGTTCCATCTTCATCCTTCAATATTACCCATCTCTCCTGCTCCTCATCCCATACAGCAACCTTCATTTTCTTAATTCCCTGATCATTTCCATAATTGCACCAAATGTCCATTCCTTTCAGGTTCACTGTTTCCTGAAAATCGTATATAATAGAAGCTCTGTTGTTCGAAAAATCAAAACCCTTAAACTCACCACTTGGAGTTCCGGCAGCTTCATTGATCAGTCCGTCAAACACATAATCCAGGTCTTTCATTCCTCTTACACCACTGAGGTTTTCCATCGAATATGCTCTTGGACCAATCTTCATTGTTACATTCTGCTGTATGGACGGCACGTATCCAACCTTTGTTATTGTTTTTCCGCTGTGAATCTGCGCTAAATCTTCCTCTGTGATTTTTTCCCACTGTACAGGCTCCTGAGTCTCTACGCCATCATTCCAGTAAATCCTTACATAAGATTTTGTCCCAGAAAGCAGCTTTTCCCTATAACTGTCACAGTCCGCATATGTCCGTAGTTCTACATTAGTGTCTTCTAATATGAGATTTTCTGCCTTGATATCCACAACCTGAAGCTCATCCTCTGACAACATTCTCTGTCCCTCTGGCAGCTTCTTATATACCCTGACATAATCGATGTGAACTACCCATTGTCTAAAGCCAATGGGCTTCCTGCTTCATTGACCTCGCAACCT
>NZ_LNAM01000164.1:60169-116698 GCF_001461035.1 Acetivibrio ethanolgignens | reverse complement strand
CTGAAAAACATATCAAAATCTTTTTCAAAAAGTTCTTGACATATCACCAGAATGCTATTCTGCTACTATTTTTTGCGATCATTTCCATTCTACCAACCATTTTTTACTCTGTCAACCAAAATATCCTTCCCTTCTTTTCGCATTTTTTTCTTCTCCTTCTCATATATTTAAACAAACTTTTCGGGAGCTGACTCTATGTCTGAACTTATCAGCCTTTTTTGTGAATATGGTATTTTTGCCATGTTTGTTTTAATTCTGGCAGAATACGCCTGCTTTCCTGTATCCAGTGAAATTATTCTTCCCTTTGCCGGTGCCTTTGCAGCCTCCCAGGGAATCTCCTTTTTTCTTTTACTTCCTGTTAGTATTCTGGCAGGGCTTATTGGCACCAGTATCTGCTATTTCCTGGGTCTAAAAGGCGGAACACGTCTTTTGACATGGATTTCTACACGTTTTCCGAGCACAGAAAATGCCCTGCATTCCTCCTGCCAAACCTTTGAAAAATATGGTCTTTTTGCTGTTGGAATTGGCAGGGTCATTCCCCTATGCCGTACCTATATTGCCTTTGTTGCCGGTGCCTTCCACCAGCCCTATCCTTCTTTTTTTGCTGCTTCCTTTGCAGGAATTTCCGTCTGGAACAGTCTTCTTATTGGTGTCGGCTACTTTTTCCGCGAAAACTGGCCCCTTATCTCAGGATACTACACCCAGTATAAGGATACCTTACTTCTTATTCTGATTGTTTTCCTTTTTTTGTTTCTTTTTCACCGGATTATCAGGGACTATTTCTAACCTTTTCCCTGTCAACCTCAACAAGAACTACATCCGGACCAACTCTGCGGATACAGCGGACATCAATTACATATTCAAACTCCCGCCCCAGAATTCCCCAGACCTTGCAGGGACCTGGAATAATCACCTTGTAAATTTCTCCCTTACAAAGATCAAATTCCAGGTCCTCAATATACCCTAACTTCTGCCCATCACAGATATTAATAACTTCCTTATCCCTTAGCTCACAAAGTCGCATACCCTCACCTGAAGCATTTATTTTATTTAATGTATGCCAAGGCAGCATTTCTTATGACAGCAGATAATTTTTCATATTTTTCAATGCTGACTTTTCCAGTCTGGATACCTGTGCCTGGGAAATCTGAATTTCCTCAGCTACCTCCATCTGCGTTTTTCCTTCAAAATAGCGAAGATTAATAATTCTGTTTTCTCTTTCTGAAAGCCGATTCATTGCAGCTCTCAAAGACAGTTCTTCCACCCAGCTATCCTCCCGGTTCTTTTTATCACTTACCTGATCCATAATATACAGAGTATCACCGCCTTCTGAATATACCGGTTCGTACAAGGAAAGGGGATGCTGGATGGCATCCAGAGCATAGGTGATTTCCTCTGGACTAAGCTTCAGAATTTCAGAAAGTTCTGCAAGGGTAGGCTCTTTATCCTTTTCCTTTATATACTCTTCCTTGGCATAAATTGCCTTATAGGCTGTATCACGAAGAGAACGGCTCACCCGGATACTATTGCTAGAGTCCCTGAGATAACGCCGGATTTCTCCTATAATCATCGGTACAGCATAAGTACTGAATTTAACATTCTGTGTAACATCAAAATTATCAATTGCTTTTATCAAACCTATGCAGCCAATCTGAAACAGGTCATCTACATTTTCATTACTTCCATTAAACCTCTGGATAATACTTAAAACCAGTCTTAGATTTCCCTTAATGTAAAGCTCTCTGGCCTCCTTATCCCCCCTTTTTATCCTACCAAAAAGCTCCTCCTTTTCTTCTTCCTTCAAAAGAGGCAGCTTCGCCGTATTTACACCACAGATTTCAACCTTATAAAGAGCCATAATGAACCTCCAAGCCAATGTTAAGATGTTTATAGCTTTCTCTGGTTCATGGGAATTTATTCTATGGCTCTTTATGCAATTGTTTCCATATTTTCCTTTTATTTTCTATGCTTCAAGACGAATCATTTCTTTTCTGAGACGCTTCATAATCTTCTTTTCCAGCCTGGAAATATAGGATTGGGAAATTCCCAGATAATCTGCGACCTCCTTTTGTGTCCGTTCATTTCCATCTGCCGTATTCAGTCCAAACCGCAGCTTTATAATCGTCTGCTCCCGCTCTGTCAGCTTTTCCATTGCCTTATTCAAAAGCTTTTTATCTACCTCACTTTCTATATTCCGGTAAATGCTATCCTCCTCCGTTCCCAGAATATCTGATAATAAAAGCTCATTTCCATCCCAATCCACATTCAGAGGTTCATCAATAGAAACCTCCATTTTCGTTTTACTGGTTCGTCTCAAATACATCAGTATCTCATTTTCTATGCAACGTGAGGCATAGGTCGCCAGCTTGATATTTTTCTCGGGATTAAAGGTGTTAATAGCCTTAATGAGTCCTATTGTTCCGATAGAAATTAAATCCTCTACTCCCACACCTGTATTATCAAATTTTTTTGCTATGTAAACCACCAGCCGTAGATTGTGTTCTACCAGGCTTGCTTTTGCTGTACTATCCTCCTCTGTCCCCAGCTTTTCTATCATGGCAAGCTCCTCTTCAGCCTCCAGTGGAGCCGGTAGCACCTCCGCTCCTCCTATATAGTGAATTTCCCCCTTATTTCCGCAAATTAATCCCCGAAAGGTTGGTATCATACGGAATTGAAATTTGTTTGGCATTGATACTTTTAATAACACTGCATTTCCTCTCCTTTTTTGATTAGCACATAATGTCTTCGTGTAAAATAAACTGATATTCCCCCTGGACCGCCAGTGGCTCAAATACAAGCCCTAGTATAATGTCCTCTTTCGTAATACTTCCATTTTCTGTCCAAAGCTTAATTTTCTTTGCTTCGATTCCCGGTATCAATCCGCAGGCTGTTCCTACTGCATGATAGGGAATCCAACGGATTTTTTCCATGCCCTCCCCGGCAATGGGTATCCGCTGTTCCAAAAGATACTGCAATTTTTCGGGTATCTGCTCTCGTATCACCTGAAACTCTGCCAGCATCACCGGTTTTTTACTAATTGGCTCATACAGCCGATTTCCTGTATCCAAAAGAGCTCTTCCATGCACCCAGCCTTCTCCAAGAAAGAGTGCTACCTCATATTCACTCTTAAGCTCTTGATTCCTTTTTAGAAGTCCCGGAAGAACCAGCCATAAAAAAACCTCTAAAACCGCCATAATACTTAAAAGCTTCCATGATTTACCTCCCTCCTGTCGAAAAAAAACAAATATTCCGCCCAGAAAAAGAGTCATGGCATAAAAAGTCAAAAGCTGATAGAAAAAGCTTTTTTTATCCGAAAATCCAAAGCTTATGACAAGTATAAGCACCGGCAGCAGGCCATATTGCCAAACTGCCAGCAGACTGGGAGGAAGGGATGAAAAAACAAGTACAATGGCTGCTCCCAGCCCACCGGCCGCTGCCCCGGCTAATAACCTCAAAAGCCTTTGTCTACGCCTCTGTATCCTGCCCACCAGCAATAAAATACAGAAGTCAAAAATTCCGTTCATTAAAAAATATACGTCTATGTATACAACAAGCTTCAAAGGTCACCTCCTGTTCTGAGGATGAGCCTATTATACCCTAATTATTCCGAATTTCCTGTCATATTATAGAAGATTTGTTTTTGTTTTCATCTTGGGAAAGCTACAAGATATTGCAGGAAGTGACGAAGAAACAAAAAAAGAAAAGAGATTTTAAACCTAAAGGATTTAAAATCTCTCTTATCATCTTATTTATGTCTGTTCTTCTGTAAAAACTCTGGAATCTTGATTCCTCCGTGCTCTCCATCCTCCATCGGTTCACTCTTTGGCTGAATCGGCTGTGACTGGATGTTCACCTGTGGAATTGGATTCTGGGTCATTGTATTTTTTGTCGTCGGTCTGGCAGTACCAGGATTAATGAAGGATGGCATACTACCGCCATAGGATGGTCTTGTCTGTGTCGGAGCCTGTCCAAATCCTCCCAGTACTGGTCCACTACCCTGCGTATTTACAAACTTAGGAGTCTTAACAGTCGGCCCTGCATTACTCTCAAGACCGGTAGCAATAACAGTAATGGTAGCTACATCCGGTGCACTTTCATCATACATAGCACCAAAGATAATATTTGCACTATCACCTGCCAGCTCCTGTACATAAGTAGCTGCCTCATTTGCCTCAATCAAGCTGATATCACCGGAAATATTAATGATAACATGAGTAGCTCCCTGTATCGTAGTCTCCAGAAGAGGACTGGTAATCGCCTGCTGGACAGCCTCTACGCATTTATCATCACCGTGTCCTACACCAATACCAATATGGGCTACACCCTTGTCCTTCATAACGGTCTGGACATCAGCAAAGTCAAGGTTAATAAGACCCGGTACATTAATCAGATCCGTGATTCCCTGAACACCCTGCTGAAGCACTTCATCTGCCTTACGCAGTGCATCCGGCATCGTTGTTCTTCTGTCTACAATCTGTAACAGCTTGTCATTTGGAATAACAATCAGAGTATCTACATTTGCCTTCAGCTTTTCAATACCCTGGGTAGCATTATTCATACGAGCCTTTGCTTCAAATTTAAACGGCTTTGTTACAATACCAACCGTCAGAATACCCATCTCTTTGGCAATAGAAGCTACTACAGGAGCTGCACCTGTACCAGTACCGCCTCCCATACCACAGGTAACAAATACCATATCTGCTCCCTTAATAAGCTCGGTAAGCTCTTCCCGATTCTCTTCTGCTGCTTTTTCACCAATCTCCGGCTGTGCACCGGCACCAAGTCCCTTTGTAAGCTTTTCACCAATCTGCACACAGGTGGCAGCCTTACAGTTCTTCAAATGCTGCTTGTCCGTATTCACACAAATAAATTCAACTCCTAAAATTCCCTCTTCAATCATTCGGTTTACTGCATTGTTGCCGGCACCGCCAACACCAATAACTAAAATTTTTGCAGTGGACTCTGCTTCGTTTGTTTTTATCTCAAGCAAGGTTCTTCCTCCTTCATTTTCCTCTTCTATTTTATTAAACTAATATTCAAATTTATCTCATATGTAATACATTTCAGCCTTTTACAATCTCATAATATATAATATAGTTTTTCGCAAAAATAATCAACCCTAAATTTCAAGTTTTTTAATCCTTATGAAAAATTATGTCATCCCCCGAAGTATAATTTTCCATATAGATTTTTCCTTTTAATCCTTCCTTTAGTGCAGTCGGAAGTATTTCCGCCAGACAGGATACCCGTTCATCATAAAACTCCTGCTCACCCAGATAAATCTTGATACCTTCTGTCTGCAGCATGACTCCTCCATCTTTAGAAAAATGAATCCGATCCAGTGGAATTTCATATTTCTGCACCAGCTGGGAAAGGGAAAGAATCCGGTCAAAAATCGCTTCATCAGAAACCTTAAGCTTTTCATAAAGAGTAAAGCTCCGGTATTCGATGCCGGTAATATAAGGAATGCTGTCAATCGCCTCTTCAGAACATTCCAGCACGATACCATCCTTATCAAAATAGATATATTGATTCATATATTTTACACAGCCGGCTAAAGCCTTTTCATAAACCCGGATTTTAACTTCATTACGGCCCTTGCGAGTAATTGTCATCTTTTGTATAAAAGGATATTCCCCGGTTCCAATAAACTTATTCTTGATATAAAGAACCAAAGAATTATAATCCATGGGACTGGTAAATACCATATCCTTAATCTCTTCTTCTGTATAATAACTGCAGCCGGTTACTGTTACCGTATGAATACGGAAGCCCAAAAAAAGGAAAAGAAACAGCAAAGCTAGCAAAACCAGCAAAATCAAAATTTTCCAGTGTCGTTTCCTGCTTTTTTCCATTTCCTTTCCTCCGTTCCTATCCTTCTTTTCTTATCTGTGCTCCTAGCCCAGCCAGTACATCACAAATATTCTCATAGCCGCGTTCTATATAAGAGACACCACGAATACAGCTTTCCCCTTCTGCCTCTAAGGCAGCAATCACAAGGGCTGCACCGCCTCTTAGCTCCCTAGCCTCCACTATAGTACCAAAAAGCCTCGGAACCCCCTGAAGCCTTGCTATATTTCCCTGTATTGCAATTCTCGCACCCATCTTTTTCAGTTCTTCACAGATACGAAATCTGGATTCAAAAATCCGTTCTTCAATGCTGGAGTCTCCCCCGGCACAGGCAAGCACTGCCATCATCTGCGACTGCATATCCGTAGGAAATCCCGGATAGGTTTCTGTCACCAGACCCTTGATACCCTTTATTTTTCCTGCTGAAATAAGAGTAACATAATCTGCTCCTATGGAAAGCCTCGCTCCAGCCGCCTCAAGTACCCTTAAGGTAGACTCCATATGAGAAATACAGTCCGTCTTAAGGGTAAGACTGCCCCTTGTCGCAAGAGCTGCTGCCAGATAGGTACCTCCGACAATCCTGTCTCCCTTTACCGTATATTCTGCATCATGAAGTCGCTTTACCCCCTGAATTACAAGGGTATCGGTACCTTCTCCGGTAATCCTGGCTCCCATTTTCTTTAAAAGAAGGCAAAGCTCCGTTACCTCCGGTTCCCGTGCCGCATTCCGAATACAGGTCGTTCCCTCTGCCAATACAGCAGCCATCACAATATTTTCCGTTGCACCTACGCTTGGAAACCGCAGGCAAATCTCATTTCCCTTAAGCCCTCTTGTGGAAAGAGAAAGCATTTCTCCATCTTCCTCTATCTCAACCTGCATTTTTTGAAATGCCTCCAGATGAATATCTATCGGTCTTGCACCAATAATACATCCACCCGGATATGGTGCCGAAGCCCGCTTCATCCGCCCAAGCATAGGGCCCAGGAGAAAGAATGAGGACCGCATTTGCTTTCCGTACTCCGCAGCCACCTGGTCTGAATCCAGCCGTGAGGCATTAATTTCAATACAATCTCCTTCCCGCTTTATATGACAGCCCAGCTGCTTCAGCAAAACCAGCATATGCTCCACATCAGAGATTTGAGGACAATGAAAAAGCCTTAGGCTCCCTTGATTCAAAATACTGGCTGCCAGCATCGGAAGCACTGTATTTTTCGAGCCCTGTAAAGAAAGCTCTCCTGACAGCGGCCAGCCGCCGTCTATATATATAACCGACACCTTTGACACCCTTTCCTATACCAATCTATTATAGTATATGAAAGGACATTGCAAAGGGTACTAACGCTCGTACTTTATCTGGTTCGAAACACTTAAGGCAAGCCCCATCTCGGCCAAAAGCACAGCTACTGAGGTTCCACCATAGCTGATAAATGGCAGCGGAATACCGGTAGATGGAATCGAGTTCGTAACTACCGCAATATTAATAACTACCTGGACAGCAATATGTACTAAAATACCGGTACACATCAATCCACCATACATATCCGGTGCATTGATGGAAATAATAAACAATCTCCAAATCAGAAGGACAAACAGCAGTATAACAGTAATTGCTCCAAACAGGCCAAGTTCCTCACAGATAATCGAAAAAATCATATCGTTCTGTGCTTCCGGTACATATCCCAGCTTCTGCATACTACCACCAAGTCCTGTACCTGTAAGGCCGCCGGAAGCAATGGCATAAAGGCCTTGTAGTATCTGAAAGCCTTTTTCATGATTTTCCACATCCAGCCAGATCATAATTCGCTCCATACGGAAGCCCTCGCCAAATAAAATGAAGGCTGCACCTCCAAGTACCATAAAAAAGGCTGCCACAAAATAATACCATTTTTTCCGGCTTCCTACAAAGCAGATACCGACCATGATGCCACACAAAACGATAGCTGTACTCATATTCTCCTTAAGAACCAAGCCAACCAATGGAGACATATACAGTGCAACCCGGATAAAGCCCGCAAATTTATCCATCCGCTTTGGTGCCGTATAAATAATATAGGATACAAATAAAATTACTGCTACCTTGGAAAGATCAGAAGGCTGGAACTGTACCGGCCCCAGCTTAAGCCAACGCTTTGCACCATTATATTCCACACCAAGTCCTGGAATAAAAACTGCAATCTGTAAAATAATTGCTCCCAAATAAGCAACCGTTACTGGCTTCATATTTAAAACCGGAATCCGTTTTAGCAAAATCCGGTAATCCACTTTGGAAATAAACAGCATTGCCACAATTCCAAGAAGAGCACTCCCTCCCTGCCGTTTTAAATAAAACATGGAATCGCCGTTACGAAATACCTGGGCAGAATAAGCACTGGTGCTGTATATCATAATCAATCCAAAGCATACTAAAAACAGTGTCAGAAATAACAGACTGTAATCATAGCAGCTATACGTTTTTTCCCTTTTTCCCGCCAAGCCTACACTCTCCTGTTCTCTTACAGCTGGTTTACATACTCCTTAAACTTCCTGCCGCGTTCTTCGTAGTTTTTAAACATTCCCCAGCTCGCACAGGCTGGAGACAATAAGACGGCATCTCCTGGCTCTGCATTCATATAACACAGCTTTACCGCTTCCTTCAAATCCTCTACCATAATAATCCGGTCAAAGCCACATTCCTTTGCCTGAGCTGCAATTTTCTCCTTTGTTTGGCCCAAAAGTAGCAGATATTTTACCTTGCCGTCAAAGGAACGTATCCATTCTTTATAGTCAGAACCCTTATCATAGCCGCCGCCAATCAAAAAGGTCGGCCGTACCATAGCCTGAATACCCTTGATTGCAGCATCCGGATTGGTTCCCTTAGAATCGTTATAATAAGTCACTCCGTTTTTCTCTGTTACATACTCAATCCTATGTTCTACCGCAGTAAAGGCCATAACTGCCTTACGAATTGCCTCCATCGGTACGCCAATATGAGCAGAAATCGCAATGGCTGCCATAACATTTTCATAATTATGAGTTCCTAAAAGCTTCAAATCATGAATATTGCAGATTTTTTCTTCTTTTCCATCCTCACGATAAATAAAATCACCGTCGTTATCCAGAAAAATGCCCTCCGAAAGCTCTCTTTTACTGCTGAAAAAAAATACCTTTGGCCGCAGAGTCTTTGCCATTTCCCGAAGTACTTCATCCTCATAGTTAAGAACACAGGTATCGGTAATATCCTGATTCTTTGCAATCCGTTTTTTTGCAGCAATATAATTTTCCATCGTATGGTGACGGTTTAAATGGTCTGGTGTAATATTTAAAATTGCACTGACCTCCGGCTTAAACTCATGCACCGTCTCCAGCTGGAAGCTGCTCATCTCTGCTACTGTAATCGAACCTCCCTTGGTATTCAGAACCATTTCTGTATATGGGATACCAATATTTCCAACAACATATACAGATACATAATAGCTTTTCATAATTTCGCCAACCAAGGCCGTCGTCGTTGTTTTTCCATTGGTTCCGGTAATCGCTGCCATCTTTCCCTTAGTAAACTGGTAAGCCAGCTCTATCTCACCCCAGATAGGAATTCCAGCTTTTTTCATCTCCAGAATATATGGAAGATCTGTCGGTACACCCGGGCTTAATACAACCAAATCAATAGTGCTTATTATCTCCTTTGGAAGCTCTCCGATAATTACTGTAACCTCCAGACTTCTTGGAAGCTTATCTAAAACCTCCTGTTTTGTTAAGCTTTCATTACCATCCTGTAAAATAATCTCCGAGCCCTCGGTAGATAGAAGCTTGACTGCAGCAATACCGCTAATACCACTTCCTACTACCAGCACCTTCTTACCCACTAAATCCATAATTTCCCTCTTTTCTATAATTTTAGAGTGCAGCCAGTCCGACCAGACACAAAATCGCTGTTATGATGTCAAATACTGCTACTACCTTTGTCTCCGGCCATCCACACAATTCAAAATGATGATGGAGCGGTGCCATTTTAAAGAACCGCTTTCCATGGGTCAGCTTAAAATAGGTTACCTGAATCATAACCGATAAAACCTCAGCCAGATAAATCAGTCCCACAATTACAATAAATAATGGCATTTTAAGCATCACTGCGGAGGCAGCTACAAAGCCTCCCAGGGCTAAAGAACCTGTGTCTCCCATGAACACTCTTGCCGGATATACATTGTACATCAAAAAGCCTAACAGACTTCCTACTACCGCACAGGTAATCGGAGAAATTCCACTTCCCGTACCGATAGCTACTACAGTAAAAAAGGTCGCAACTAAAACAGTAACGCTGGAGGCCAGACCATCCAAACCATCCGTAAAGTTGACACCATTCACAGTACCCAACAACACGATAAATAAAAACGGAACAAATAAAATACCCATATCCCAGGTCCTTCCATTGGTAAATGGAAGGATAATGTCAGTTCCAAAATCAATTATATTTAAAAGATAGTACGCAAAAATTCCTGTTATCAGAATCTGTCCCAGCATTTTCTGCCATGCCCGAAGTCCCAGGGAACGCTTCATAACAATTTTAATATAGTCGTCTAAAAAGCCAATCACACCAAAGCCAAGGGTTACAAACAATACTGGCAGAATGGCCTTATTTCCTCTTATATATATAAGAGAAGTAATCAGAATACTGCTTAAAATAATGATACCGCCCATGGTTGGTGTACCTGTTTTCTTGAGATGAGCCTCTGGCCCATCATCCCGTACAAACTGTCCAAATTTCAGCTTTTTTAAAAAAGGAATAAAAATCGGACATAATACCACACTAACTGCAAAAGCAATTAAAACTGGCATCACTACTTGATAATTTACACTTTCCATTTATCTCACCTCGTATAATTTCCTGCGTATTTCGCGTATTTATCACTGACTTTTAATTATATTCCAACTTGGACGGATAATCAACTATTTTTCCTCATTGGATATATTTTCCCTTTCAATCCCAAGATAGGGAAGAATATTGTCAAATAACTCGCCTACCAATGGTGCTGCTATCGTACCACCATAATAAATTCCCTGTGGCTCATCAATTAGCACCAGTGCCATGACCTGCGGTCTTTCTGCTGGTGCAAAGCCAATAAAGGAAGCAATATATTTGCCACTCCGCCTTGGCAGCTTTTCTGAGGTTGCTGTCTTTCCGCCTATGGTAAAGCCCTCCAGATAAGCTCGGTGACCGGTTCCCTCGGATACTACCGACTCCAAAAGCTCCTTCATTGTTTCTGAAGTCTCTTTTGAAAGCTTTCCTCCCTCTTCCGGGTAGACAAGCTTTTTCACCTGGCTTCCATCCCGGCTTCGGATTTCCACACCAAAGTGGGGAGTAATCCGTCTGCCGCCATTTACGACAGTACTGACGGCCGTCAAAAGCTGCAGTGGAGTTACCTGAAAGGACTGTCCAAAGGAAATCGTTGCCAGCTCCACCGCCTTTACATTCTTTTTATCGTGCATGATAGAATTTGCTTCTCCTGGCAGGTCAACACCTGTTTTTGAGAAAAGTCCCACCTTTTCAAAGCATTTGTACATATTGTCAATACCAACCCTCGCACCGATTTCCATAAATACCGGGTTGCAGGAATTCTGAATTCCCTGCACAAAGGTCTCAGAACCATGTCCTCCTGCCTTGTGGCAGCGAATCATTCTATCCTCCACCTTTTTATAGCCCGGACAGTAGAAGCTGTCATTTAAGGAAACCACGCCCTCCTCCAAAGCTGCTGTCGCCGTTATAATCTTAAAAGCTGAGCCTGGTTCATAAGTATCACTGATACAGGCATTTCTCCACATATTATTGAGGGCATCCTGTTTTTCTTTCTCTGTCATCGCTGTTTCCGGTACATTTATCAGAGTATAAGGGTCATTTAAATTAAACTCCGGCACATTAACCATGGCATACAATTCACCATTCTGCGGGTTCATTACAATAATCCTGACACTAGCAGCCCCTTTTGCTTCCATGACCTTTTTTGCAATTTGCTCTCCATATTCCTGAATATTCATATCCAGGCTTAAATACAAATCCTTTCCTGGAAGCGGCTCTATCCGGTTTTCTGCTGCATTATTTATCTCTACACCTCTTGCCGTTGTTAGCGTCAGTATCGTACCATCCTGTCCCTGAAGCACAGGGTCATATTTTACCTCCAGTCCAATAATTCCCTGATTATCACTGCCGGTAAAACCGATTACCTTAGAAGCCAGACTGTCATAAGGGTAATACCTTTTATAATCCTCATCAACCATAACACCATCCAGGTCATATTCCCGGATACGGTCGGAAATTTCCTTATCTACATTGGTTTTAATTCGCTCGATGGAGGAAACCTTTTCTACCTTCTTCCTGATCTTTTCTTCTGAAATTCCCAGTTCCTCTGATAAAATGCGGATTACCTTTTCCGGTTCAGTTATCTGGCTATGAATAACAGAAATTGTTGAAACCGGCTTGTTTCCTGCAATCTGAATCCCCGTTCTATCATAAATACGTCCCCGCTCTGCCTTAACCGGACGTTCTCTTTCCTGAACCTGCCTGGCCAGCTTTCCATAGTGCTCACTTTGAAAAATCATCAGATAAATAAGTCGTCCTACCAGGCATGCCAGAAGAAATCCCACAACAATAATTACAATCAGCAGATTCTTTCGATTATAGGTTCTATATTTCATCGTATAAAAAACCTCATAAATCTCATCCTTTAATTTTATTATGAAATCTATGAGGTTATGAATCTTTCTTATTTAGAAGGGTATACACCCAGAAATGGAAGTACCTCCTCTAAAATCTCATGGGCAAGCTGGGTTGCGTAGCTGCTATGAGCCTGATCCTCTACATCCGGTTCATCAATAACCACATAAATAATCATCTGTGGGTCATCGGTCGGGGCAAATCCCAAAAAAGATACAATATAGTTAGACTTATCCCGGGGTGCTTTTTCAGCCGTACCGGTCTTACCACCGATAGAATAGCCTTCAACACCTGCCAATGCTGCAGTTCCAGCCTCTACCGTTTCCTTCAGGTATTGGCGGATTTTGCTGCTGGTATCTGCAGAAACAGTCTCTCTTACCAGAACACCATCTACCTTTTTCACAACAGCCCCTGCATCGTTCTGTATTTCCTTTACAATGTGAGGCTTATAATACTTTCCACCATTAATCAGGGATGCAAAGGCTGCCACCATCTGAGACATATTGACCGTCTGGCTCTGTCCAAAGCTGGAGGTAGCAAGCTCCATTGGATTTAACTGTTCCTTCGAAAAAATAATTCCCTGAGACTCTCCCGGCAAATCAATGCCAGTTTTTTCGCCAAAACCGAACAAACGGGTATAAGCCGCAAAATCCTCTCGTCCCAGCGTCTTTCCAATCGCCATCAAAGCATCATTACAGGAAAACATAAGAGACTGCTCCAGGGTAATTGTACCATGTCCCTGCCGACTGCTGCATTTTACCGGCCTTTGTCCCTCTACAACAACCTCACTTCCATCACAGACATAGGTAGAATTTTCGTTTGCCTTATCTTCCTCTAAGGCTGCTGCTACTGTAAAAGGTTTAAAGGTCGAGCCTGGCTCAAAGGCATCACTAATACAGAAGTTTCTCCAGAGGGCACTTAGCGAAGCACTCTTTTCCTCTATTGTCATCTCTGCCAGCTCCTCCTCTGTATAAAGGACAGATAAGTCACGCGGATTATTCAGATCAAAGGTCTGGTTGGAGACAGAGGCGTAAATCTCACCATTATTAGGATTGGTTATCATCACTGCAATATTCTTTGCCCCGGTTTCCTCAAGAAACTTTTCCACATGCTTTTCTGTAATTGCCTGTACATTAGCATCTATTGTTGACACGATTGTATTTCCATTGATTGCTGGCTTAACATTTCTTTCCAGCTCCAAATCTGCATTAAAATAGCCGTATTCCCTTCCATTCGTACCGTTAAGTTCTTCATTATAATACTCTTCAATTCCCCAGCTACCAACATTTCCATCGTTTTTCTGAGTAAAGCCAATAATGCTGGAGCCGACATTATTTAATGGGTAGGTCCGCACATACTCTTCCTCAAACCAAACACCATGGATATTATTGGTGCTATCTGTGTTATCATCCTTTTTACTCTTATCCTTAACCTTTAGCTTTTCAAACTGTTCTACCACGGAATAATCCAGATGCTTATACTCCTTCATCTGTACATAACGGGAATCCTTTTTTTCTACTAAAATCTGCTCCAGCTCTTCCATTGGAATGGAAAACACCTGATTAACAGCCTTAAGAGTTGGCTCCTTATAATCTTCCCTTTCCAATATGGTTACCGGGTCTAAAATCAGGTTATATACCTTTTCACTGACCGCCAGCTTTGTACCATTGCGGTCGGTAATATCCCCCCGCTTAAATGGTATCGCATTGCTTACATAGGTCTGCTGGGAAAGCACCCTTTTTTCATATTTTTCACCATTTTTGTTGCTTATGTACCAAAGTCTGACGGCTAATGCAATAAAAATAAGGATAACAACACAAAATACAAGCAAAAGATTTGCTTGCATTTTAGATGTAAATCGTTTATTTTTTCTTTTCTTCCTGTCAGCTGCTGACCGTTCTCTATAGGTAGTTCTGTTATCCATATGCTCTCCTCATTTTCTGTAAAGCCTATTCTGAAGCCTCTGGAATATCGCTGTACTGTCTGACATAGTCACTCTTCTGATTTTTATAGGAAAATACCTGGTTCTCAACCGGATGAACCATGCCAAGCTCCTCCGTTGCCACCTTATAAATATACGCCAAATCTACAGAGGTGTCAACTTTGCTGTAAGCTGCATCATTTTTATTTTTCAGCTCCATAATTTCACTTTCCATAGAAGCAATCATTTTATTCATCGTTACTACATCATGCTGTACCCGAAGGTAGGATACGCAGACATACATAGTAACACAAAGAGCTGCCACCATAAACAGAAGGGAAACCAAATCCCAACTGGTATGCTGTACCGGGCTGGCCGACGGCTGTTTTCTTCTCTCCTGCTCTCTACCCGGTCTGCGATAAGGCTCTCGTTCCGGAACTACAGCCAGATTGCTTCTCCGACCTGAATACTCTCTATCCAGTTTTCTTACGGTATTTCCCTCTACATATTCACCTGTATGATACCGCCGTGATGTCTGCGGTCTTCCTGTTCTCTGCCTCGTCGCCATCTTCTATCATCTTCCTTCTTACAATACTGCTCCTGCAAATTTCTGATTAGACGGTATGCTTTTCAAAAATACGGAGTTTTGCACTTCTGGAACGGGAATTTACTTCCTGTTCCTCCTTTGATGGTAAAATCGGTTTTTTTGTAATTACCCTGCCCTGGGACTTCTTACCACAGACGCACACCGGAAAATTCGGTGGGCATTCACATGGATCCTCATTCTTTCGGAAAATTCGTTTTACAATCCGATCCTCTAAGGAGTGAAAGGTAATAATGCAGATTCTTCCATCTTTATTTAATAATCCAATCATATCATTCAAGGTATTGTTAAGTACCTCTAATTCCTGGTTCAGTTCAATCCGGATAGCCTGAAAAGTCTTTTTTGCCGGATGTCCTCCGTTCTTTTGTACTTTCATTGGAATAGCTCCCCGGATAATTTCCGTAAGCTCTCCTGTTGTCTTGATTTCCTTTTTCTCACGGTATGCCACAATATGCTTGGCAATGTTCTTTGCAAAGGAATCCTCTCCATAATCCCGGATAACCCGGAACAGCTCTTTTTCACTGTAGCCATTAACAATATCCATTGCTGTCTTTTCCTGTCTTCTATCCATCCGCATATCTAACGGTGCATCTTCCATATAAGAAAAGCCTCTCTCCGCTGTATCCAGCTGATAGGAGGAGACTCCCAAATCCAGCACAATACCGTCTGCTCTGGCAATCCCCAGATTATGGAGCACCTGCTTCATATTGCAGTAATTGCTCCTAACAATGCTTACACGGTCACCAAATTCTCTTAACCGCTCTTTACCAGCCCAAATAGCTGCTTCATCCTGGTCAATTCCAACAAAACAGCCCTTATCAGAAAGCCTCTTACATACTTCATAGGCATGTCCTGCACCACCCAGCGTTCCATCTACATAGATGCCATCTGGCTTAATATTCAATCCTTCTATTGTCTCATCTAACAGTACGGATACATGTTTAAATTCCATCTTATCTCCATTTCTGCACATACTTTGCTAGAAACTAAGGCCCAGCTCGGACATTCTCTCTGCTGCCATATCCATATCATCAAAGGTATTATTCTTCTCCCAGCGTTCCTTGCTCCAGACCTCGATTTTATTCATCACACCAACAAACACGATATCCTTTTCCAGTCCCGCATGCTCTCTGAGCTTTTGCGGAATCAGGATTCTTCCCTGCTTGTCCACCTCACAGGAGGCTGCTCCTGCCATAAAGTATCGCTGGAGCTGTCTGGCTTCCTTACTTCCGGGAAGTGACTTCAAATCGGTAACAAAGCGGCTCCATTCTTCATTAGGGTACACGAAAAGACACCCGTCCAAGCCCATCGTCACCACAAATTCCTCTCCCAGTGACTCTCGGAACTTCGCAGGCACTATGATTCTGCCTTTGGCATCTATTCCATGGTTATATTCCCCCATGAACATAGCATTCACCTCTTTAAACCACTTTCCACCACTTTGTACCACTTATGAAGTAATTTTAATATAATTTTGGGAATAAAGCAACCCTTTTCATAAACTTTTTTTAATAATTTCGTAATAAAAAGTCCTATTTTTCGCGGTTTTTCACGGTTTTTGGAGATATTAAAAAAAAATGGATTTTGCAACCTGTACAAAATCCATTTCCTCATCTTATTCTATTTTATGCTTCTTTTCATTTTCTCCGCTTCCAAAAAATAAATCCAATTCCCGTGACTACCATGACTGCTGCTACAATCATAGACACTGGAATTGAGGTTCCCCAAAGCAAAAGCTGGTCGGTCCGCATACTCTCAATCCAGAAGCGTCCTAAACCATAGCCTGCCATATAGATGCAGAAAAGCTCACCATCAAACTTCTTATGCCTGGTATATATAAGCAGGAAAATCAGAAGGCAGAGATTCCATAACGACTCATATAAAAAGGTCGGGTGAACCAAAATAGTATTGTCTGCAGAAATATACTGGCGGAGAGTCAAGGCAGCCTCTGTTGACATATGAAGCTTTGCCTCATCCCACGGAAGCTCCATAGCAAAAAGACTGTTTCCTGCATAGCCTCCAAAGGCCTCCCGATTAAAGAAGTTACCCCAGCGGCCAATAATCTGACCGGTTATCAGGCCGATACAGCCGGTATCTACTAAGAGTCCCAACGGAACCTTTTTTACCCGGCTAAATATCACTGCGGTTATAATCGCCGCAATCACGGCACCATAAATACCAAGTCCGCCATTCCGTACATTAAAAATCTGTAAAGGATTGTCCTTATATAAATTCCAGCTAAAAATTACATAGTAAATACGGGCTGCAACTACACAGACAGGAATCGCAATCAAAGCAAAATCCAGATATAAATCCGGGTCCTGACCCGTTCTTTTTGCCTGCCAGGCTGCTAAAAGATAACCCATTACCATAGCAAAGGCCATAATCATGCCATAAAAGGCAATCCAGAATCCAAACACGCTAACTCCATTTGGAAGATTTTCCAATAAAATTCCCAGCTTCGGAAATCCAATATCATAAGTTGACATACAGCCTCCTATCTGCCTGTAAAAGCCACACAATCAAAAATCTCCAGGCAGTTTTTACACATTGAACCTAAACAGGATAACATCCCCATCCCTTACCACATATTCTTTACCCTCAGAACGTACTAATCCCTTTTCTCTGGCTGCATTATAGCTTCCACAGGCAACCAGATTATCATAATTTACAATTTCAGCACGGATAAAGCCTCTCTCAAAATCACTGTGAATCTTACCGGCAGCCTGAGGTGCTTTGGTTCCCCTTTTAATTGTCCACGCCCGGGACTCCTGAGGTCCCGCTGTCAGATAGCTGATAAGACCAAGAAGGCTGTAGCTTGCACGAATCAGCTTCTCAAGACCCGATTCCTTAAGACCTAAATCCTCTAAAAACATCTTCTTTTCATCATCATCCAGCTCTGCGATTTCCTGTTCAATCTGAGCACAGATTACAAACA
Source organism: Acetivibrio ethanolgignens (assembly GCF_001461035.1). Classification (GTDB taxonomy): domain Bacteria; phylum Bacillota; class Clostridia; order Lachnospirales; family Lachnospiraceae; genus Velocimicrobium; species Velocimicrobium ethanolgignens. The sequence continues at coordinate 98,700 of NZ_LNAM01000164.1, read as the reverse complement.
CCTCTGCCCCCTCTTTCCTTGCATATTCCTGCACCCTTCCTACAAAAGCATTGGAAGCACCATCATCCGCCAAATCATCCTCAGATACATTAGCCGCATAGATAACTGGCTTTCCTGTCAGCAGATTATACTCTGCAATCCATCCAAGCTCGTCCTCATCCTCCGTAACAAAGCTCTTGGCAAGTCGTCCTTCTTCTAAATGCTCCTTTAGACGCTTTAAGAGTTCAACCTCTTTTGCAAGACTCTTATCGTTTCTGGCTCCCTTAGAGGCCCTTGCAATTCTTCTCTCCAGAATCTCAATATCGGAGAAAATAAGCTCCAGATTAATCGTTTCAATATCACGCATTGGGTCAATGGAACCATCTACATGAATAATATTACTATTCTCAAAGCAGCGTACCACATGGACAATTGCATCTACCTCACGGATATTGGACAAGAACTGATTTCCCAGTCCCTCACCCTTGGAGGCTCCCTTTACAAGACCTGCAATATCTACAAATTCAATCATGGCTGGAGTCGTTTTCTCTGAATGATACAAATCCGTCAGAACCTTAAGACGCTCATCCGGTACGGGAACAATACCGATATTCGGATCTATCGTGCAGAAAGGATAGTTTGCAGATTCTGCACCAGCCTTGGTTAGTGAGTTAAATAATGTACTTTTTCCAACGTTTGGAAGTCCAACAATTCCTAATTTCATTTTCTTTTTCCTCCTTAGATTACACTCTGGTATCCCTTGCTTCGATTACAATAAATCTTCCCTGTTTAAAGGAAATATTCCCTTCCTCTGCCACAAGCTCATTGCTGATACCGAGAGATTCTCCCATGCAAAAATCAATTTCATGGGTTTCATATTTAAAACCGGTCTGGGTTACTCCTAATACATCTCCTCCAAAGGGGATAAAAGAAATATAAGGCCCATAAAGCTCCCTTTTACAGAACCGGGTTTCTTTCTCAATGAAATAGATTTTATTATATTCATCATAAATAAAGGCTGGCACTCCTGCCTTCAAGGGCTTCAAAAGGATGTGAAGATTTCCCAACAGATGGTCAATCCGGGTACCGGTCGCCCCTAAAAGGGTAATCTCGTCTGCTCCCTTAGAAAGAGCAAGGTTAATGGCAATATCCGTATCTGTATCATCCTTCTCTGCCTGAAATTGGCGTATTTCAACAGAAGGCTGCTCTTTTTTCCTACGCTCAAGAAAACCATCCAGCACTTTTTTATCAACGCTGTCAAAATCACCCACCAGATAATCAAAAGAAAGGTCAAGCTTTTCTGCCAGTGCAAGGGCTCCATCTACGCATATAACCTTTTCAAAAACATGCTCCCTTAAAAAGTCGGTAAGGAACTCTTCCCTCAGAGTTCCTCCAGTTACTATCAAACATCGGTTTTTCATCTACTGCTCGCCCCGTTCTTTTTTTAGCTGTGCCCTTTGCATCGTAAAAAGATATTTGGAAAGATTTCTGTCTACCTGATTAAAGCTGCAGCCATAAAACTCACGGTATTTACCAAAATCACCGCTTTCTGTGCGGACTACATTACCTACCATTTTTAAAACACCATCCCGTGTCGGCAGCTTCACCTCTATCAGGGTTCCAATGTCTATCTTATCGTTTGTATAAATACCAATTCCATTTTCACTTAAATTCTTAATTACGCATGGAATTTCAAAAGTCTCATACTCTTCATCTGACATGCTTTCCTTCTTCTCCGTATCCAAAGCCTTAGGAATCAGCTTGGTAATCGTATGCTCTACTCCCAGACGAACTCGAAAAGCATACCGGCGATTATAGACCTCTCCCTCCTTCAGACTCTCAAGACAGTGCAGTTGATCTCCATCCAAAGTTGCAATACTTCCTTTTAACCCTTTCCATCTCCACATCCGCTCGCCTTCTTTATAAATAAGCTCAATGTGGTCTGAAGGCAGAAAACGGAATATTCTGGTTCCTGAAGCTATGAGGGAAATATAAACCTTTCCGAATTCTGCTGCCTCAACCTTACTCAATAGTCGATAACGGTAACCCTCACGGTTTACAAATAGTTCCAGCGGTTTCCCCGGTTTCATATCTTCCATCAGCATCTGCAAACACCTCCAAAAAATCAGAAACATTCTGTTTCTTATCACCTTTAAACACCGCAGTCCCTGCTACTAATACATCAACCCCTGCTTCTAATATGCGGCTTGCATTATCAAGCTTAACTCCACCATCAATTTCAATCTCAATGTTAAGTCCTCTCTCCTTAATCATCTGACGAAGCTTCGCTACCTTTTCAATCGAATTTTCAATTAATTTCTGTCCCCCAAAGCCTGGATTTACGCTCATAATCAGCACCATATCCAAATCCTCCAGTACATAATCAAGTACGGAGAGCGGTGTTGCCGGATTCAGTGCAACGCAGGCTTTTTTCCCTAACTCCTTTATTCTCTGTACCGTCCTTTGCAAATGCCTGCAGGCCTCTGCATGAACGGTAATTCCATCTGCCCCTGCCTCGGCAAAGGCCTCCAGATAACGATCCGGATCCTCAATCATCAAATGTACATCAAAAAAGCAATCTGTAGCCGAACGAATGGATTTTATTACCGGCATGCCAAAAGAAATACTTGGTACAAACATGCCATCCATTACATCAATATGCAGGTATTCTGCTCCAGCCTTTGTTACTTCCTTAACCTCTTCTGCCAATCTTCCAAAATCAGCAGATAAAATCGAAGGTGCCAGCTTATACATAATGCTCTCTCCCTAATATTTTTTTCTATCCTTTAGCTCCTGATATAAAAGGACGTAATTATCATAACGTACCCGGCTTATTTTCCCTGCCGACAAAGCCTCCTTTACACCGCAATCCGGCTCCCCAATATGGGCACAGCCTCCAAAACGACATAAGTCTTCGTAAGGGGCAAACTCATAAAAATAATCCTTAAGCTCCTCCTTCTCCATATCCTCCAGGTAAAGAGAACTAAAGCCAGGAGTATCCATGATATAAGTATGCTCCTCTAAGTAAAACAGCTCTGAATGGCGGGTCGTATGCCTTCCCCGTTCAATTTTCTCACTAATGCTCCCCGTTTCCATCTGAGCCTCTGGCTTCAGCTGGTTAATCAGAGAAGACTTTCCTACACCAGAAGGACCTGCCAGAACTGTTGTTTTTCCCCGCAGGACTTCCCTTATTTTATCAACGCCGTTTTTTTCCTGAACACTAATACACAGCACACGGCTTCCACTGTTTTCATAAATCTGTTCCAGATTCTCTGTTTTCTCTTCTGTTACCGTATCAATTTTATTGAAGCAAATCACAGTTTCTATGTTTCTTTGCTCCATTGCTATCAAAAACCGGTCTAACAGATTAAAGTTAGGCTCCGGTTTTGCTGCCGCAAATACTACCAGGGCCTGATCAATATTGGATACTGCCGGGCGAATCAGTGTATTCGCCCTTGGCAGTATCTTTTCAATATTACCTGTTCTTTTTATTTCATCTAAAATTTCAATATCAACATTATCTCCCACCAGAGGCTTTATCTTCTGGTTTCGAAAAATGCCTTTGGCCTTACATTCATATACTCCTGTGCCTTCTGTATGCACATAGTAAAATCCCGCAATTCCTTTCATTATTTTTCCCTGCATTACTGTTTAACCTTTTCAAAGTGAATGTAATAGGTGCTTATCTTTTGTCCATCCAGGTAAAGAATAATCTCTCCTACAGAATCGCTGGTACCTTCAATGTCAGACACAGTAAGTGGGAAGCTGTAATAATTCTCTGTTTCATTATACACTTCTCTCTTCTTTCCATCCTGATCCAGTACAAGGCTTACCGTTCCTTCCTCATCCTCATATTCAAAGGGATTGTCCGGAATCGTAATACTTCCATAGTACTTATAATTTTCAGCAGGACCAGAGCTTATAACAAAGGTAATCGTTGTCTCCACATCCACCTGGGTACCATAGCTGTGGCTCTGGGAAATAACCTTACCCTTCTCCACCGTATCACTTTCCCTTGTTCCACTGACGCTTCCCTTTAATCCAGCAGCCTCCAACTTCTTCATAGCCTCTTTTTCTGTCAAATTAGATAAATCCGGTACAGTAGCTGTCTTTGTTTCTTTACCCTTGCTGATAATCAGCTTGATTTCCGTTCCCTTGGTAGTAGCCGTACCAATGGCAGGCTCTGTACCACAGACCTTACCAGCTTCTACAGTATCACTGTATTTTTCCTCTGTGCTTCCGGCAGTCAGTCCTTCTTTTGTAAGAGCCGCAACTGCCTCATCCTTACTCATATTTAATACATTCGGTACATACAGGCTGTCAGAACCGGTACTGATTGTAATCTTTACAATCATGTTCTGATTTAATTCTTCTCCCTGTGCAGGACTCTGGTCACATACAATATCCTCTGCATAAAGCTCAGAAGTATCCTCTTCAATCTCCGGAGTAATTCCAAGCTCTGCTAAAGCAGCTAAAGCCTGCTCCTTTGTAAGACCAATGACCTTAGGCATATGCTTGCCATCCTCTACTATCGGAGTCTCTGATACTATCGGTGACTCTGTTGCATCTGCTACATTCTTGCCACCACTAAAGATACCAAAGAATTTACCTATCATAAACACAATTAACAGGAACAGAATAACAGCTGCTGCAATACCTCCGCCAACCAAAAGCTTTTCTGCCTTTGGATCAATTTCAGCTGCATCACCCTCTGTCTCCTCCTTGCCCAGAGCAGAAAGGGTTTCCTCCTCATCCTCTCTCTTTGTATAATCATTCGGGCTCACCGTATGACGTACATTTTTCTTAATCGTATTTAATTCACTTTCTGACAGATTGATTGTCGGAGAATCATCTACAAGGGTCGGAACCAGCTTTACAAAATCACCATTTGGATTTACCAGTGACTGTTTTAAGTCTGAAATCAATGCAAAAGCAGACAAATATCGGCGTTCCGGCTTTTTCTGCATACATTTCTGAACAATCCTGTCCAGGCTCACCGGAATCTCCTGATTCAATGTACGAAGTGGAATCGGATCCTCCTGGATATGTGCCAGTGCTACCGACACGGTGCTGTCACCTGTAAAAGGTACTCTTCCTGACAGCATCTCATACAGAGTAACACCAAGAGAATAAATATCACTCTTCTCATCACTATAACCGCCTCTTGCCTGCTCCGGAGAGATGTAATGAACACTTCCCATGGCATTGGAGGTAATGGTATTGGAGCTGGCTGCTTTAGCAATGCCAAAATCGGTTACCTTTACCTTGCCTTCTCTGGAAATAATAATATTCTGCGGTTTAATATCCCTATGAATGATATGATTGTCATGAGCAGCTTCCATTCCCTGGGCAATCTGAATAGCAATACCGGTGGCCTCTCTAACCTCAAGACAACCCTTCCTCTCAATAAAGCTTTTTAAGGTAATGCCCTCTACCAGCTCCATTACGATATAGTATAAACCATTATCTTCTCCTACATCATATACATTAACGATATTCGGATGAGACAGGCCGGCTGCGGACTGTGCCTCCGCCCGGAATTTGTCTACAAACTTCTTATCCTCACTGTACTCCTGCTTCAGAATCTTAATTGCAACCAACCGATTCAGACGATGGCATCTTGCTTTGTATACATCAGCCATACCACCGGTTCCAATTTTATCCAGTATTTCATATCTGTCGCTGATAAATGTCCCTATACTTACCATTTCTCACCTCTCCTTTAAACTTGTATTAAAATAAGTGATATATTGTCCTTGCCGCCACATTCATTGGCTTTTTCCACCAAACGCTTTCCGGCAGCTTCCATATCCTCACAGTAGCGTCTTATAATGTACATCATATCCTCATCATCCATCATATTGCTCAATCCATCGGAGCACATCAGGATTATATCCCCAGACTTTAGCCCAACCTCAAAGAAATCTGCTTCTACCTGCCTTGTTGTACCTACTGCTCTTGTAATAATATTTTTGTTTGGATGAAACCTGGCTTCCCGCCGTTCGATTTCTCCATTCCGAATCATCGCCTCTACCAGGGAATGATCCTCTGTTATCTGCCGTATCTCTTTATCGTCTACTACATAGAGTCTGGAATCTCCAATGTTCGCCACATACAGGCAATCATCCATAATTGTGGCACCTACAAAGGTCGTGCCCATCCCTTCTAATTCCACATTTTCCTGTGCCATCTGATAGATTCTTTCATTGGCATAGGAAATTGCCTCTTCCATACAGCTGACTGGTGTTTTTTTATCGCTTTTTTTCATCTGCTCAACTACACAATCAATACAGCTTCTGGAAGCACAATCTCCTGCATTATGTCCACCCATGCCGTCTGCTACGATAAATAGATTTGGAAAGCTTCCTACAGCATTTTCTTCGCAATAGACACAGTCCTGGTTCGTTTTCCGTTTTGCACCAATATCCGTCATGGAAAATGCTTTCATTTCTATCCCTCCGAAATTTCTTTATCTATATAGCTTTTCCTAAGCTGTCCACAGGCCGCGTTAATATCGCTGCCCAGTTCTCTTCTAATTGTAACATTTATTCCGTTTCTTTCAAGTATTAATTTGAACTTTTGTATATATTTTTCCTCGGAATGCCTGTAATTACGTTCTTTGATTGGATTTACCGGAATCAGGTTCACATGACAGTTAAAGCCTTTCAAGAGTCTGGAAAGCTCTAAGGCTGCCTCCTCGCTATCATTGGAATCCTTTACCAGACTGTATTCAAAGGTAATCCGTCGTCCTGTTTTTTCGTAATAATAATGACAAGCCTCCATAATTTCCGCAATTGTATATTTATTTGCTACCGGCATCAGCTCCCTTCGCATGGTATCGTTGGGAGCATGTAAAGAAATTGCCAGTGTAATCTGTAAATTCTTCTCTGCCAGCTGGCGGATTCTCTCCACCAGACCGCAGGTCGATGCCGTTATATTTCTCTGACTGATATTTAAGCCGTTTTCATCGCTTATCCTATGTACAAATTCCAGGAAATTATCATAATTGTCCAAAGGTTCTCCTGTGCCCATCACTACGATGTTAGAAACCCGTTCTCCTGAAATGCGCTGAATTTCATATACCTGAGAAAGCATCTCAGAGGCTGTCAGGTTTCTCTCCAGGCCTCCCAGTGTCGATGCACAGAACCGACAGCCCATCCTGCAGCCTACCTGAGATGAAATACAAACACTATTTCCATGCTTGTATTTCATCAGTACACTTTCAATCACTCTTCCGTCACCTAAACGAAATAAGAACTTTGTGGTTCCATCATTTTTTGACACCAGCTTATCTACCATTGTAATCGAAATAATCTCATACTTTTGTGCAAGCTTTTCCCGCAGCGGCCTTGAGATATTAGTCATCTCATCAAAGGAGATCACCAGCTTTTTATGAAGCCATTCATAAATCTGCTTTGCCCGGAAGGGCTTTTCAGACATTGTTTCCAGCACTTTTGTAAGCTCTGGAAGGCTCAATCCTTTTATATCCTCTTTTTCCATACTATCCTCTTTTTCTTTCTTTTCTGCGGAATTTCGCCAGGAAAAATCCATCACAGCTGTGTACACCAGGATACAGCTGTAAAAATCCTTTCTCTGATACCTCATTTTTCAAAATTTCCGGTACAGCTTCCTTTAAGGATACCAGCTCAAAATCAAAATTCTGGGCAAACCACAGGGCATTTTCCTCATTTTCCTCCGGAGTTGCTGTACAGGTGCTGTACAGCAGAGTTCCTCCCGGCTTTACATACTGCCATACCACAGAGAGTATCTGTCTTTGCAGATCCCGCAGGGCTTCAATTCCCTCCTGGGAAGCGTGATATTTAATATCTGGCTTTTTGCCGATAATGCCAAGACCGGAGCATGGAAGATCCGCCAACACAACATCTGCCTTTTCCTTCCACGCCTCATCCAGAGTCAATGCATCCCACTCTTTAATCTCAACATTAGTTAAACCCAGCCGGTCTACATTTTCCCGGATCAGGGCAGTCTTTTTTTCTGTCAAATCCCGTACACTGACAAGACCTTTACCTCTAAGCTTCTGGGCAGCATGAGTTGCCTTGCCGCCAGGAGCTCCACAGACATCCACAACAATATCCTCCGGCCGTATTCCCGCACACTCACCAATCAGCATGGAGCTTTCATCCTGCACCTGAAAGCGTCCTTCCCGAAAGCTTTTTAGCTGCCGCAGATAATTATAACCGGAAATTGTCAGTGCATAAGGAAGATATGCTCCCCTTTCTGCCTCTATCCCTTCGGAAATCAGTTCCTCCAAAAGCATATTCTCTTCGCCCTCCAGACAGCGTATATGCGTCTTTCGGCTCTCCAAAAAGGCAGAAAGCATAGTCTCTGTCTTTTCTAATCCATAGACTGCTGTCCACTTTTCTACCAGCCACTCTGGCATAGAATATTTTACAGAAAGATTCCCTGGAATACTATCTTCGCCTCTGGCAACTGCCCTGAGTACTCCATTTACAAAGCCTCTAAGGCTTCCAAAGCCCTTTTTCACTGCCAGCTTTACAGATTCATTGCAGGCAGCACTGTCGGGCACCTGATCCATATATTTGAGCTGATAAACACCCATTCTTAATATTGTCCGGATTACCGGCTTCATCTTTTCCGTCTTTACCTTGGAATACTGATTGAGATAATAATCTAATGTAAGCCTCCGCTCTACAACACCCTCACACAATCTGGTAAGAAAGGCTCTGTCCTGTTTATCCAGATACTGGTATTTTTCCAGGGTCATTCCCAGAACTGAGTTTAAATAGCTATTTCTTTCCAGCACCTCTAAAAGCACTGAAAGAGCTACTTCCCGCATATTTACATCTGAATTCATGAAACCTCCAAATTTTACAGCCATTTCATGCTGTATTAATCTCTTCTTCTGCCTCCGGCTAAAATAAACAGACGAAGAATCTGCAGAATCGATGCTAAAGCCGCTGCAACATAGGTAAGAGCTGCCGCTCCTAACACCTTTTTTGTATACGGAAGCTCATCCTCCCGCAAAATTCCTGTTTCTCCCAGAATCCGTACTGCCCGGCTTGAAGCGTTAAATTCTACCGGCAGGGTAATCAGCTGGAATAACAATGCTGCCGAAAACAAAATAATACCACCCATCATCAAAGCATACCCAGTATTTCCATTGATAAACAAACCAATTAAAAACAATGGCCAGCTCAGCTGGGAGCCAAAATTTGCTACCGGTACAATAGCAGAACGGATGCTTAACGGTACATAACCAATATGATGCTGAATCGCATGGCCACACTCATGAGCTGCTACACCAATGGCTGCTACCGAAGACTGTCCATAAACAGCGTCAGAAAGCCGGAGCACCTTAGCTCTCGGATCATAGTGGTCTGTCAGACTTCCTCTGACATGGGTTACCTGTACATCATAGATACCCGCCATGTGAAGAATCTTCTCCGCAGCCTCTGCTCCAGTCATACCAGACCTGCTTCTTACTCTGGAATACTTGCTGTAGGTACTGTTTACCCTTACCGAAGCAATTGCAGAAATTACAACACCGATTAAAATTAAAATATATGTTGAATCATACCAAAACATAACTATCCCTCCAAGAAATGTTATTGTAAAAGGGTTCCCTCATTTATCTCATAACCTCTCAGAAATGCCTCTGCGCTCATCCGTTTCTTGCCCTCCAGCTGAAGCTCTGTAATCTCTAAAGCTCCGCTGCCAGTCTGTACGGCTATCGCTTTCTTTGTCACCCGGCAGATCTCTCCCGGTTTTCTTCCGGAATCTTCCGGAACAACCTCTGCCTTCCATATCTTCATAGTCTTACCATCCAAATGAGTATAGGCACTTGGCCATGGATTAAGCCCCCGGATTAATCGTTCCAGCTCTATGGCCGGTTTGCTAAAGTCAAGCTGTCCCAATGCCTTATCTAACATCCGGGCATAGCTTGAATCCTCATCCCTTTGCTTTTCTCTCACCAAACTGCCTTTTTCCAGTTCCTCAAGAGTACGCACCAAAAGCGGCCCTCCCATCTGTGCCAGACGGTCGTGAAGGCTTCCACCTGTCTCTTTCGGCAAAATTGGAGTCTCCTCCTTTAATAGCATATCACCGGTATCCAGTCCCACATCCATAAACATCGTGGTAACACCGGTTTTTTCCTCACCATTGATAACAGACCATTGAATCGGAGCTGCACCACGAAGCTTTGGAAGCAAGGATGCATGGACATTGATACAGCCGTACTTTGGAATATCTAAGACCTCCTTTGGAAGAATCTGTCCAAAGGCCACAACAACAATAACCTCCGGCTGTAAGCTTCTCAGAAGCTCAATAAATTCCGGTTCCCTTTTAATCCGTACCGGCTGATAGACCGGCACACCATATTCTAAGGCCTGCTCCTTCACCGGCGGAAACTTAATCTTCTCTCCTCGCCCCTTAGGCTTATCCGGCTGAGTCACCACGGCTAAAAGCTCATGACCGGCCTCATGAATTGCCCTAAGAGTAGGCACCGCAAAATCCGGTGTTCCCATAAAAATTACCTTCATGCTATTCCTCCTCATCCCCAGCATCCTGAAGCTGACTGTTATCTATCAAATCGCCTTCTACCCTTTCTACATAAAGGTGTCCATCCAGATGATCCGTTTCATGGCATAATGCTCTTGCCATCAAACCTTCACCTTCAACGATAATTTCCTCCATATTTTCATTCAACGCTTTTACCTTTGCATAATTTGGCCGGGTAACGATACCGGATTTTCCCGGAACACTTAAACAGCCCTCATAGCCAGTCTGTTCACCTGATGTTTCGATTACCTCCGGATTAATCAAAATCACCGGACTATCTCCCTCCTGAGAAACATCGATTACCACAATACGCTTTAAAATACCAATCTGAGGTGCTGCAAGGCCTACACCACAGGCCTCATACATAGTATCTAACATATCACCAATTAAAATCCTTGTTTTTTCATTTACTTCCTTAACCGGCTTTGCCCTCTTTTCTAATACCGGGTCACCCATTTCCCTAATATTTCTTAATGCCATCTTTCTCCTCCTAATAATGGAACATCGGGTCAAAATCAAACTGCACATTTATCCGCTTAAACTCTTCGGTACAGCTTAAATACCCTTCCATAAAATTCTTAATTTCCTTTAGTATATTATAATCCACCGACTTTATATAAAGCACCTGACGGTAAATATCATTTACCTTTCCTACCGTAGCTGCTGCCGGTCCGATAAAGGCTACCTGCTCTGTTAGAAGCTGTTTCCCTGTTATCTCCTTTAGACACTCAGCCCCCCGCCTGGCAAGCTCCTCCTCTCTGGCCGTTACAAATACCACCAGCATATGGGAAACCGGTGGGTAGGAAGCCATACTCCGGTAAAGAATTTCCTGCTCATAAAAGGCCGGATAATCCTGTCTGGCCGCTGTTACAATGCTGTAATGCTCCGGATTGTAGGTCTGTATTACGACCTCTCCCGGTTTCCTGCCACGCCCTGCCCGTCCGGCAGCCTGGCACAACAGCTGGAAGGTCTTCTCCGAAGAGCGGAAATCTCCTGCATACAAGGATAAATCTGCTGCCAGTACTCCTACCAGCGTAACATCCGGGAAATCATGTCCCTTAACAATCATCTGGGTACCTACTAAAATATCAGCTTTGTGGTTCATAAAGGCTGATAAAATCCTTTCATGCCCATCCTTGCCCTGAGTGGTATCCATATCCATCCGAAGGACTCTGGCCTCTGGAAATTCCCGGTTTAAAAGCTCCTCAATTTTCTGGGTTCCCGTACCAAAGGCCGCAATATACGGGGAACCGCACTCCGGGCACTTCTTTGGCATCGGTGCTTCATAGCCACAGTAATGGCATTTAAGACCTCCTTCTCTATGATATCCTGCCTGATGAAAGGTTAGAGACACATCGCAATGAGGACATTTTACCACATATCCACAGCTTCGACAAGAAACAAATCCCGCATACCCCCGCCGGTTGATAAAAAGCATCGACTGTTCCCCCTTCTCCAGGCGTGCCAGAAGCTTTTCCCGCAGAAGCTCCCCAAAAATAGATTTATTTCCCTTTTTTAATTCTTCCCGCAAATCAGTAATATGAACCAATGGAAGTCTTCCTTCTCCCGCCCGCTCCTTCATCGTAAACAGACGGTATTCTCCTTTTTCTGCCTTATAATAGGATTCCAGGGAAGGGGTTGCAGAGCCAAGAATAACCGATGCTCCCTGCAGTCTGGCCCGTTCTATTGCCGTTTCTCTTGCATGATATTTCGGTGAGCCTTCACTTTTATAGCTTCCCTCATGCTCCTCATCTATAATTATCAGTCCAAGTCTTTCAAAGGGAGCAAACAAAGCGGAACGCGGCCCAATAATAACATCAATATCTCCGTTTTTAGCCCGGACATACTGGTCATAACGCTCCCCCTTCGACATCCGGGAATGAAGTACTGATACCCTTTCTCCCAGTCTCCGGTAAAAACGAAGCACTGTCTGAAAGGTCAGAGCTATTTCTGGAATCAGCATGATAACCTGCTGCTTCCTTTTCAAAACCGCCTCAATAATCTCCAGATAAACCTCCGTCTTTCCGCTTCCGGTCACACCATGAATCAGATAAGTATCCCGATGCCCTGTTTCCCATTCCTTAATAATGGTATCTGCAATCCTTCTTTGTTCTCCATTTAAGATTACCCTCTTCTCCTCTCGCTGCTCCACCGAAACCGGATTCCTGTAAACTCTTTCCCTGTCCAGGTGGATATAGCCAAGCTTTTCCATATCTTTTAGCGTTGTTCTGGCAATGCCGAGCCCGGAAACTGCCTGACTAAGCTCCATAGGCTCCTTTTCTAAAAGGGCCTTTAAAAGCCGCACCCGGCCCTTATTGCTCTTTTTTTTACTTTCCTCCAGAAAAACAACGGTCTCAGCTCTGCCCTTTGCCAGAGAAATCCAGGCTCTTTCCTTTGCTTTTACTGCCTCCTTTACCGGAAGCACTGTTTTCAAGGCATCATTCATCGTAGAACCATAGTTTTCCTTCATCCACCAGGCCAGAGTAATGAGCTGTGATTCAATTACAACACCGTCCTCAATAACCCCTTCAATCGCCTTAATTCGTTCTACAGAAATAGAAGGTTTTTCAGAAAACCCTACAATATATCCTTTTATACTGCGGCTGCCTCTCCCAAAGGGAATACGCACCGGCGTACCATAGCCTACAGATGCTTCCAGCTCCTTCGGTATCTGGTACTGATAAGTCTTATCTATATTCTCATGGGAAATGTCTACAATTACATCCGCATACAACATCTCTTACCTCACTTTTAAATCAGTGCTCTTACAATCTCATCCGTATGCATACCACGGGAGCCTTTAACAATACAGCCATCTCCAGCCTTCAGATTCTCCTTCAGGTAAGCAATTGCCTGCCCATTTGTGTCAAAGGAATGTACCCGAATAGATGGAGCATTCTCCAACACGGCCTTCCCAATGGCCTTTGCTTCGCAGCCTACGGTTATGATCTCATCTACCTTTCTATCCTCCGCCTTTATTTTAGCGATGAACATTCCGACCTCATAATGACATTCATATGAAATTTCTCCCAGCTCCAGTACATCTGCCAGCACAGCAAACCGTCTTGAAAATTCCCTATGCTCTAAAAGCATCTGAATACTGCTTTTCATGGAATCCGGACTGGCATTATAGGTGTCATCAATCACCTTCCAGCCATTTTTCTCATAAATCTGCCCACGCATAGCAATCGGACGGTAATGATAGAGCCCCTGCTTCGCCTCTGCCGGTGAAATACCAAATTCCAGAGCTATGCCAAGAGCTGCCAAAGCATTCAATACATTATGATATCCCAATACAGAAAGCACAATTCTTTCCGTACCGCCCGGATAATGAAAGGTAAAATGGGTTTCCTCTCCAATTGTTTCAATGTCCGTTGCCTTCAATCTACACTCCTCGGAAATACCATAAAAAATACTTTTTCCTTTAGAAAGCTTCACCTGGGAAAGAAGCTCGTCATCACCATTTAAAAACAGCTTTCCCTTTTCCTCTGAAAAGGTATCCGTAATATGAAGCTTCTCTTCTCTGATATTTTCCTGGCTCCCCAGCTGGCCAATATGAGAAACACCAATATTGGTCATAACTGCTATCTCCGGCCGTGCAATGACCGCAAGCTTTGACATCTCACCCTTCTCGCTCATGCCCATCTCTATAACAGCCGCTTGATGCTCTTTTGTAAGCTTTAGCATCATCAGGGACAGGCCAATCTGGCTGTTCATATTCCCTTCGGTCTTTAATACCCGAAGCTTTGTCTCCAAAGCTGCTGCTACCATTTCTTTTGTTGTTGTTTTTCCAACACTTCCGGTAATACCGATAATCGGCAGTTGAAAATGGCTCCGGTAATAAGACGCCATATCCTGCAAAGCCTTCAGCGTATCTTCTACCAAAATCACCGTTTTTCCTAAATCCTTTACTTCCTCATAGGCCTCACGGCTAGAGGTAAAGGAGCACTCTGTCCCGCCTTCCAGCACTGCCTTTATAAACCGGTGTGCATCTACCCTTTCTCCTATTAAGGGCACAAAAATATCCCCTTTTTCTGCCTTTCTGGAATCCACGCAGGCTCCGGTAACCTTAAGCCTTTCACTGCCACATAAAAGAGTACCGCCGGTTGCTTCTATAATTTCCTTTACTGATAATTCCATTCCTACCTCCCAGCTAAAATATCCTGAATCAGCTCCCGCTCATCCATCCGGTATTTCTTTCCCTTTATTTCCTGATAATCCTCATGACCCTTTCCTGCCAATACGATAACATCATCCTCCTGGGCGTTGTCAATACAGTACTTGATGGCCTCCTTACGGTCAATAATCGCTACATATTTTCCCGGTCCCTTTTTCACTCCCGTAATAATATCATCGAGAATTGCCTGTGGTTCTTCATCTCTCGGATTGTCTGAAGTAACAACAGTCAAATCAGCCATCTTAGAAGAAATTTCTCCCATTTCAAACCGACGGAGCTTAGAACGGTTGCCGCCGCAGCCAAAGAGGCATACCAGCCGTTTTGGCTGATATTCTCTAAGGGTTCCCAAAAGACTTTCCAATGCCATAGCATTGTGAGCATAATCAATCATCAAGGTAAATTTATCAGAAATTGGTACCAGCTCAACTCTTCCCTTTACCCTTACCTCATTAAGAGCATGGCGGATTGTCTCCTCCTTCACACCAAAATGACGGCAGATAGCAATGGCTGTCAGAGAATTGTACACACTGAATTTACCCGGAATATCAATCTCTACATGGAAGTCAGCTAGGCCCTTAACATCATAGGCAACACCAAGATAACCCGGCTTTTTTAAAAGCCTTGTATTCTCTGCCCTAAGGTCTGCCTTTTCACTAAATCCAAGGGTTTCTACCGCACAGGTATGCCCCTTTATTACCTGCTCAAAATACTCGCTGTCACAGTTAAAGATACCCTGGCGGCACTGTTGAAAGAGCATTGCCTTGCAGGAAATATAGTCCTCCATATCCTTGTGCTCATTTGGTCCGATATGATCTGGCTCCAGGTTCGTAAAAATGCCGTAATCAAAGACAAAACCACCTACCCGGTGAAGCATCAGTCCCTGGGAGGAAACCTCCATAACAACAGCCTCACAGCCGGCAGCTGCCATCTCACGGAAGGTCTTTTGTACAATATAAGATTCCGGTGTTGTATTGCTGGCCGGAATATGCTTATCTCCAATAATTGTCTCAATGGTACCAATTAAGCCTGTTTTAAATCCTGATTGCTCTAAGATTGACTTTACCATATAAGTAGTTGTAGTCTTTCCCTTAGTTCCGGTAATACCAATGGTTTTAAGCTCTCTTGCCGGATAGCCGAACCAGGCAGCCGACAGCTGTGCCAGAGCCAACCTGCTATTTTCCACCTTAAGTACCGTAACATCTTCAGCTACATCTACATTTTTTTCCACAATCAGGGCTGTCGCTCCCTTTTCGCAGACCTCAGCCGCAAATTCATGGCCATCCCTTACTGCACCACTGATACAGACAAAGAGGCTGCTCTCTCCTGCCTTTCTGGAATCATATACTAAATCGAGAATTTCCTTTTCAAGCTCACCCTGCAGACAGGTGTAGGAAACCTCTGCCAAAAGCTCTGTTAATTTCATATTTCTATCCTTTCTACGCTTCAATATTGATTTCGCCTTCAAATACAGTTGTCGCTGGTCCTGTCATAAAAATATGTCCACTTTCCCTGTCATAACGGATATTCAGCTCCCCACCCAGTAAATGCACAGTAATCTCATCTTCTGTTTTTCCATTCACGATACATGCATAGGCACTGGCACAAGCACCGGTGCCACAGGCCAGAGTTTCACCGGCTCCTCTCTCCCAGACACGCATTTGGATATTCTTCCGGTCTATTACCTGAATAAACTCTGTATTGGTACGTTTCGGGAACAGCGGATTGTTTTCAAATAAAGGACCGGTTTTCTCAATTTCAACTGTCCTTGTGTCCTCTACAAAAACAACAGCATGGGGATTTCCCATAGAAACACAGGTCATCTCATAGTTCTTTCCATCTACAGCAATTCTTTGGGCTACCACAGCCTCCTTATCAGAAATAACAGGAATAAGCTCCGGCTGGGTTATTGGCTCTCCCATATCTACCGTTGCCGTCTTTACCCTGCCATTTTCTACTTGAAGCTCAAGGGTCTTTACCTGACCGCCGGATTCAATGGTAACTCTTGTCTTATCTGTCATACCATGGTCATAAACATATTTTCCAACACACCGGATGCCATTTCCACACATTTCACTTCCAGAACCATCTGCATTATACATATCCATCCAGAAATCTGCCTTATGGGAAGGACGAATCAGAATCAATCCATCCGAGCCAATGCCAAAATGCCGGTCGCTGACAAACCGGGACACCTCTCCTGGATTTTTCACCTGCTCTTCAAAACAGTTTACATAGACATAGTCATTTCCACAGCCATGCATCTTTGTAAATTTCATATATTGGTTACCTTCCTTTCCGAAGACTTTATTTCCTAAAATACTTAACACTTTATTATAATCCAATTTATGGGGGGTGTCAAATTTCATAACTTTATGATATAATTATAGCTACAGCAAGGAGGATAAAGCATGAAACGTAATCGAAAAAAAATAATAACCGCAGCAGCCCTCTTTATTGGGCTTCTGCTTATCCTATATCTTTCTATTTCCCTTTACTACAGGAGTCGTTTTCTCTTTGGCTCATGTATCAATGGGATTTCCTATGCCGGTAAAACGGTTGAGCAGGTAGAGCAGGATATTGATGATAAAATTGGTGCCTACTCCCTTACCCTGGAGGGCCGCAACGATATTACAGCAGTAATAAATGCAGAC
The DNA here is from genome assembly GCF_001461035.1 of Acetivibrio ethanolgignens. Lineage (GTDB taxonomy): Bacteria > Bacillota > Clostridia > Lachnospirales > Lachnospiraceae > Velocimicrobium > Velocimicrobium ethanolgignens. The sequence continues at coordinate 81,354 of NZ_LNAM01000164.1, read as the reverse complement.
TCCATTAACTACCATTATGTAAAGGATGACCAGATTCGTAAATTAAAAGAACAGCAGAATTCCTTTTTATGGCCTATGGCCCTCTTTGGGCAGACAGACCTTTCCATGGAGGCTACCACAGCTTATGATGAAGCTCTTTTAGATGAGGTTTTTTCCTCCCTTCCATTTTTCAGCCCGGAAAACAATATAGCACCGGAAAATGCTGCTTTGGTCTATAGTGTCACTCAGGGATATCAGGTGGAGCCGGAAAAAGAAAACAGCCAGGTCAAAGAAACGCAGTTGAAAAGACTAATCACTGATGCTCTCAAGCAGGGTATCACCAAGCTTAAGCTTGATGATTATGGCTGCTATGAAGAGCCTGTCTACCGTACTGACTCTCCTGAGGTGAAAAAAGCTTTTAAGACAGCCAGAGCCTATACAGAGCTTACCATTACCTATGATTTTGGCAGCCGCAGTGAAATTTTGGATCGAAATACACTACACAGCTGGATTACTATTGATGATTCCCTTAATGTCACAATAGATAAAGCTAAAATAAAGGAATACGTCGGTTATTTAAACTACCACTATACCACCTTCGGCATTGCCAGGCAGTTCACAAAGCAGAATGGAGAAACTATTACCATCCGCGGCGGTGATTATGGCTGGTGGATTAACCGCACTGCGGAAGAAAGGGAGCTTCTTTCCATCTTAAAGGAAGGAAAGGATGTTACAAGAGAGCCTGTTTATTATCAGCGGGCAGCCTCCAGAGAGCTAGACGATATCGGTAATTCCTATATCGAAGTCAATCTGAAGAAGCAAAAGCTCTGGGTCTTTATTGATGGGGAGCCAAAGCTTAACTCTGATATTGTTACCGGTAATCTAAGCCGGAATTTTGGCACTCCTAAGGGTGTATATTCTATTACTTATAAAGAACGAGATGCCACTCTGGCAGGGGAAGGTTACAATACTCCTGTCAGCTACTGGATGCCTTTTAATGGAAATATCGGCTTCCATGACGCCTCTTGGCGTAGTGAATTTGGAAAGGATATCTATAAGAAATCCGGTTCTCACGGCTGCGTCAATATGCCACCAAAAAAAGCAGCCCAAATGTATGAACTGATTACAAAAGGAATGCCGGTCATTGTTTATTGACCGGCATTTTTTATACTTTCTCCCCCTAAATTTCCTTCATGGTAGTGCTTCCGGCAAAGTGCCATATAGCTTTCATTGCCGCCTAGCACAACCTGCTCACCAGCATAGACCACCTTACCATCTGAAATCCTGGCATTACAGCTGGCTCCTTTGCCACACCAGCAGACAGTCTTTAGCTCCTCAATGCTGTCAGCCCAGGCCAGAAGCCACATAGAGCCCTCAAACAGCTCATGACGAAAATCTGTACGCAAGCCATAGCAGATAACCGGTATCTCCAGGTCATCTACAATGTGTACCATGAAACGCACCTGCTCCTTCGTGATAAACTGTGCCTCATCTACAATGATACAGTCCCACTTTTTAAGCTCTTCATCGCTCATCTGTACCAGATCCTCTACAAAGTAACATTCCTTAGAAAGACCCATCCGGGACTTAATAATATATTCACCATCTCTGGACTCCAGCTTCGGTTTTGCAAGTAAAGCCCTCTTCCCTCTTTCATAATAGTTATACTCTACCATCAGTGCATTTGCTGTTTTAGAGCTTCCCATCGCTCCATAACGGAAATATAATTTAGCCATTGTTCATCTCCATATACGCTAATACCTTTTTTATGTAATTCTGTGTTTCTGTAAACGGAGGTATTCCGCCATATTTCTTTACGTTACCGCTGCCGGCATTATAAGCTGCCAGAGCAAGTTCCACATTACCGTCATACATAGCAAGCTTGTCTGCCAGATATTTTGCCCCACCCATAATATTCTGTTCTACATCAAAGGGATCTGATACACCAAGTCCCTTTGCTGTCTCCGGCATCAGCTGCATAACTCCCATTGCCCCGGAGGAAGACACCTCATTCGGGCTAAAATTGGATTCTGCCTTGGCAACTGCCTTTAACAAAGCAACCGGCACCTGGTATTTTTCAGCTGCAGCCTCAAAAATCCGGTTCATCTCCTCATTACTTACTGTTACACCTGACTTTCCCCAGCAGAAGGATACATTCGTTCCACCAGAAACAGATACTCCTGATGGTTTTTGTGCTGTCCCTGTAGCAAAGCTTCGGTTTTGCTCCCGGAAAGCATCAAACAAAAGCTTAGAAAAATCTGCATTTGCTTCCGATGCGTTTGTCTCTGTATTTTGTATCGGCCGTTGTTTATTTACCAGACGGCTTCCGGTTTCCTTAACCTGTCCTGTATACTGAATTCCTGTTATCATTAGTCAACCTCTTTCTCTCTATTTTTCATCCCTTGGCTCTCTTTCGGTTTCCGAATTATTTAAAAAATCCTATTTTATTCAAGGGCCAGATTCGCACAATGGCCTTTCCGGCTATCATATCCTTATGTACCGGTCCAATTTCCTCATACCGGCTGTCAAAGCTGACATAACGGTTATCTCCCATCAGGAAATACTCATCATCACCCAATACTAATGGCTCCTCGGCAATCCCCGAATAAACCATTTCCTGCTTTCCATAGTCTTCAGGAAGCAGCTCTCCATTAATATATATATCATCACCGATAATCTGTATTGTTTCTCCCGGCAAACCAATCACACGCTTCACATAATATTCTGACCTGTCTTCTGCATCTGGGTAAAACACCACAACATCAAATCTGCCCGGATCAGTGAAATGGTAGCTTACCTTTTCTACCATAAGACTTTCTCCATCATGCAGCGTATCTTCCATAGAAGCTCCACTGACTACTGTTCTTTGTATCACATACTTTGGAACAACAAAAACGCACAAGAGTATCAACAAAAGATAGACAAGGCCTTCTCTCAGTATCCCATAAATTTTTTCTTTATCCATGCTTATTCTCCTAGTCTATTTTACCTTTTTCCAAAAAAGGAACAGGCTGTCAAAAAAAGACAGCCGCGATTATTTCCTATTTATCCTCATCATCGCTCACAATCTTTACCTTAGATTGATAAAGCTCATCAATTGCAATAGAAAGTGGTTTTGGGCACTTTGGTGTCACTATTGGCTCGCTGCCGCTGATAATCTGTCTTGCTCTCTTTGCAGTCGCTAATACAATAGAATAGCGGGAATTTACTACCTTTTCCTCCCCTTCCTCTACTCCGCTGTTAACAACTTCCATTAAATCCGTATATGATGGATGTAACATAATTTATTCTCCTTCCTGAAATACTTTTAATTCCTCTGTAATTAACTGGATAAAATCCTGTCTGCGTTCCGTACGGTTCCTCTCATTTTCGATGATTGCATTCGTCTCCTCTACACATTCAGAAAGCTCATCATTGACAATGATATAATCATAATCCGGCATATAAAGAGCCTCTTCACACGCACGAGACAGTCTTTTATTTATGGTATCCATGTTCTCCGTACCCCGGCCGATAAGCCGTTCCTTAAGTACCTGGGCCGATGGCGGTGTCACAAACAAAAGAAGTGCATCCGGACACTGTTCCTTTACCTTTAAGGCACCCTGTATTTCAATTTCCAGAATCACATGGCTTCCAAGCTCTAACTGCTCTTCAACATAGGCTTTCGGAGTACCATAGTAATTTCCTACATACTCCGCCCATTCGAGCAGCTGATTATCTTCTATCATACTCTCAAATTCGTCTCTTGTCAAAAAGAAATATTCTCTTCCGTGTTCTTCTCCCTGCCGCGGACTACGTGTTGTTGCCGAAATGGACAGCTTATAATCGTATTTTTTAACCAATTCCTTAACCAGTGTTCCTTTTCCCGCTCCAGAAAAGCCAGAAATAATTGTCAAAATTCCCTTTTTATTCATGTCCATCCTCCCGACTGCCTGTCTGATTTACTCTAGCTGCTATCGTCTCCGGAAGCAGTGCTGAAAGCAGCAGATGACCACTGTCCATTACCAGAACAGCCTTTGTTTTTCTGCCGCAGGTAGCATCGATTGCCATTCCACTGTCTCTGCCGTTTTGTACCAGCCGTTTTACCGGAGCAGCTTCTGGACTTATGATACCTACAATCTTATCTGCATTTGCAATATTACCAAAACCGATATTTATAAAGCGGCTCATATTCTCTCCTGTTATTCAATATTTTGTATCTGTTCCCGCACCTTTTCAATCTCTGTCTTCAAATCAATGGCACAGTTGGAAACCTCAATATCATTTGCCTTAGAAAGAATCGTATTTGCCTCACGGTTCATCTCCTGAGCGATAAAATCAAGCTTCCTTCCAATACTTTCTGATAATTCCAAAGTCTCCTTCATATTGGCAATGTGGCTTCTAAGACGCACTGTTTCTTCATCTACACAGATTTTATCTGCGAAAATAGTAATCTCAGTAGCCAGCACACCTTCATCCAGCCTCGTATCACCTAAAAGCTCACTTACCTTTTCCGTCAGCTTTTCTCTGTATTCCGTTACAATCTCCGGAGAACGTGCTTCAATAAATGCAACTTTTTCAAGCATTCCATTCAGCTTGCTGCATAAATCCTCTTTCAAGCGACTACCCTCAGCAATTCTTGCTTCTACAAACTGCTCAGAAGCCTCCCGAATTCCCTGTTCCAAAATTCCCCAGAGTTTTTTCTCATCTATTGTCTGTTCCTCCAGCGTAAAAACATCCGGATACCGTGACAGGCTGCTTACCTTAATATCATTTTCCAGTCCAAAATCTTCAGCCATCTGTTTTAAGCAGTTTAAATATTCCTCTGCAATCTCTTTATTATATTTTACACATTCTGTCTTTTCAGCATAATCCTCATAGAGAATGGAAACATCTACCTTCCCTCTTCCAATATACTGCTTTAAAAGATTACGGATGCTGGCTTCAAAAAAACTCAGCTTTTTAGGCATTTTTATAGAAATTTCACAGTATCTGTGATTAACCGCCTTCATCTCCACAATCAGCTTACGCTCTACGTTAACAATCTCGCTTCTTCCGAAGCCTGTCATACTTTTCAGCATCTCTTCACACACTTTCTTAGGTTTTGGATGATCCTTATTTATTATATAAAAGTCTTATCCATTCGTCAATGTTTTCCCTCAAAAACCTCTCGAATCGTTTTTTTCAAATCCTCTGGGTCGAAAGGCTTTGGCAGAAAGGCCACAGCTCCCAGTTCTCTGCAGCTGTCCTCCAGCGGCTTTGTCGAAATCGAGGTCAGCATGATTACCGGAATGTCGAAATCTGGCAATTCATTCATCTTTTCCAATGTCTCCAAACCATCCAACCCCATCATATAAAAATCAAGTAAAATCAAATCCGGACACTGCTTTTCCAAAAAAGCAAGGGCATCCTCTCCCGATGTCACAACAAACACCTTATATTCATCTCTAAGTGTTTCTCTTACTAATGTCAATGTTGAAAAACTATCATCCACTGATAATATGTTCTTCATCTGTAATACGCCTCCTGTTTTCTAATAGTCTTTTAGCCTCACTATAATTCAACCTCTTCAGCATTTCCAGGGCTCCATTTAGAATATCCTTTTTATAATAGGGTAATTGATAACCCAAAAGCCTAGATAATATCTTTATTGCTTCTTCATCTTCATAATCTTCTACCATCCTTAAGGCCTTTATCATACACTCTTCTGCTTTTTCCAAAGGAAGTATTCCAAGTACACTCTCCGGAACCTCTTCCGGCTTCAGCACTTCACCAATGGCCTTTAGCTGCATTTCAAAGCTTTCTAAGAACCTTCCGCTAGTAGACTGCACTTTTTCCCTGTCTTCTTCTCTGGCAGCATATTCCTGCTCCATCGCCATGTAAGACAGTTCTTTTGCACCAATGCTTCCAGCCACACTTTTTATAGCATGACTTTCAACCATATAGCTGTAATAATCCAGCTGCTCCAGATAGCTTCTGAGCTTTGGAAGCTTTTCCTGTCCATCCTCATAAACCACCTTCAGAATTTCCATATATTTATCCATACTGCCATTACACTGCTTAAGTCCCACACTAATATCAATACCTTCAATCGAAAGTTCCATTTCTGGTTTACTGATTTCTGCCACCATAACTGGCTCCTTCATTTCTTCCGGAAGATATTCCGCCAGTTTTTCTTCTAAAATATCTGTATCTATTGGCTTCGAAATAAAATCCTGAAAGCCCTCAGAAAGAAACATTTTCCGGGCTTCCTTTAATGCATTGGCAGTAAGTGCAATTACCGGCAGATTAGAATAATATTCTCCGTCAAGTCCACGAATCTGATGCAATGTTTCAATTCCATCCACTTCTGGCATCATATGGTCGAGAAATACAATCTGGTACTTCTGACTTCCCATCAGCATCTGTATACATTCTGAACCACTGGATGCCGTATCAATCTGAATTCTGTATGGCTTTAAAAGTCCCTCTGCCACCTTCAAATTTACAGCATTGTCATCAACAACCAGAACACTTGCTAACGGTGCAATAAAGGATTCCTTGTAGTTTGTTTCCCTTTCCAGATGACCATTCAGCCCATTGAGTGCTGCCATCAGATTGACACAGTAAATTGGTTTTTGAATCACCTGCATTCCCTGTGGTTCTTCCAGCATTTCTCCAAAGCTTTTCATCAGAAACAGCTTTATGTGGCTCCGTTCCAATACCGTTTTCAAGGTTTCCCTTGCCTTATTATATTCCTGCCATGGTAAAAATCCATGGGTATAGTTCTTAAGCTGCAGATTCTGAATAAAATCCTCTGTCGACTCCACAAAATCAAAGGCCACAGAAAAATTCCGCAGAATACGCCCAACAATCCCCTGCTGCTCCAACGAGGTTTCCATAAACAATACCTGACAGTCTTCTTCTATCTGAAGCGAAATTAAAGAACCCTTTTCCTGTATTTCCTGTGGAAGCGAGAAGGAAAACTTACTTCCAACACCATAAAGGCTTTTTACATCAATCTATCCGCCCATAAGCTCCAGGCTCTGGCGACATATCGTAAGTCCCAGCCCAGTGCCCTCAATCATCTGATTCTGCACATTCTCTACACGGGTAAAGCTATCAAAAATATGCTCCATCTCTTTTTTTGTCATACCGATTCCGGTATCTTCCACATCACCAAACAGAGTAACCTTTTCACCCTCCTGGTTATAGCCAAGAGTAAGCTTTACATAGCCATTTTCCGTATATTTTACAGCATTATTCAAAAGGCTCACAAGCACCTGACGCACCCGCACCTCATCGCCAAATAAAAACTCCGGAATTCCCGGATCAATATCTACCAGAAGCTGTACATCCTCCTTCTTAATCCGGGTTACAACAATATTAATTACATCCCGAAGCAGCCGATGGAGCTGATAGCCTTCTCTGTGAATCTCTATTTTTCCAGATTCAATTTTGGAGATGTCCAGAATATCATTGATAATAGAAACCAGAGATTCTCCAGCCTCTCTTATATTCACAGCACTCTCCTCCACCCGGCTACTGACATCATCTCTTAAAATCAGCTCTGTCATGCCTAAAATAGCATTAAGTGGAGTATGAATCTCATGGGACATATTGGCAAGAAACTGGCTTTTTACCTTATCAGCCTCCTCAGCACGCCGTTTTGCTATATTGGCTTCCTCCGTTATCTCTGCCAGAAGACGTTTTTGCTTTTCCAGCTCTGTAATTCTTTTTTCACTCTGCTCTGCAGCCTGAATTCTTCTTCGGTAATGATACAAGAAAATACAGGCAGCTGCTGTAAAAATCCCTGAATAAATTATTCTGAAATGGCTGACTATTGTCACAAAACCCAAAAAATAACAAAAGGATGCTATCAAAACCGGTGGCATCTTCTGTCGTCCAGGACGCTTTTCCATCGCAGCAAGCTCTCGTACTGCAATCAAAAAGTAGATTAGGGAATGAAAAGACAGAAACCATATTCCTATTGCAAATTCAATATGGCCCATTTCATTCAATGTATAAATAAAACCATTAAATAGTGTTATTATAATAGCAAAGCAGGAAAGTAAAATCGGTATGCAGTACAATACAACTGCTTTTTTTGTATATCTTCTTCTACCCGTTTTTTTCTGAAAAAACAATATAAGATAAGAATACATGAAAAAGGGGATCAAAACTGAAAACAGAATGGAAGCTGCTACTACAATCTTCCGAAGCACAATCCATTCAAAATGATAGCTTGCAAGAAACACACTGCAGATATTACATAAAGAAGCAGCGATACTGTCAGCTATAAGACAGATAAAAACACTCTCTGGCCAGATAAAATTTTCTTTTTTCCGACAAAGCATAAAAAGAGGTACAAGGAGCAATAAAAGTGCAATTACTTCGTAATCAACTTTCCAATACATATGCTCCCCCCATTTGTTCATACTTTTTTATAATAGCTTACCAAATTTTTCCCCTTTTGTAAACCTGCTTTTGACTTGAGAATTGTTAAAAAAATGTTTCCTGAAACGATTTTCCTAAAATTCCTGTTTTTGCGAGCGAAATCGCAGGAAGAAGTATTGCCCACAGGTGCAAAATCTTGTCATACTCTTCTTTTTGCGGTATAATGAAAACTCAGTAAAGTGTTACAACAAAGTTTAAAAGGAGATTTATTTACCATGGCATTTGATGGAATTGTAATCGCAAATCTTGCACATGAATTAAGCCTTGCCCTGGTTGGTGGACGTATTAATAAAATTGCCCAGCCGGAAAAGGATGAGCTGATTCTCACGATAAAAAATAACAGGGAGCAGTACCGTCTTTTTATTTCTGCCGGTGCTAGTCTTCCTTTAATCTATCTTACGAAGGAAAATAAACCAAGCCCTCTGACAGCACCAAATTTTTGCATGCTGCTCAGGAAGCACTTAAACAGTGCCCGGATTCTTTCCATTACCCAGCCTGGGCTGGAACGTATTCTCCGGTTTGAAATTGAGCATTTAAATGAACTGGGTGACACCTGTATCAAATACCTGATTGTGGAAATTATGGGAAAACACAGCAACATTATTTTCTGCGATGATAACGATCAGATTATTGACAGTATCAAGCATGTTTCCGGTCTGGTAAGCTCTGTCCGGGAGGTTTTGCCTGGACGCACCTATTTTATACCGAATACCCAGGATAAGTTGGAGCCTCTTTCACTGACGGAGGAGGACTTCTCTCAGGTTGTCCTTACACATGCATCAAGCCTTTCAAAGGCCTTGTATCAGACCTTGACCGGTTTAAGTCCACTGGCTGCCAATGAACTGTGTTTCCGGGCTTCCATTGATCCGGACCGGCATGCTGCAGACCTTACCGAAGCCGAATCCCTTCACCTGTTTGGTACCTTAGGCCGGCTGATGGAGGACATCCGTGGCCACCACTTTTATCCTTCTATCATATCCCAGAATGAGGAACCGGTAGAATTTTCCTCCATCCAGCTTACCAGCTATCAGAGAGGCTTTTCAGAAAAGCATTATGACAGCATTTCAGAGGTATTAGAAGCATACTATGCAATGAAAAATACAATTACCCGTATTCGCCAGAAATCCTCTGACCTTCGTAGAATTGTTTCTACTGCTATCGAGCGTGCCAGCAAAAAATACGATTTACAAGCCCGGCAGCTGAAGGACACCCAAAAACGTGATAAATATAAAGTCTACGGTGAGCTTTTGCATACCTATGGTTACCAGGCCGAGCCCGGTGCTAAAAGTCTTACCTGCGAAAACTATTATACGGGTCAGGAAATTACAATTCCCCTTGATGGGACTTTAACTGCTTTAGAAAATGCCCAGAAGTATTTCGACCGCTATGGAAAGCTCAAACGCACCTACGAAGCTTTGACAGGACAGCTGGCAGAAACCAAGGAAGAAATGGAGCATTTAGATTCCATTAGCAACGCTCTGGATATTGCCCTTAATGAAGAAGATTTAGTTCAGATTAAAGCTGAGCTTACAGACTATGGATATATCAGAAAACACGGAAATGACCCTAAGAACAACAGAAAACGAAAAATCACCAGCAAGCCGTTTCACTATCTTTCCTCCGATGGTTATCATATTTATGTTGGAAAGAACAATTTTCAGAACGAAGAGCTTACCTTTAAATTTGCTTCCGGCAATGACTGGTGGTTTCATGCCAAAGGTATCGCCGGTTCCCATGTGATTGTAAAATCTGAGGGAAAAGAGGAGCTTCCAGACCGTGTATTTGAGGAAGCCGGTGCCCTGGCTGCCTATTATTCCAAAAACCGGGATATGGATAAGGTAGATGTAGACTATATCCAGAAAAAGCATGTAAAAAAACCAAACAGCCAAAAGCCCGGTTTTGTCATTTACCATACAAACTATTCATTAACCATCGCCCCGGACATCCGGAGCCTCACCCTTTTAGAAGACTAGGAGGTCTTTTTATGATACTTACTGACTGTCATGTTCATTCCTGCTTTTCTTCCGATAGCGAAGCCCCTGTAGAGGCCATGATAGAGCAGGCGATTTCCCGCAGTTTTCCATATTTCTATCTAACAGACCATATGGATTACGAATTTCCTATATGGGAGGAGGGCATGGATTTTCTTTTTAATCCAGAGGCTTACTTTAAAGCCCTTGCCAAATATCAGAACCAGTACGCCGATAGTATCCGTATCCGCCCTTCCATTGAGCTGGGATTAAAACCCTGTGTCGCTGAAAAATACCGTACCCTTTTATCGCAGTACCCCTTTGATTTTGTAATCGGCTCCACCCATCTGGTAAATAATGAAGACCCCTTCAACCCATCCTTCTGGGAAAGCCGTTCTGAATCAGAAGCACTTTCCTCTTATTTTGAAGCAGTTATTGAAAATATCCGTGTTTTTCCAGAATTTGACAGCTGCGGCCATCTGGATTACATTATCCGCCATGCCCCTTCTGTCCTTTCTGGTGCCAATAAAGCCGGCTATCACTATCGCGATTATTCTGATTATCTCGATACAGCTCTCCGGCTCCTGATACAGCATGGTATCGCCTTGGAGGTAAATACGGCCGGTTATGTAAAGGGCCTTAACCAGCCAAATCCGCAGACTGATGTTCTGAAACGCTACCGCGAGCTTGGCGGCGAGCTTCTTACTATTGGTTCCGATGCTCACAAGCCGGAATTTTACAGCTGCGAGTTTTCTCGGGCTGAAGAGCTTTTAAAAAGCCTGGGATTTCGGTATTATGCAATATATAAGCAAAGAAAAGCAGAAATGCTCAAGCTATAAGCGGAGCGTTTTTTATTCGATAGGATGAACTTTCCTATCGAATAAAAAAGAATTCCCGTCCATTCATGTAATGGGTGGGAATCCTTTTATATGTTTTCACTTTAAACTTATCCCAATAAACTGGAAGTGACCAATCTCTTAACATAGAGAAAATAACAATTTCCTGTCTATCACATTTAGCGAACAAATGGTTATATTTTCTATGTAATAATTATCGAAGCGGATTTGATTAAAAATTACAAAAAACATAATCTTTCACAATTCCAATAGATTCTCTTAATAAACGTCAATACAAAGAAACGCAGTGTGGATTGAAAAACAATCCACACTGCATTTTCATTCTGTTAAATACATCTTTTCTTTCTAAGCACAATCATTCCTGCTAAACTTATCACAAGTACTGCCATCCATATAATCGGCATAGCTGAATCACCTGTTGCAGGGCTTGATGTAGCTGTATCACTTGCAGCAATATTTCCAGTATTATTACCTGTAGAAGTGCCATTACCACTTCCTATATCAGTACTGCTTCCAGTACCAGAACCACTTCCACCATTACCACTTCCTATATCAGTACTGCTTCCAGTACCAGAACCACTTCCTATATCAGTACTGCTTCCAGTACCAGAACCACTTCCACCATTGCCGCCTCCCTGATTAGATACTTTTTCCTTATATGCAAGAGCATATGTAGAGAAACGATCTGTATCAAATGTTATAGTTCCATCATCTGTATCTGAATCATTTAATACAGTATATTCACCATTATGATTCCTAATAATATAATATGTACGTCCTGCTTTCTTGTATTCATTCGGTATATTAATAGTAAGTGTCAATGAATTATTCATATTGCTGATTCTTGACCATTCCGAATTTCCTATCTTCTTCTGTAAAGTTATGTCAAGATATCCTGCTACTGCTGCTGTATAACCATCTGACTTAATTTCAGAAAGTTTATTATTTGCAGCATTTTTCTCGCTATCTGTAACCTTATCTTTAAGAAGTGATACTAAGAGCTTAATCTTAACATCATGTCCTGCTCTCATCTGAATCTTATCATCTGCAGTAAGACTTCCAGCTACAATCTGCTTGATAGTCGATATATTCATATCGCTTATCACGTCACCTGATGTAGTACCATTCTTGTCAAGAAGCTGTATCTCCACAGATGCTGTTCCATATCCATCCTTGACAACTATATCATCATTAACATTTAACGAATTATCAGCAGCGGCATCATCAATCTTTATCAGAGTACCACCTGAAGCCACATTGATTTCATTACCGCTCTGTTTGGCTGTTGAAGATGTATATATCTTTCCTTCTGTATTTATTGCTCCGTTATTTACAAGTTCACCATTATTATTGATAGTTATATTGCCTGAGTTCTTACCATCATTAATATATGTACCATCTATGCTGATTCCACCTTCGCCTGTAATAGTACCCTTATTCGTTACAGTAACTCCTTCTGGAATAACAAGCTTTCCTCCCTCTGCTAATATCAGAGTCGTTCCTTCAGAGATAACTGTTCCTCCTTGAAGAATGACAGTTCCACTAACAATCACCTCATCTGTGCCAGCAGGAATTCTGCTATATGAACCATATACACGTTTAGCTGTATCGTCTGAACCTACAATCCACGAAGCCTCTGCTATAACATCAATCTGTTTATTGGCAGGAGCTATAAACATATATCCTGCAGTATCTATCCTTGCAGTATCTGGTATAACGATATCTGGTGAAGCAGCGATATCTATATTATTCTCTAACCTGATATTAACAAGCCCTGCTGCCAACGCTTTTTTAAGCTGCTCAGTATCTTTTACTGATGCATAACTTCCAAGCTTAACAACACTGATACCATCTGTATATGCATAAGAAACATTATCAACCTTATCTACTGCCTTAACATACAATATGAACTTCTTATCTGCATTGACTGTCAGATGTGTTCCTGATGTAAATGTTATATTAGCAAGTTCTTCCTCTGTTCTGATAGCTGTAGGATTCTCGTCCAGATAATAACCTGATACAACTGCTCCTCCTGCTTCATTATCAGTTGCTGTCATATCTATAGATGTTGTATCCTTAAAAAATATACCAAATGTCAGTCTGTTAAGCGTATTCTTTAATGAATCTGTTCCATGTCTGATATCTATATCGGGTCCATTGGCATCTTGCATCATTGCATCAACATTCACTTCAACAAATTCACTTGCTTCTTTATCATTAGTTTCCTTATATCGTATCTCATATTTTCCAACTGACAAACCACTTATCACTGTAGTGCCATCTGGAACTGAAGTATAATGAATATCACCACTCTTACGATACTCCATCTGAGCATTAACGCCTGATATCTTACCATTAGCAGTATCTTTTCCAGATATGCCATAATATGAAACCTTAGTCACTGTAAATATATTACTATCAGGCTTTGACTGAATTGCCTTAGTAATCCTATATGTTCCATTAACAGTAGTGACTTCATAATTATTATTAGCTCTATATATTGGTTCAATAATATAATTACCATATGTTGAATTCTGTGTTACATTGCAACTTGCCGAAATACTTCCAAGGTCACCATTATTCGCTAATGAGCCTTCTGTAATTCTTGCTGAACATGAATTTATAGCTTCTCCATAAACAGATGAATTATTCTCTGCTGTAATTGTCACCTTACGTTTATCAATAGTAAATGTACCAAGCTCAATATCTGTGACTGCTCTATTATCACTACCTTCTAATATATCAATCTTGACTGTATATACTCCAGCATCTTTAACATCTGTTATATTAGAACCATTCTGATAATATTTCACAGTAATTGTACCAAATTCATTACCTGTCTCAGGCTGAATATCAATTGAATGTGAATTACCATCATATGTAACAGATGCTAATGAATACTTAAGATACTGTGATGCATTGTCCGCAGTGATTGATATTTTCTCACCCCATACTGCGAATAATGTGATCTCAGTGCCTTCTTCTGTTGTCAGGTTACCAGCCGCTGCCTGATTAGGATATTTAACAATTCCATCTGCACTTTCAGCCCATCCTAAAAATCTACATCCTTCTTTAGTAAATGTATTCTTAGATAATTTCGTATCAGAATCATATGACACATTAGTGTTAACCATATTACCATTTCCACCATTAGCATCATATTTTATTATAAAGTTGTTAGCATTCCAATGTGCATATAATGTTATATCTTCTGCTGCATTATATGTAGTTGCTCCCAGTTTGAATTCAGTACCATTTTCACGCTCTGTAAACCAGCCCTTAAAGGTATAACCTGTTCTTGCTGGTGTATATTCATTATCTTCTGCAATAATTGTATCATAAGTTGCTGTTACTGTTGTCTTACTGCCAGATATACCTCCATTAGGGTCAAATGTAACAGTATATTCATTAGCTGACCAGCCTGCATATATGTTTACTGTATCACCTTTATGATATACTCCTGTGAAATCAAATTCATCTGTACATCCCTGTGATGTGAACCAGCCTTTAAAAGTATAGCCTGTTCTTGTAGGGGATGTAGAAGGTCTGGTAAATGAAGCCCCATCATCTACTGTCTGTGAGGCAGGCATATTCTCAGCAGTCACCCCCCCTGACAAGCTATCAACGAATGTAGCTGTAGCTCTCGGAATCTCCTCCCACTTAGCTTTTAATGTCATAGGCTTTGAAACAGGTTTGCTGAAATTCCACTTTGTATTACCATCGTACCATCCCACGAAATTATAACCCGATTTGATTGGAGCTTTTGGTTCAGATATAGCTGCTTCTTTAGTCAAAACATCCGAATATTTTCCATCTCCACTTCCTCCGTTGAGATCATATGAGACAGTGAAAAAGTATGCCTTTAATATTATCGTAACGTTATTTCCTGAAAAGTTGACAAAAAGTCTCCACAGACTGTTACCATTTATTGTTTCCACATTATATGGCTGCGGACTGCTGCCTGTTGTATCTGTCCTCGTCGTTATTGTACTACCTGAATTAGTTTGATAATAAATAGTATAATTTAAGTTTCTATCAATTCCTAAGGTCACTCCCGCCTTTAGATAATATTCTTTATCTGTATAATCAGGATTCCCATCTTTTGTTATTATCATTCCTGTTATTTCCTCAAATTCTTTTGTTGCTGCCTCTGACTTTACAGGACTTATCCATATCTGTGTCAGCACAATCGCAAGTGCCAGAATCACGCTTCCTAATCGTTTTGGTATTCTATACTTCATAAGCATATATTCTCCTTTTTCTAATGTTTTAATTGTCATAAATTTAATGACCGCTTCTAGTTATAAAATTATTATATAATATAGACACTTTTATCGTAACATAAATATTTTACAGGCATCCTATACGTGTTACCAACTAATCAATTATGTTTAAATCAAAAATTACCAAAGACAAAATCTTTCACAATTCCTATGGCTTCTCTTACCATATAATTAAGCAGCAATACGGGGTCGCTGCCTGCAGCGGCTCCGGATACATTATTAAATCCACCTCCTCCTGCAAGCTTCTTTGCACGATATATCTCCTGTTTCCGATGTGATTCCACTGACCTGTACAGATACTTTTCCCACTGCACTGCTTATATCATAAGAAGTGCCATCTTCTGTAGTCAGTCCAATCCTGTAAGAATTGAGCAGATCCCTTGCAGTTGCAAGATGTTCTCCTGTCACCAGATTGTTCTGGTCAATCTTTAGGATTGCATCTTCACTCAACTGATCTGCTGTCGCCTCGTCGGTAATCTTTTCAACATTCAGTGACACGTCTTTCTGAAGTGCACCATCCTCTGCCTGTAAAGAGAAGGTAAGTCCATCGACATTCACCTGACGCTCACCTGGTTTTGCTTCTATTATAACTGTAATCTTTGGAAGCTGTGTTCCCTCTGCGATGTTGTATTCCTCATTCAACACAGGTTTGTAGACATATGTATTTCCAGAAGCTGTGGAATCGAATGTGCCGCTGGTGCTGGCAGATGCATCCAGTTCCCATGTAACCGCTACCTGTACATTCTCTGTCTGTAATGATACACGATTTCTCTGTGTCTGCGCACCTGTTGTCTCTGCCTGTGATGCTGACTCAGTCTGTGGAAGGGATTCCTGCTGTCCGGCAGTTTCTTCCTTATCATCTGCCGAGTCTTCATTCTCTGCAGATTGTTCGTTCTCTACTGCTTCCTCATTGGATTTTACACTTGCATCCGATGATTCTGCTGAGGTTGTTTCTTCATCCACAGTTAATGATTTATCTGAGTCTTCTGCGTTTTCATCAACCATCACCTCTGACCGAAGTTCAACCACTGCATTCAATTTTTCCGGAAATGAAATTGCAGATTCACTATCACCGGTTGTCACATACTGTACAGCCAATGAATTATCCAGCGGCTCAAAAGCTGTGATCACTTTTGTCTGCTTTCCACCGCTGCTGTGTTCTTCTTCCGCAAACACTGTCATGTCAACGCTTCCTAACACCATGCACATACAAAGTATCATGGCAAGTGTTCTTGACCAAAGTTTCCGCACCCGTAAATCTAATGTTCTTGTTCCTTTCTTTTTTCTTAAGTTCATAACCATATATTTTCCTCCATGTTAAACTTTTTATTACAACCTCAAACTTCTCACTTGAACAAGTGCCTACGCACCTTGAAAATTCATGTGCGAAGTTTGAGTGACTTATTTTTCTATGATGCTTTCAGAATAAAAGAACCAGCGTTAAAAAAGCGTTAATTTTCCCCTTGTTTTGGCAAAACATATTGCACAAATCTCCCCTCCATTTTTTGTGCAATATTTGTAGATTTCTTTCAAAAAAATACCACTGAGCAAAATCTTGCTCTCCAAATTTCTTCAAAATTCTTTCTGTAATGTTTTTCCAACAAACTGAAGCATTCTATCTCCGGCTGCATGTCCCTTTGTATTATTAATCTCGTGAAGTCCATTGACATCTACATAAATGCAAGCGAACACCTGATTGCACATTGAAGAATATACTTTCAGCTTCCGCTCATAGGAATTGCGATTAAAAAGACCCGTTAGTAAGTCTGTCTCACTTAATATAGTAACTTTCCGTGCATACAAAAATCTCTGGAACTTTAAGCTCATCATGTATGTGCATATTACTGCACTGATCGTACCAAACACAGTAACATCAATATTATCCGCTACAAGCACATAATCTTCTTTAACAAATATTGCTGCTATTACAAAAGAAATAAAAAACATAATAAGCAGAAAGACAACCGTTATTGCAGAAAAGGTCAAAAGGCTTTTTCTGTTCTCTTCGTGTATATCCTTCTGAATCAAATTGTACTCTTCCTGTGATATTCCTGCACAATATAATTTTCTCGTAATGTAATCTTTAAATCTATTCATCCATCTAATTCTCCTTTATGTGTATATCTATCTGCAGTGACCAAACAAAACTCCAGTTAAATATTGAAGGATCACTATCGGTGGAAACTCGGCAGTAGGCTGCTACACAGAGTTTCGGTATTTCAGATTCTTTCTGCCTGTGATGCTAACTCAGTCTGTGGAAGGGATTCCTGCTGTCCTGTCACATTCCTTCTTAAATTTACCCATACTGAGCAATTATAAAAAACCAGCGTTAAAAAACCGTTAATTTTCCCCCTGTTTCGGCAAAAATATTGCACAAAGTATTTACTATTTTTGTTCATAATTTATAAAATTTTATAAAAAGGTCAAAAAAATCCCGCCCTGCCCTGTTTTGATGGTAAGACGGGATTTTTATAACAAATGGAATTGTTTTACGGAACCCAATATCTGATAATCTGTACGATCTGTTCCTGTCTGACCGTGATTACTGTATTGTTACAGATAAACGATATATCACTATTTTCAATGGCATTCGGCAGGTCTTTTAACTCTACTATCGGCAGGTCTGACTCCTGTTCAGAAGCTGCCTGATCTTCAAATGTTATATCATCCGCCAAAGGAATCGTTATTTTGCCAACAGAATAATAAACCGGAGAATCGTTAAAGGTCACAGTACGATACAAGCCGTCCTCTTCCATCAATTCAATTCCATCATTTTCAATGCCCCCATTAATCTGAATAAAACCTGTTTCGGAATTTTTTTCCACCTTATCCACTGTAATTTCTTTGTTGCAAAATTGAATTTTGGAACCGTTCGCTAAATTGTCTATGGCTTCCATTTCATAACGGTCATATTCATATACTTCTACCGTCAATTCATATCCGCCATCTGTTTTCATAAGGTCATCTGCTGTAAATGAAACCGAATATCCGCCATCAGCCAAGGCATCCTGCGCCGTTTCCAGAGGATATAATGGTTTTACCACAGCTTCCGATTCTTCCGTATTTGTCCCGGTTTCCGTGTTTACCCCGATTTCTGCATCCGGTGCAGAAGCTCCGCATCCGGTTGCTGCACCTACGGTCAACACTGCTCCCACTAACATAGTAACTAATAAATTCTTTTTCATAATCTTTCATACCCTTCCTTTTTATTTTTTCTGAATAATATGATCATAAAAGCCCCAGCGTTAAAAAACCATTAATTTTTCCCCTGTTTTGGTAAAATATATTGCACGAATTTTCCCATATTTTTTATGCAATATTTGTAGATTTCTTTCAGAAAAATACCACTGAGCAAAATCTTGCTCTCCAAATTTCTTCAAAATTACTTCCTGTAATCCGAAAACCTCTGATACTCCGGCACCATATATCTGCCTTTATAGCTTTCTATAAGATCCTCTGCAAACTGTTCCTCGACCGGCTCTGCACTGCTTATATCCCAGTCCCTGCTGTATGCCATATACCACGGCTGATCGGGTGACGCTGCCGCATTGTAGAGAATTGCCTGGACAACTGAAAGTTCCTTTCCATCCATGACATAATAGAACCATGCGCTGTCCGCAGCTCCCGATGATGCCTCATTTGCAATAAGATAGCCGCCTTCCTCCAGTCCGGCGATATAATAACGGTCACGCTCCTGCCCGGCAAAAATCTGTACAGGAACACCGTCTTCCAAGGTATACAATTCAAAGAGCATTTTATTCACAAATTCATCTCCGTGAATGGCTCCGATCATCAGCTCACATACCCCATCACCATTTACGTCCAGAAAAGCATATCCGACATTTTCCAGAGCGTTTCCCTCCTGACAGTAGAGGCTTAACTGGCTTAATCCTTCACTGGATAGTTTCTGTCCATCCCATTTTTCGCTCAGAGCAGCATGGTATTTATCCAAAACCTCTCCATACTGTTCCTCATAAGATCCCAAAGCATTTGCTTCCTCTTTTTTAACAGATTCCTGCACAGTGCTTTCTGTCTGTTCTGTGACACTTTCTTCTCCTGCTTTTGCCGGTTCCACGCTTTGCGTTTTAGTGCCGCAGGCAGTCAGGACAAAAAGCATCATGCCGATACTACAGGCTGACAACATCTTTTTCTTCATGACCATTTTTTCCTTTCCATGTGTTATTATCTTCTCCAGTCAACGTCCTCACAGATGACCAGCAATTCATCCCACGCTTTGAAGCGTGTCAAGGGCATAACCCAAATTCTGCTTTTGGGGATTATCTATGCCGTAAAATCCCATAAGCAACTCATCTGTCCTGTCACTTTCTTTCTTAATTTATCCGTTTTATATAATCATAAAAAAGCCGGCGTTAAAAACCCGTTAATTTTCTCTCTTGTTTCAGGAAATATTGTACAAATATTTTTTATTTCTTTTCAGGATTTTGTAAATTTCTCTTGAAAATCAAAATATTCTGCGTTCCCTGCTTTTCTATAAAGTACAGACATCCATTATCAGGCACATAGGAGCAACCTTATGATCCCCAAAATTGAAAAGTGGGCGATAACCTAAGTCATCACCCTGCTTTTTCATAATCATTATGTTGTTCTATTCCCCTACAATCCTTCCAATTACCACATACCTCGCATCATCATAGACATAAGAACAGGTAGACAGTGTCACCAGCCTGTCCCCATCCTCCACTGTGACATCGGAGATAAAAGAAGACACCATGCGGGCATGGTCAAGGATTTCATCTCTGCTCTCTTTCGTAGCAGGGATAGAATAAATCAGGTCATTCACGTTTGTCGTATATCCCGCTATCAGCTCAATCCTATAGCGTTGTTCCGGCGTGTAAAGATACATAACCGGGTGTTTATCATAGTAGCCCGGTCTGCGGTAATCAAGAAGTGTTGCAAACATTGTGCCGTTTTTCATGTTATGCCCGTAAATAACTGTGTTCCAGTCAGACAGGTCTTTATTATTGCGAAAGTCCATAAAAAGTGTGCCTCCGCTTGCCTCTGTGCCGTCTAAAAGACGGCGGAGATAATAGTCGTTGTCTTTTGCCTGCGCTATTACATAGTTGATTTCCCCGTCCGGTTCATAAATCCATGCTGCCGCATCCCCACTGATTTCATGCAGGCTGTCAAAGTCAATGAAATCCGGTGCTTCCGTCTCCTTTTCCGTGTCTGTTTCTTCTTCCTGCCCCGGCGCTGCATCGTCCGGCTCTGCCTCTCCCTCGTCCCTGATGATTACAGACTGCTGGAGGTCTTTTACAAAACTGCGGCTTTTCCAATCATCCATCAGGTAGTTTCCGATTTTCCATACGGAGATAAGCAGGACGATAATAAGCAGAATTGCGGCTGCCACAGGGAGCTTCTCCCGAAGCCCCCTGTGTTCCCGCACCCGGTTGTCATCTCCCTTCATCGGTTACTTCCATTCCTTTTTCTTTTTGGCAAATAATCCTGCCAGTGCTGTCAATGATGCAAGCAGCAGGGTAACCCAGAACGCCGGATTGCTGTCATCGCCTGTCTGCGGTGCACTTGTTGTATTACTGTTTATGTTATTTTGTTTGTTCAGGTCATTCTGATTGTTTGGTGTATTCGGATTACTCGGTGTATTCGGATTACTCGGTGTATTCGGATTACTCGGTGTATCCGGATTACTCGGTGTATCCGGATTA
>NZ_LNAM01000164.1:0-60159 GCF_001461035.1 Acetivibrio ethanolgignens | reverse complement strand
CGGATTACTCGGTGTATCCGGATTACTCGGTGTATCCGGATTACTCGGTGTATCCGGATTACTCGGTGTATCCGGATTACTCGGCTTATTCGGTTTATCATCACCGCCCGGAGGTGTAGGTGCATCCGTTTCCGCATACCATACAGAATAAGTCGAGAACCGGTCGGTCATAAAGCTGATTTCATTTCCGCTAAGTTCTGTATCAAGTACCGTCACTGCTCCGTCATGCACCCTGATCACATAATAGGTGCACACCTTTCCAGCAGGGGCTTTCAGTTCTTCCGGCAGGGTAAGTGAGATTTTCAGTTTTTTTGAAATCTTCGTACTGCCAAGCGGCACTGCTGCTGCATCTCCTATCTTTTTCCACATGGACAGGTCAAGGTAAATGCCCTGCTGAAGTTTTTTCTCTGCCGCCTGTTCCTCTGTTTTGGTCTTATCTTCCGTAAGAACAGCCATTTCCTCCAATTTGTTTATTTCAAGATATACCAGCAGTTTCTCACCGTTTTCCACCTGTGAGATTTCGGACGGATCAAGGACTTCCTTTGCTATCTCTAAATCCAGTCCGCTGACATGGACTGTCGGTGTTCCTGGCACTACCTTTACATCGGTTGCAAGGTTTCCGTTGGAGCCGCTGTCATTTGGATATTCCTGACCGATAATGTCACCTTCTAGCGTCCGCTTTCTGACAATACTCTTGCCACAGCCATGTCCGCAGGGTGCTTCTTCCGTAATCACGTTTCCTTCCCTTCCGGTTTCCGTATAAACCGGATTTTCAAAGTCATGCCTCGTATATACGGTAATTGTATATTTTGTTATATTTCCGGCTGTATCCTTCGCTATGATGGTATGTGCTTTATCATCTGCGGTGATCATATACTTGCCGTCTGTGTTTTGCGTTACTTCTGTTCCATCTACCGTTACTTTATCCAGATTATCTGCTGTTACGGTAAAAGTTACCGATTTACAGTATTTTCCGCCGTTCTCTATGCCACCGATTACAGGGACTTTAATATCCTTATTTATAACTGTAACCATAGCAGAAGCTGATTTTGCATGGTCGCCATTCGCTATAGCTTTTACTATAATAGAGGTTGCTGTTTCATCTGCACCTATCGTTAATTTTCCGTTTTCATCAATTTTAGTATTCGTGCTGACTGCGCCCTCTACTGTCCATGTTACAGTATTATCAAAATTACCTGTACCGCTTACCGAAGCAGTAAACTGCTGTGTTTCGCCCTTCTTTATAGTAGCAATATCCGGTGAAACGGTCACGCCAGTAATCGATGTTGTCTGTGGTATTACAACCGAAACGGTGGTGGACTTCGTGCTGTCACCCTTCGATGTTGCAATCACTGCGATGGAAGATGCCGTTTCATCTGCACCAACAGTCAGCAAACCACTGTCAGAAATTGTTGTGTTGCTGCTATTTGCATTCTCAATTTTCCATGTTACGGTGTTGTCAAAAGTACCCGTGCCGTTCACGGTTGCCGTAAACTGTTGTGTTCCACCCTTGTTCACGTTGACATTTGTGTTTGGAGAAACGGTTACGCCGGTGACAGATCCAGTTTCACCGGAAGAACCAGCCTCCTTAACAGTTACCGCAGCATTATTCGTAAAACTATGAAGTGTGTACACAAGGCTTCCGTCATCACTTACAGTAGGCGTATCACTTTTCAGAGAACAATTCGTCAGTTCAATTTTCACATCGCTTGCTGAAAGCGGACCGTTCTTTGGCGTAACAGTAAGGAACACCTGCGCATCCGGAATAATATATTCCGTCTGACTCAGCTTTGCTGTCACAGTAGTTAAAGTATTCTCCAATTTCGCTGTATAATATGTTACAGAAGTCGGTGTCAACGAATAGATCTGTAAAACATCTTCACTTTCACCGCATGCGGTAACCATCCACTGACCGCCGCAGGTTATTTTATTCTTATTATCATCAAGATAATATGACTGCAGGGTTATAATACTTCCTTTCACAGGGGTGTAATCTGCATAATAATAGTTCATGTAGGCTTTCTGTTCCTCTGAGAGATCATCTTCCGTAACACCAGCAATATAACCACGACTAACAGCGGACTCATAGGTATCTACAAAAAATTGAAAATTGTCTAACCTTTCCATGATATTATCTTCATCGAAATAAATTCTTGTGCCGACAGGCAGCACCATCGAGCCGCCACCATCTTCGGGCATCTTTCCATTACGGATCTCCGAATAGGCTACATCATAATCAATGCCCTTTTCAGGTGTGATGGAATTCTTTGTACTGCACTCAGTAAATGTTTCATTACAATAATTCAGCAATGCCTCCAACTTGCTAATGTCAAGCTGTGCCTTTTCCTTATCCGGCATGGCATCGTATTCATCATAAAGATCACACGCTTCCATGTAGACATTGTACTGTACCTCGGTCACATTCGTTCCCTCTACCAGTTCACCAGTCATTGACTTGTACTCTGCTACTGTCGGCAGGGCATTCATGCGCTCCTGCAAGGCTTTCAGTTTTTCCGGAAGCTCCGTATGTACTTTTCCCCCTTTGCAGTCCTTTTCCAAATCTGCACCCTCTGCGGAGCATATCGGACAGTCTTCATTGACCGTGTCTCCGGTACATTTATCTTCACAGATGCAGGTTCTTTCATCTTCTACGTCCGTTGTTCCGTCTTCCGTGCTTTCCTCTGCTGCACCGGAACACAGTTCACAGCTGTGGGTACAAGGATGCCCTTCCACTGCCTCCCTGTATCCGCAACTTTCGTCATGCTCATGCTTACAGTCCAGCTCCCGTCTGATACAGCCGGATTCCTCGCTGCATTCATGGGTACAGTTTAAAGTTTTTGTATAGCACTCGTCTGTATGCTCATGCCCTTCCTCCGTATTTTCGCAGGTCAGTTCTTTTTCATAGCATTCTTCCCCATGCTCATGCACACATTCCGTCACTATCCTGTAACATTCGTCCGTGTGCTCATGGGTGCAGTCCGCACCCTCCACTGCCTCTACATAACCGCAGTCTGCGGTATGCTCCGGATGGTTCGGGCAGGTTGTTTCCGTTCTCTCCGCCGCCGCTGCGCTCAAAACACCGTAATCCACGGAGCTAAACATAAGAAGCGCCGCAAGAAACATGACGGATATTCTTTTTGTCGTTGCTTTAAATCTTTTCATAGAGTTGTCAATCCCTCCTCTTTTTAATTTATTAAGTCAAGCATAAATAACTCGACGTTAAAAAACCGTTAATTCTTCCCAGTTTTGGCAAAAAATATTGCACAAAACTTTCACTATTTTTTGTTCGTATTTCATAAAAAGGTCAAAAAAATCCCGTCCTGCCCTGTTTTAAGGGTAAGACGGGATTTCCCATCTGCCGTTGTTTCTTTCCTAAACCCCACTGTCCGGTTTTTGAAAAACTGCGGCTTCTTTCATGCTGTTTAACTGTCCGTTTCTGGTTTCTGACCACGAATACTCTTTCAGGTAATATCCCCCATAACTTTTCAATCCCTCCGTCTCTCCATCCAGTATGCGGTACAGGTCGCATTCCACCATGTCCTTCACGATATACTTGCTCTTTTCACCAGAACTTATAATATCCTCAATCCCGTTTTTCTTCAGCTCATCCATAAGCTGGTAGAAAGTGACCCGGTACAAGGTCTGCGTCTTTTCATCCGCACACCTGTCCTGCCACAGACAGGCTATGGCTTCCCCGGTCGTCAGCCCTGTTTCCCCCCTGTCCACCAGCAAGGCAAGCAGCTCCTGTTTTTTCCCGCCCAGAGCCAGCCGCTTCCCATCCACATGCACGGTAAAACTGGGTATTGTTTCGATTTCCACCCTCTTTTTGGGACGGGAGCGCATCAGTGCAGCCGTTTCCAACGCTTCCCCGATCTCCTCCTTCGTGTACGGCTTCATGATATATCCAAGTGCCTTCACACCAAATGCGTCCAGTGCATACTGCTCAAAAGCCGTCATAAAAAATATCCTGATGTTGCAGTCCTTTTTCTTTAACTCCCTCGCAAGCTCTATGCCTCCCATATCCGGCATCTCTATGTCCAAAAAGGCGACGTCTATCCTGTTCTCCCCTGCATACCGGAGTGCCTCCTCGCAATCCGAAAACAGACGGAGACTTTCGATTTCCGGAAACCCCTTCGCCTTTAACCGGAACGTGTCAAGTGCCGGCTGTTCATCATCCACACATATTACTTTCATTTCTTTTTCACTCCGTCTTCTGTATTTTATGTTTTCCGGGAATCGTAATGGTTACTGTTGTACCCTGCCCCGGAGTGCTTTTTATGTCCATTGTCCCTCCCACCATATACTTCAGGCGGAAACGGACATTTTTCATTCCGACAGATTCCTGCCCCGGTGCATTTGCCATGTCAAACCCCACACCGTCATCGGAAATCTCAATGATGCTGTCGCCGTTTTCCTCCCATGTGTGCAGGATGACGGTTCCTCCCTGCTTCTTATGAAGCAGCCCGTGCCTGATTGCATTTTCCACCAAAGGCTGGAGAACCAGCGGAGGAATCTTGAAATTATCTGCCTCAATGTTTTTTGCAAACTGTATCTTTTCGCCGAAACGCACCTGCTCAAGAAAGACGTATTTCTCCAGATGTTCCAGTGATTTTGTAAAGGCTTCCGGCTCGTCCTCCTCCATAATGTTAATGTTGCTCCTTAAATAATGGGCGAACATGACCAGTGTTTCATCCGCTTTCTGCGGGTCATATTCACACATACCACTGATTGCATTCAGGATATTGAATACAAAATGCGTCCGTATCTGGCTCATGGCGAGGACTATGCGGCTGTTTTTCAGTTCCTCCCTGAGCTTTTCCGCCCTGATGGAATCCTGCTGGTTCTTCGCCACCAGCCATGCTGCTCTGGCAAGATGGAACACAAACAGCACCGTAAATATTATTTTAATGCAGATGCCGCCCCGCCACCAGCCCGTGCAGGAGTTAACAAGCTCAAGCAGCAGCACGGTCAGCAGCACGATTGCGGAAGGCTGCATCAGTCCCCTACGCTTTCCGCCGTCCTTTGCATCCATAACGGTCAAAACGAGCAGAAGCAGGCTGACAGCTCCCTGCACCGCTGCCCAATAAATGCCAGTATCATAAATCCCCTTTGCCCCAGCAAGGGACACAACCATAAGAACAAAATCAGTGAGCATCAGCACATATACTGCAATTTCCGATATTTTCCTGCGTTTCCCATGCAGCAATTCATTCACACACGCCCCCATCAGCCACGCTGCACCCATCATAGCAAGCCGTCTGGCATATGTATTGAATGCCATCTGCCCGCTCCAGAGGGAAATGTCCTTTGCGTCAAGATACATATACACCCCCATCATGAGTGACATGAGTCCGGACTTTAGCAGCAGACTGTTGCCAGGGAGACGTAAAAGCCTGTAGCCAGCCGCTGTTCCGATGAGTGCAATGGAAACCACAAGAATGAAAATACTAGTTGCCTTATACGGCAGGCTCTGCCGCTCAAAATAGTTTTTCATTACCACATCACCACCAATGTAAATGGAATCCAGGAACTGATTATATGCGTCCCTGTTTCCAAAACCGTGGGGATTATACAATTTTATTTCAAGTACGTCCTCCGGCGATGCTGACGGAAGCACCCACGATACCCACGTGCTACCGCACATATCCGGGAACTTTTCATGGCTTGATTCATATAGGATTTCCCCGTCCCTGCATATATCCACACCAATGTGGTTTAGATAAAATCTTATTTCTGCCCCCTCCAACAGTTCTGTATCAAATCTGCCACGGAGTGTTACAGCCCCGTTATAAGAAGACAGGTCTGTTTCTGTATCAAGCATCTGCCATTCTCCGCCACCTTGACTGTACTCGCCTGTAAAATGAACAGGTATAGGGATTGACATGACAGCCTGATGACTTTGGCGGCTGGCTGATATTACAAGAATCCCGGCTATAAGAAACATAGCTGTATACATGATTATATTTATTGGTATTTTCTTCAAAGTAGTACTCCTTAATGAAAAATTTGTTTTTATTATATCATAAATAACCTCGCCATTCCACAAAAAAAGACGTACCACCATTTCTCCATTACTGATGATACGTCCTCACATCTATCTGGCTTTATCTTCCCTTATCTTCAATACTTCCTTATGTGCCGCTTCCTGCTTCACCTCATCCACACCTCTAGCCTCAAATGCATCTGCATTATACTGATACTCCTGCGGCTCAGCGACCATTGGAGAGTATACAACCTCTGCTTCCACTCTCTCTGCTTCAGCCCTCTCCGGCTCTGTCTGCTCCTGTTTCTTCATATTCTCCATATGCTTTTCCTTATCAAGCTTCACATTCATAGCCAGACTATCCAGCTTATCAATAGATGCATCCAAATGAAGTTCCATTGATACAAGCATCTTTTTCACTGCTTTCATCGGAGCAAGTACCGCCTTTGTAATTGGATGTTTCTGCTCTTTCTGAGAATAATCTACCTCCGGTTTGTCAGCAAAAGTACGGAATGCATTGGCTGCTGTCTGACCAGCTTCACGAAATCCTTTTGCAAGAAGTGCTGTCTTTGCTATATCCTTATCCGTGGTCTTGATTGCACCTCTTACATTCTCTCGGATATCAAGAAGCCTTTTCTTAATTCCTAAGAACTCCGACACCCTGTATAATGCAGTTCTTCCCTTTACCTTTGCTTCATCAACTATGCTCTTTGCTGTAGATTTGACCTGTGCTTTCACTTCCAATACCTGCGACTTTATCTGCTCACATCTGGCATTAAGTCGCTCCTGTGCTTCCGACAATGCCTTTTTAGCATTATTGACAAGTGTATCTTCCTGCATTTCTTTGATCTGATTCTGCATATTGGTGAGTTCTTCCGTCATGGAATCAATCTTTTTCTCCAGTCCATTGAACAGGTTTTCCAGCTTCACCATACTGCCGACAGGACTTGTGGAAAGCTCAGCTTTATACTCAGTCTTTCCACGAAGCACCATATAATTGATGCCAATGCTAATTTAGTCCTCACTAAATATTTTGATATAAAATTGTACCTAATCTAAGCACACAGATTCACTCTCAGACTGATTGCGGACATCTGTGATACTGACTTGTATTTTCGGTTTTGATATAACAGCGCTGCCTTATCTACCGCTAAATTGGTATAAAAATAAGGACTAAATTAGGCATAACCCCTTGATTTTACTGGGTTTCATCTAACTTGGTCCTATTATAACTCAAACACCATTTTCCCATTTAGATATTGCACGATCTGTAATACCTAATTTTTCAGCCAGAACTGCCTGCGTATAATTTTGCTCTTTTCTGCATTCTGCAATAAACTTTCCTATTTTTTCCTGATTCATTTCGGGAACCCTCCTTTCGCTATAAAGCCTATCTTATAGTCATAAATAATTCCATGAACCAACAGTTGATATTGTATAAATACAGTAAGATAAAACACTCAACCAACGGTTGATAACTAAAATATGCACGAAATGTGCCACTTTTTATATGGATTCTTGATAATCCTTATTTTTCATCAACATAAACAGTGCTTTAGTAATACATTCACGAACAAACAAATTTGCAGGATGTCTTCTTTCCATAGAAAATCTCTCCTAAGATTATAAAATGTCTTATACGTTGGCTGTTTCTACGTTTTTTGCCCTCGTTTAATTTGGCCAAAACATTATTTTAAGGAGCAAATCCGAAGATTTACTCCTTAACTTAACAAGATTTTTGACTAACTAAATGACATTGGTTTTATTCTGTAATCTTTTTCGTACAGGCGAAAGCCAGAGAGCCTGGACCAATATGGCAGGCAACGCTTAAGGAAAGCCTGTCCACATAGATATCATAGCCTGGGAACAGTTCCCCTATCTCTTCTGCAAAAGCATTCGCTGCCTCCTCATTTGCTGTATGAGCAACCTGAAAGTAAAGACCTTTATCCTCCCTTACAGCTGCAAATCGGGTATCCAAATCATTTTTAATCGCTTCAATCATTGTCTTTTTTGCTGCCTTAAGACCTCTTACCTTAGCATAGGAATCCAGCTTTTCTCCCTGGATCTGAAGCACCGGCTTTAGATTCAGTACTGTTCCAAGAGCAGCTGCCGCTGCGGTGATACGTCCACCCTTTTTCAAATATTTTAAGGTATCAACCATAACATAGATACTGGATTCAAACCTGGTTTCCTCCAAAATCTGCTTAATCTCTGTGGCTGACTTACCCTGCTTTATAAATTCCAAAGCGTCCAGTACAGATTGCCGCTGGGTAACAGAAATCCGCTGATTGTTTACCACCTGCACTCTACCATCATAATCCAGCGCCAGTCCCATAGCAGTCTCACAGGAACCGGAAAGTCCACTGGACATCGGAATGTGCACAATCTCATCATAATCCTCCAAAATCCCATCCCATAAATCAAGAACGGAACCAACTGATGGCTGTGAGGTTGCAATATCCGCACCATCTTCCAGCATCTGGTAGAATTCTTCCTGGGTCAGATTAATATCTTCAAAATATTCCTTTCCATTAATCGTAAAAGGCATCGGAAGTACAAAAACACCAAGCTCCTTACCCTGTGCCTGCGTAATTCCGCTATTGCTGTCCGTAACTACTGCTATTTTCTTCATTCTGCTTTCTAGTCCTCCATTTTCAAATCTATTCACAGACCATTTATTTTGACTGTTTTAAATATCCCTCATAGCCCAGACGGTTAAGCTTCTCATCCTTGGCTACTACAGAAGCCTTCATCTGCTGCTGGTAGGCTGCCAGTTTCTCTCGTAAAGACGGATCAGATATAGATAAAATCTTTGCTGCAAGAATGCCTGCATTGGCTGCCCCGTTAATCGCCACCGTAGCTACCGGTATGCCAGATGGCATCTGCACGATAGAATACAGGGAATCTACACCGCCCAATGTCTTTGTCTCAATTGGTACGCCAATCACCGGCAGCTTATAAAGTGCGGCACACATACCCGGCAGATGAGCAGCTCCACCAGCTCCGGCAATAATTACCTCAATTCCCCGCTCCTCTGCAGTCGTTGCATATTCCACAAAAATATCCGGCATCCGGTGTGCAGATATAATCTTCATCTCATATTCAATTCCAAATTTATTCAGCATTTCACATGCCTTACTCATAATAGGAAGGTCTGAATCACTTCCCATTAAGATACCAACCTTAACCATGGCCTGCACGCTCCTTTTTACAGAAATTTAAACCTCTCTATTATCATACCAATTTTCATTTCAAAAGTAAACTATTTAATTACTTTAATCCATCCCTCTGGTGCTTCAATTCTCCCCATCTGGATGCCTGTTAAGGTGTCATAAAGCTTCTTTGTCACCGGTCCCATCTTAGTCATACCGCTTGGGAAACAGATCTCTTTACCATGATCAACAATTTTTCCAACCGGAGAAATAACTGCAGCTGTGCCGCAGAGCCCACATTCTGCAAAATCCTTAATCTCGTCAAAGTATACTTCTCTTTCTTCACATTCCATGCCAAGATAATCCTTTGCTACAGTCATAAGAGAGCGACGGGTAATCGATGGTAAAATACTGCTTGACTTTGGTGTTACCAGCTTGTTGTCCTTCGTAATAAAAATAAAGTTTGCTCCACCAGTCTCCTCTACCTTTGTTCTTGTAGCTGCATCCAGATACATATTTTCATCAAAGCCTTCCTCATGGGCAGTTACAATCGCATAAAGACTCATAGCATAGTTAAGTCCGGCCTTAATATGCCCTGTCCCCTTTGGAGCTGCTCTATCATAGTCGCATACCCGTAAGGTAAGTGGTTTTACTCCACCTTTGAAGTATGGTCCAACCGGAGTTGTAAAGATACGGAACTGGTATTCATCTGCCGGTTTTACTCCAATCACTGGATTGGTTCCAAACATATATGGACGAATGTACATCGTCGCACCGGAGCCATAAGGCGGTACATAGGCCTCATTAGCTGCAACTACCCTCTCTACCGCCTCAATAAATCGCTCCTCCGGGAATACAGGCATCTGTAATCTCTTTGCAGAATCTGCCATTCTCTTTGCATTGAGATCCGGGCGGAAGGTCACAATATGTCCATCCTCTGTGGTATATGCCTTTAACCCCTCAAAGCAGGTCTGTGCATACTGAAGAACACCAGCACACTCATTAATTACCACTTTATCATCTTCTGTAAGGCCTCCTCCATCCCATACCCCATTTTTATAATTGGAAACATAACGCATGTCTGTTTTCTGATAACCAAATCCAAGATTCGCCCAATCAATATTTTTCTTTTCCATATGAATACTTCCTTTCCACGGCTGTCTCTGTTTTTTAAGATTTTACCCCGAATAGCTTTCTGTGTCAAGAAAGAGTCCTTACATCAGCATAAAAACTCCTGCCCGGCTGTTCTCCAAAAGAAAAATAGCCGGGCAGAGAGTTCTTTCGGATAATCCCATTGAAAATCCTCGTCTGCATATGCAATTATTGATATCTGATTCCATACACTCCTGTCTGGTTTACATCTAATATTACCATCCCTGTGGCAGAATCATAGTAAGAGCCAGTCACCTTTTTTATCTTCCCATTCTCTGTCACATATACACCACATACCCTATCTTTGTCCTCGTTATCTTTCAATGCATATGGTATCGACACAGATACTGTACTCTTTACAAATCTTTTTACAGATTTTCCCTTCTTATTTGTAATGTCTATTTTGAAAATTTGCTGCTTATCTGCAATTTTAGATGCTGACTTAGAAAGCATTGAGGCAGGAATTTTTTCTACCCTAATCACCGCTGTAGTGCCTACATCCTTTTTTATCTTTTTTAGTGCCTCCGGGGTAAAAGAAATCTGAAGCCGATCTGTTACCACTTTTACTTCTTCTACCTTGGAATTCAATAATGTTTTCTGAGCCCCCTCCGACAGCTGAATGGAAATGGCATTTCCCATAGTAACTGTTTTCACCTTAAACACAATCGTAGCACCCTTTCCACCCTCAGGACTGCTATCTACTGCTTTTTGAACAATTCCTTTTGTTATGGATACAGTACTAGCTTGGCTTTTATCCATCTTTCCCTTTAAGACAACTGCTGTCTCCTCTGTGGTGTTTCCTTTTGAAACCGAAGCTTTTTCCTTCTTCCGGGACTCATTGGATGTCTTAATTGATTCCTCCTGCCTTCCTGACGTCTCACTGGAAACTCCTCCCGAGGCAGAGCCTCCACCTGAGCTGATACCGCCTCCCGGGACAGAGCCTCCTTCTGGACTGATACCTTCTTCCGAACCCGGCGATGGCTGTGGTTCTGGAGCTTTACCCGCATCCGGAGAGACCTCCGGTTTCAGAGCTTCAGTTGAAGTCGGCAAATTTAACTTTTCAAAAACAGCTGTAAGAGCTTTATCTCCAGCAACGGTTAACCTATAGTTCTCATCTGTACTAACCTCTTTGCCGTTTTCAAGCCAATGAACAAACTTATACCCTTCTCCAGCCTTTGCAATGACAGTTACAGAAGCATTCTTCTTATAAATCCCTTCTCCTGTTACTGTTCCTCCACCGCCTTCCTTCACAGTCAGGGTGATTTTATGCTGCTTTTCTTCTGTATCATAGATTTCCTTATAAGAATCGGATGTCCAGGGATTTTTTGCAGCCCTGTTTAGGGTTCCATCTCTCCGCAAGCCCTTTGTTTTGGTCTTTCCGCCGCCTGTACGCACATTTTTGCCCTCCAGGACACTGGAATTGTCATATATTCCACCACAGGCAATATCCAGAATAAAATAGTCAGACTCTCCCGACAGCCCCTGATACATCTTTAATTTGCTCACAGCTAGTCCATCACGGGCTAAAAGCGATCCCGTAGGATGCCACCTTACATCCTCTGTATTAACATCAATCAAATTCATAAAATCTATTGTAAAGTCATAGGCATCGCCAGAAAACTTCTCCTGAAAATCCTCAATGCTCGTATACTTTTGCTTTGTTTGCCTGCAGATAGCCTGACTGAGAGAATATCCGTCCTCCACATCCAGCACGATGGCATCCAAGCCCTTTATAATGTTGGCACTGGTAATGCTGTCAACCTCACCACCCGCAATATGTCCCAAATAAAGCACCGCAATATACCCCTGTGCATATGCCTCATATCCCAGATAGTAAAATTCCCCCAACCATTCCTTTATAAGTGCCTCTCTGGAATTTCTGAAATACAAATCATTTGTCAGCCTTCCTCACCATTCGATGCCGCCACCCACAGTCTGGGCTATCCCCTCATAAAACCAGCTGGGAAAAGCATCTACAGTCTCATGATAGGTATTGGTCCAGTATCCATCTCCCAGCATTCCTGTCGAGGTCACATCAAACATGACCGCATGCATCAGCTCATGGGCAATAGAGCCATACAACTCCCCATGATTGGCATCTGCATCTACCTTCCCTTCATTCGTTGCCGTTAAGGCGGCCATATTGATGCTCAGCTTATATTTTATGCCATTAGACTCAACCATTGCCAGGGCTGCATTTCCACGATTGTCGTTATAAAGTTCCAGCCCCATCTTCATTCCCTTTACGGTAGGCTTTGCAAAGGAAAAGCTCTCTGTTATCCCATTCAAAATCCTTGGAACATACTCCCCCTGCAATTTTAGAGCAAATTCCTTCAATGCTTCGGAAGTAAATTTTCCATTACTTTTATCTGCCCATTTCTCATAAAGCTCTTCATTAAGAATACTCTCTTCCTGTATATTGGCAATATCCTGATTTTTGTTTTCCAAATTACTCGCATTGGCTGTAACCGGTGTGATTGCCAAAACCATACAAAGACATAGCATTGCGAATATAGCCTGTTTTACTCTTCTCATAATACCTTCTACGTCCTTTCATCATTTTCTATAATTTTACCTTTAAACCCTCAAAATGTCAACTTTTTCCATTTTGCATCAGCAGATTAAGAATATCAAAAAGCTTTCCCGCCTCTATCTGTCCCGGGGCCGAAGCCTTTCCAGCCGTTCCAAAGGTAATAGCGGATCCAAAAATTTCACCGGATAATCGGCTTATCAGCCCAAGCCTTCCCATTGACATCGTTACCACCGGTTTTTCTGTTCTTTCCTGCATTTCCATCGTTGCTTCCAGAAGAGTCAGCACATCTGCCTTTGTCTTTGGCATCACTGCTACCTTTAAAATGTCAGCTCCCAGCCGGTCCATCTGCAACAAGCGTTCAAGGATATCCTCCTGCACCGGCGTCTTTTCAAAATCATGGTTTGATAAAAGAATATACTTCCCTGCCGGTTTGGTTTTTAAAATATTCTCTGAAACTCTATCCTCCGCAAATAGCTCTATATCCAGGATGTCTACCTCCTCCTGTGCCAGAGCCCAGCGACAGAGTCCTTCGTATTTCTTCCAGGAAAGTTCTCTTTCACCCCCCTCTCTCCTGCTTCGGAAAGTAAATAAAAGAGGAAGCATAGGAAACTCCTTATGTATCTTCTCCAATGCTCTTTTCCGACTTTTTTCATCTTCGATATTTTCCCAGAAATCAATTCTCCATTCCAACAAATCAACACATTTTTTCTCCTCCGAAAAGCAGATTTTTCTTATAGCTTCCAGCTGCTCTGCCAACTGGACTTCCCCATTTGCTGTCACCGGCACACAGATTTTTGGTCTTCCCGAACCTATTACCAATTCTTTTATTTTCAATGCC
Organism: Acetivibrio ethanolgignens; assembly: GCF_001461035.1. Classification (GTDB taxonomy): domain Bacteria; phylum Bacillota; class Clostridia; order Lachnospirales; family Lachnospiraceae; genus Velocimicrobium; species Velocimicrobium ethanolgignens. Next base: position 46,501 of record NZ_LNAM01000164.1, on the reverse strand, counting down.
ATATAAAACGCCTCCTGCCTTCCCTTGAATTACCCTATTTTATCATATTTTTCTGTATTTTTATATATTTTTCTATAAAGTTTTCTAAGCTCTATCCGATATAGATAATATAACCAGAATTTATGATTCCACGGAAGGAGAAATGAACCATGAGTGTAAATGGAATTACTAACAACACAACAACAGCCTATACTGCACCAGCAGCTTCTACTGCTACAAAAGCAGAAACTACAGCTTCTGTAAAAGAAGACCCGGCAGCGGTATATGAAAAATCAGATAACAAGGCAAATTCTAAAAAGGTGTATAAGCAGGATACCGGTACCATTAATAAGCTTTTAGCCGATATGGAGAACCGGAAGAAACAGCTGGAAAATCTTGTAGCAAAGACCCTTCGCAAGCAGGGCGAGACCTACAACACCTCCATGAATATTTACGATTTGTTAAAGAGCGGCAATCTCAAGTTCTCACCAGAGGATATTGCACAGGCTAAGGAGGATGTATCTGAGGATGGCTACTGGGGCGTAGAACAGACCTCAGAGCGAATTTATTCTTTTGCTTTTGCCTTAACTGGCGGTGACCCATCCAAAGCTGATGAGATGATGGCTGCTGTAGAGAAAGGCTTTAAGCAGGCAACAAAAGCCTGGGGAAGCGACCTTCCGGATATTTCCAAGCAGACACTGGAGGCTGTTCGCGAAAAAATTAATAACTGGAAAAATGGAACTACCGTAGAGGAATAATTAAAATACACCATAGGGACTGCTAAAAGCAGTCCCTATTTTTCTTATCTTTCTTCTGTTTTCACCTTCTGATGGGGGAGCCTTACATAGCTTCCCTCCATATATTCTACATCCTCGAAGCTTTTCCCTGCTGCCAGATCAAAAGCAAGCCTTAGCATCTGCTTTGCCTGCCCTGCCCCATCATTAAACACAGTAGCACCAAGAGTCCCTTCCCTGATGGCTTCCATTCCAACCTCAGTTCCATCGATTCCAGCAATGAAAGGATATTGGGCAAGGGGTGTATCTACCGCCTTGTATGCATCAATTGCCCCCAGAGCCATATCATCATTATTGGACAGCACCAGCTCAATTTCATCACCAAAATTTTCAATCCACTGCTGCATCTTAGCCTGTGCCTGTCCACGGTTCCAGTTGGCAATGGCATGATCCAGCTTTTCCATCCTGATACCAGATTCTAAAATCGTATTGACAGCATACTCTGTACGGATAATTGCATCCTGGTGTCCAGCCTCACCCTCCAGCATTACATACTGGAGTACACCATCACCATTCTTATCCAGCTTCTCCGGATTCTTTTCATAGGCCTCTGTCACAATTTCTCCCTGCATAATACCAGATTCTAATGCTACTGCACCTACATAATAGAGCTTCTCCCAACGCTCCAAATCCTCCTCAACCAGTTCCCGGTTAAAGAAGATAACCGGGACATCTGCACTTTTTGCCTTGTCAATAATCATCGTCGGGTCTGTACGGTCTACCAGATTCACACAGATTACATCACAGCCACTATTGATAAAATCTTCTACCTGATTGTTCTGCTCGCTCTGGCTGCCGGCTGCGTTCTGAACCTCAACAAAAATCGTTATACCCTCTTCTGTCTCCTTCTCCTTCGCCGCCTTTTCAAAGGAATCCATCAGCTGTGAAATAAAGGTATCATACTGATTATATACACTGACCCCTATTTTGATGGAGGTCGTTTTCTTTTCACCACTGCCACAACCAATTAGTAAAAATGCAAGCCCCACTGTCAAAAGCACTGTCGCCAGATATCCATATGCTTTTCTGCTCATCTTTCTTTCCCCTTTCTGCCCTACTGCACTGCCGGAAACAGAATCCTCTCATTTTCTCCTGTATAAAGATTCTCCCGGTCTACCAGAATATATGGTATTGTCTCACTTTCAATCGCCGCATAATAGCGAAGCTGCCGATATAAGCTCTGCAATGCCGTATATCCCATAACAAAATCATCAGTTACCAGCAGAGCGTCTACTATCCCCTTATCCAGATAATATACCAGCTTTTCTGTTCTTCCAATCCCGTAAAGAAGCTTTCCATCCTCCTTTGCCTTATCGACTGCAGCTTCCCCTGCCTGAACATCCAAAAAGAGAAGCCTCTGTGTTTTTTGCCAAAGCTCCTTAGACACTCCATCTGGAGTAGAAGCCACAAAAGCAATCCTCTCTCCCAGAATCTCCTTCACTCCCTGCAAGCGTTCCTGATTTGCCTGCATATCGCTATTTCCAATCATAATACCAAAGTTCTCCTCTTCTCTGGCTTCTGAAAGCACTGTTTCTGCAAGTTTTTTTCCCATTGCTGCATTATCCGGGGCAATATAGCCACAATCAAAGGTAAGAGGCAGAGAAGAATCCACCATTACAATCCGCGTCTGGCTTAAGGTTTCATTAATTTGTTTTACCAGTGCTCCCTTATTTGGCAGATTTAATACAATACCCTCTGCTCCATTTTGCACTTCACGGTGGAGTATTTCCATCTGCTCCTTAATGCTTTCCTCTCCTGCCAAGATAACATAGCTTACCTCAATTTCATTTTCCTTGGCAAAGCTTTCCATCCCCTGCCGCAGTACCTTCCATTGCTGACTGTTCTGGGAATCCAAAATAACAGATACCCTTACTATATCCTCTATGGTTCCTCCATTCCAATAGGCATAACTGAATATAATAAGACAAAACAGGATAATCCCAGTCAAAAGCACCGCATGACTTAATTTTTTCTTCACAGCTATCCCTCCCTTCTTTCATAACGGATAGCTGGCAGATGAATCCTAACTGTGGTACCTTCATCCGGACAGCTTTCTACTGTAAGGCCATAGGCCTCTCCATAACGAAGCTGAATTCTCTTGTGTACGTTAATAAGTCCAACGCCAGAGCCCTTAGCCCGTACCCGGTTATGGTCTGTCAGAAGACGATCCACAACCTCCTTCGTCATTCCCATGCCATTATCTGTAACCTCAATATAAATATCTTCACCACGCTTATAGCCCTTTACCAGAATTTCACCGTCACCATACATATACTCAATTCCATAATAAATAGCATTTTCCAAAAGAGGCTGTATAATCAGCTTTACTGTGGCGTATTCATAAATTTCCTCTTCAATATCATATTCAATCGAAAACTTATCTTTATAACGGATTTTCTGTATATTCATGTAATTTCTTGCATGTAAAAGCTCATCCTTAATGGAAATAATATTTTTTCCCTTGCTGAGACTGATACGGAACAGGCTGGCAAGATCTGTTACCATGCAGATAGCCTCCTGATACCGTTCTCCTTCAATCATCCAGACAATAGAATCCAGAGTATTATATAAAAAATGAGGATTAATCTGGGACTGCAATGCATCCAGCTCAGAACGCCGTTTCTCTTCCTGCTCCATAACAACCTTTTCCATCAGCTTACGAAGCTGTACCACCATCGAGTTCAGGGTCTTCCCAAGATGTTCAATCTCGTTGGAGCCACCACCGTCATAAACAACAACATCCAGATTGCCATTTTCCAATCCCTTAACTGAATCATCCAGCCGCTTAATTGGCCTTGCTATCTGAGCAGAAACTGACTGGTTCACTAAAATCATAACTACCATCGTTATAAATACAATCAGAATCACAAAAAACCTTGTCTGGGACAAATTGATGTCAAAGGCACTGTTTGGTGTTACATTTACAATTTTCCATCCGGTATAGGCAACTGTCTTTACTGTGACCACTCTTTTTTCTCCGTCAAAGCTTTCCTTATGGGAGCCATCCTCATAGCCTGCCACAGCTTCATTGTTTTCCTTTACAATTCCTGCTGCAATCAGCTTCTGCTTTGGATGGTAAATCAGCTTTCCCTCACTATCTACCAGATAAATATACCCAGACTCTCCCAAGGAATTTGAACGCTTAAAGAGCTTCTCAATACCGCTGAAATTCATATCAACCAGTAAAATTCCACGCACATTGTTTCCCGCCGAAGTAAATTCCACCATTCTGCTTAGGGACACCACCCAATAATAACGGTAGGATGTATCGTCAAAAAGATTTTGGACATGGGGTGTAGAGAAATGCAGATTTTCCATTTTTTGAGCCGCAGCTGTAAACCATGCCTGATTTCTTACATCTATATCCTTTTTTAAATTGTTAACCGGCGTTGCTTCTACCAGCGTTCCATCCTCTTTAAAGCAGGATATATTCACTAAATAATCCTTATTTGCCTCATAAAGAAGGTTCATTTCACCATCCATGGTCTCTGCTGAAATATCCTTATTTTTAATTACCGAATAATACATCGTATCGGAAATCCGCATCATGTTACGAAGATAGGTTTCCAGATTTGTATTTGTCTGGTTTAACAGCTGCTCTGTCGCCCGCACCGTCATTTTCTCTGTTCTGGAAACAAATCTGTTATACAGCATAATACCTATAAAGCTCATGCAGACTACGGCAATCAGTGTAAAAGAGGCTGATATTGTAAACTGGATACTTGTCAATCCATGCCTTTTTGCAAAGCTTTCCCAATATTTCTTTATTTTCCGTATCATTTTACTCCATTCTTGTCTTTCTGTATTTCGAAGGTGCCATACCATATTTTTTCTTAAATACATAGCTGAAATAATTTGGTTCCGCATAGCCTACCATTTCAGAAATCACATAGGATTTTTCTTCTGTTTCCTCTAAAAGCCGTATTGCTTTTTCCATTCTAAGGTCTGTCAGATAATTTAAGAAGGTCTTTCCCGTCTCTTTCTTAAAAATTGTGCAAAAGTAAGCCGCACTGACATTTAATACTCCACACAGCTTTTCTACCGAAAGCTCACTGTCACTGTAATTTTCCTCCAGATAAGCCACCGCCTTATCCACCAGAATTTTTGCCGAATTAGACCGTTCCCTGCTGGCTGATTTACGAAGCTTTAAGCAGCTTTCTAAAAGCCACTGCTTTAAATCCTCCATGGTTGTAAAATGATTTACTATCCGGTAAACATCCATATCATCTCCAAAAATCTCTGTTGCATCAACCGGATAGGCACAGGTCATCTTATACATTTCCGTCACCAGCTCCATCAAGGTTATCTTAAACTGTGGTACCGGCATCTGAGCTTCCTTAAGATGCACAATAAATTCTTCGATTTTGATTCCCAGGCTCTCTTTATCCCCCACTCGGATTTCCCGGATAATAGAGGAAATTTCCTTATCACTCCAATCTGTTGTAGCACTGCTTTGTGGTTGGATATAGTCAATATAAACCGCCTGGTTGCTTCCTCTTCCCTCTCCATAAAATACTGCATTTTTAGCTCCTGTATAAGAATCACACAAAGCATCCAGGCTCTCACATACACAGCCAATTCCCGCTGCCGCATTCATCTTAAGAATACGGTTCGCCGTCTTGCAGATACGATCCATAAGATCCGTATATTCTTTTACCTGGAACTTGTCCGAAAGCATTGTAATATAAACAATCTGCTCAAAATACAAAAAGCTCTTAAATTGATACAGGCTCTCCAGGTTTTCATCTGCCAGACGTTTCATGGAAAACTGCATCAGCTCCTTTTCCATAGTACCAGCAGCCTCTGCTGCCATCTGGAATCGAATCACCGCTACCGTATAAAAAGGAGCCTCAAGCTCAATCTGGTAGTTCTTTCGGAAGCTGTCAATCTGCTCCTTGTCAATCCTTCCCTCTAAAAGCCCAATATAAAACTGATCCTGCATCATAGGAAGGCTCTTCTGATAATATTCCTTAAGCATATGAAGGTTCAGTTTTTCATTTCTTTCTCTATCCAGGGCTTCCTTCATCCTCCGGAAAATCTCCGTCAGCTCCTCCAGCTTAATCGGCTTTAAAATATATTCTTCAACCTCCAGCTTAATTGCCTCTCTGGCATACTCAAACTCATCAAAGCCAGAAAAGATAATAACCTTAATCCCATCATAGCTTTCCTTCAATTTTTTACTTAAAGTCAAGCCGTCCATAAAAGGCATCTTAATATCCGTCATCACAACATCCGGTACATTTCCCTCTGCTATCTCCAAAGCCTCCTCTCCGTTCTGGGCATAGCCTATCACTTCAAAGCCTAACCCCTCCCAATCCATTTTCCGGATAACTGCCTCGATAACCTCCGGCTCATCATCCACCAGCATTACTTTATATAAATCCATATTGCTTCCTCTCTACCTTTTTCATTTAAGTTTACTGTTTTACATATCTTTGGTTCCTGCTGTTAGGCTTATCTGACAATGTCATGTTAACCAGTCCCAGTTCCATAGCTGGCTTCAAATAATTTTTCCGTAAGGTTTCTTTTGATTTTAGACCTAGCCGCTCCATAATAGCATTTGCTGTATACGGCACATCATATTCCATACATTCAAGAAGCCTCTTTACATATTCCGAAGTACCAGCGTTAGATTTATTCACCTGTAAAATAACATCATCGAGAGCCTGATCTATCTTTTCAAGCATAAACTCAATAAAGATATCAGAATTACCATTTACATGACATTGAGCTATAGCATCATAATAATCATCTTGAAATTTTTCAATCTGGCTCTCCAACGGAATATACGCAAATATACTTCGCCATCTATATAAGATAACCGTGTGCCAAAGCCTTGCCATTCTTCCGTTGCCATCAGAAAAAGGATGTATAAAAACAAATTCATAATGAAAAACAGCGGACATGATAAGAGGATGCACCTTGCCCTCGTTCTTTTTAATCCAGAATAATAGTTCTTTCATCAAATCGTTTATCCTATGTGGTGGCGGTGCAACAAAAATACATTTGTCTCTTGAAAATACCCCCTCATCCCCTTTTCTAAAAACACCTGACTCATTTACAATCCTATCCGTCATTATTCCATATATCTTTTTTAAATCAGTAATACTTGACGGATTGATTTCTTCTATTCTTTCGTATGCTGCATAAGCATTCTTTACTTCTTGAATCTCTTTCTGATTACCTAGCACAAGATGTCCGTTAATAGCATCCCTAACTTCAGATAAAGACAACGAATTAGCTTCTATTTTCAGAGAAGAATGGATTGACCGTATCCTGTTATTTCTTCTTAAGTGAGGTTTTGATTCCAGTTCTTTATGACTATTTATTTTTCCAACCTTTTCCGAAATGGAAGAGACATATTCAAGCATTTTATTTGATATCGTATATGGTGGTATATAATCATTCATTCCATCACCTCATCTTGCTTATTATCTTACTTACTATCTTAACTATTTTTATATAAAATATCAATAGTTAATTAATAGAAAAGCAAAAGTCCATACAGACCTGCATTCAGTACCAGAAATTTCTTTACCTCCATCTCACCTGGAAAAAGTCCTTCACTGACTGCCAGACAAAGCACTGTTACATAAGCTACCAGACAAAGGAGGCTGGCTGCCATAAATACTGCCTGGGTTACTATAATATTTCTCCGGCAGTTTGGTGTCGCCAAAAGATATGCCATAGAGCCTCTGTCTATGTAACGGGTCACAAGGCGGCTTGCTAAAAGCACGATAAATACCGACGGGAAAGCAATCAGCAGAAAACCATACAGGTATCTGGCATACTTTCTGCCATCATAGCAAGGCTTTCTCCTAGCCTTGGGTCAAACATAGCCACAATCATGGAACCATACATCGTAAGCACTGCCATAAAAATCAGAAGAAGCTTATAATTTGATTTACATTCCTTTAAAAATAAAATCCGGTTCATTTTAATTCCTCCCCATAATAGTTCATAAACAGTTCCTCTAAGGTCTGCGTCCGCACATTCATATCTACAATAGAAAAATGACTGATTTTCTTCAGGAAACCATCCATATTTCCCTCATCGGTAGTATTGACCCAGACACCCTTTTTCTCACTTCCCGGTAATGCCTTAGAAAGCTCTGTTGCTTCCTCTTCTGAGGCTGCCTTTAGTTCAAAAATTTTTCTTTTACTCTCCTTTAGCTTTTCCAATGTTTCCACAGCTGCCAGCCGCCCACTTCTGATAATTGCCGTTCTGTCGCAGGTTCTCTCCACCTCTTCAAACATATGGGAGGACATAAGAATCGTAGCTCCCTTCTTCTTCTCCTCTAAAATCAATTCAACAAAACGATTCTGCATAAGCGGATCCAGGCCACTGGTTGGTTCATCCATAGTTTCCTGTTCACCCTTTATATTTTATATGAAAGAAAACGCATAGTCAATGTTAACCATGCGCTTACTTATGCCCCTCAATTCCGAGGTTCATGTATTCTATTGTTTTCTTTACTTATAGGTTTTTTAGTATGTTCATGTTCTTTTTATCCAGAGCCTTTTTCAATCTCTGATTCTCTTCTTTGAGCTGCTCGTTCTCTCCTCTTAGGAGTCTTATCTGCTCATGCAGTTTTGCAATTTCGTTATCCATGACCATGTCAAGGATTCCTTTTCGTGGATCAACCATACCTGCCTGTTTCTCCACAGCTTCATCTACCAATTTCCTCACGGTTGGATTCTTATAAAAGAACCCTCTTGATAATCCTGTTTGTACCATCAGTTTTGGTACTGTCACTCTCTCGCCTTCTTCTACCATTTCCAGTATTGTTATTCTGGCAAGGTTAATCTTTTCTACACTAACTCTGCGGTTACATTCCACCATCTTGTCGTATTTGCTCATATTCATCACCCCATCCATCGAGATTTTGCAGTATGATATCGGACAACCTTTTTCGTGCCTTTCGTGTATCATCTGCCAGAATCTGATTGCTCATCTTCCTATAATATTTTACATTTTTGAGATTACTGTGTCCGAGCAGTTTTGCTATGGTCCAGTCATCCAAATGCATCTCTGTCAGCTTTACGCCATAATAGTGCCGGTATAAGTGAGAGCCGAAGCCGAATAAGTTACCATTGTCATCTCTTATGTTCTGCTCTCGAATCATCTTTACGATTCGGCTTTGTATCGTACCATACTGCATCGGCTTATTCGGATTGTTCTCGTTAACAAAAATGTACTGTGTTTCTCCGAATCTTTCCTGCGTATAAGCAATCGCTTTTCTTATCAAAGCTGCCCGTTCTGCACTAACCGGCTTCTCATAAGTGCTAGTTTTCATCTGCCGGATTCGAATAATAGTATCAATTTCCTTTTCATACAAGCAGTCTGTTTCAAGTGTTAGGGTATCCGAAATTCTCGTTCCCAGCATCTGATGAATTACCATGAGTCTTGCAGTCTGCTCATCCATATTTACAATTGCTGCATTTAATCGCTTTAACTCTTCATCAGAATATACCTTAAATTCTGCTTTTCGTGCCGGTGGGATATCTCTTGTTAAAAATAAAGTGCTTAAATTCTGATATCCGCATGTATGACCGATGCTTTCCAAGACTGCCCGAAGCCTATTTATATCTGCATGAAAATGTTTTGTTTCTGTTGCCTCAGTTTTTAGGTAGGTCAGATACTCTTCAACGATTTCTCTTTCCAGTTCCTTACATGACTGAATCCGTGGATACCTTTCCTTTAGGTATTTTGATAACCGCCTCATGGCAGTCATCTCTTTTTGTACGCAAGCAATTGCTTCGCCCTGTAGGTTTAGGTATATTCCCTTTTTCACTTCTTCCCGGATTTCCTTTTGAGGTATGCCGGTGAAATTGATTGTCTTGGAACTTTTGATTAAGTTGTCTTTGTAAGGGATGTCTAATTTTTCAAGTTTCCAGATATCCTTTTCCCTTTCCGGGATTTCCTGCCCGCCTACAAAATCAAGCATTGCATCCAGATACCCAAATTCACGTGTCTTTAGCAGGACTACTGTTCCATATACGCACTCACGCTTTTTGGTAACTGTTATAGCCACTGTTTTTTATCCGAAAGCTACCGGACTTGCCAGTCCATGAACAGACGGTTATTATGACCATAAATCTATAGAAAGAAAAAGAGCATTCCCTTTATGATGTCGTGTTACCAGCACGTCATCGGGAATGCTCCACTCACTAAACATGGTCATTATAAAACATTACCGATTAGAACGCAAGGATAACTCTGATTTTTTTATGTAAGGAGCAGGGAGAGCGCCCATTGCCCATGGTGCGAAGGTGGATTTCAGGTAATCGGAAGTCGTAAAAGGATATTATACAGACAGGATGCCTCTGTCGCCCATCCGATTATCCGGAGACTGAAATGCACAGGCTGTGGGCGGATCAGTCATGAGCTTCCCGACATTATTGTGCCCTATAAACGTCATGAATCTGCCACCATTTCACAGGCACTGGAAGAACAGGTACCCTCCCGTCAGGACAGTTACTGTGAAAACAGTACGATTCTCAGATGGAAGCTCTGGTTCTTCCTGCTCCATGATTATCTGCAAAGCACCGTACATACACAGTGGCGGTCAGATATTTTCCTTCCACATCTGCAACATTTCTTATCACGTTCTCCGGCAGGTTATGATTTCCTACCTCTACCTCGTCCAACATATTCCTTGTAATCTCTTCGCCCTCATTCACCTGTTTATTGAAACGGACAATGGTGACTTTCTTGGATAAGCCTGCATTGACAAGGGGGGTGTAATGACAAAGCAGATAATCAGGGACACTGCAATACAGAAAATTCCCAACACGGTTCGGTTCTTAAATAATTTCATTCTTTGATTCCTCCTAATAATTTGTTCTTACCTTTGTATATCTCTTGCGGTTCTTGCATACTGCAGCCACCACACCTGTGATAACTGCCAACACACCGGCTGCTACTAACATCTTTTTCATGATCGTCCTCCACTTCTTTCTTAATTTTCTGCACAAAAAAGACACCGCTTTTTACGGTGTCCTCTAAGTTCATCTATTACATTGTCATATTCGGTTCCGACAGCTCCTGCTTTTCTGACATTACCATGTCATAGGCAGGCTTTAAAATCTGTTCAAACCTTGCAGTAATATATCTCTTATAAAAGTTTTTCTGCAACTCAGTGATAAAGGGTACTTCCTCAATGAACCCTTTTATCTGCTCCAAGTTAATTTTCGGAACCATTCTTTGTATTGCGGCATTGCATTCCGGTTCCTCTGCTGACATAAGAAAATCATAGTAATTGATTTTTCTTCCGTCCAACTTAATGGCTGATGTTGGGAATTGGTATATTCTGGCATTCAGCACATCTACATTTACCAGTGCCTGTTCCATAATCCTTTCGTCTGCCTGTGGCAACAGACAGCTTCCGCAGTCATAAATCGGAGCAAGGCTTGCCTCTTTTGTAGAATCATCATACAAAAAGCCCCAGTTTCCATTGTGCCTGTCAAAATTTCCAAGCAGGGCATCTATCACAAACATATTCCAAAAGTGCTGCATCAAAAGGGACGGTTCCACATACTGCTGTTTTTCTATGGTATCCATAATGTCTGCCAGTTCTGTTCCGCTTCCTCCGGACTCGGAATCCAGAATGGTATTTTTTATGGAGCAAAAGTCAAACAACCGGTACCTGCCTTCCGTAAAATCCCAGCATGCACATACCACCTTCACTTTCCCGCTTACTTCATATGTTCCAAGCAGGGTTTCCTGTGCCTTGATGCCAACCATGTTAAAGATACTGCTTGCGATATGCTCACTGATACAACTGTTCGTATAGGACAGCTCTGTAGGCTTTATCGCACCCGACGGTGGAAACTTAAGCATATACTCTCTTCCGTTATATTCCACTGCAATCTTCTTTCCGTTAGCACCATTATATGCCCTTCCTAAAATCTTTTTGCAGTTCGTAAAATCAATCGTTCCTGTCATGTTTTCCTCCGAAAAGATACTTGTTTCGCAAAAATTCTGCATGTTCCCGTGTAATTGCTCCATCATTAATTTCTGCTATGTTAATGCTTCCGTACAGTTCTCCCCACAAACAGTCCAATAAATCAGACTTAACTTTCAGACCTTCCTTATAGGCATCTAAATCATGCTGCAGATATTCCGGCAGACCATATTCAAAGGCACGTTCCCTTTCTGCATTCTGTATTCCTGCAACTGTCAGCATTTCCATGGAAACACCCAATACCTTTGCCAATTTATATACCGTTTCTGCACTGCATTTTTCCAATCTGGTTTTTCCACTGCATATATCGTTCAGTGTAGCGTGAGGAATACCTGCTTCTACCGCAAGTCGGTATTTTGTCATGTTCTGTTTCTTCAATAACCTTTCTACCATCGCCATTTCCTCCTCTCTATTTATTATATCGGCATACCGAAATATTATCAATAGAAAGTAAAAAGTTTTTAGCAAGGTTTTAGAAATTTCCTTATACACTTCCTTGCTGCATGAAACAGTAACAGAAGACTCAGTGCCATAAGAAGTCCTGCAAGGGTCCGTTCAAACTACTCAATGTCAAAGAAAAATTTACCTTAGAATATGTACCATTATTTGTGTAAGTCGTATTTGCCCGGTTTGCAGCATTTGATATGGCAGTCGCCTTCTGTGCTATTTTATTTGTAAAAGAATTGTATCCTGTAAAAACAGTTTTCAGCGAACTGATATCCGCTTTCTTCAAAGCCTCTTCGTCCAGTTCCAGCTTATTTCCCTTGCCTATGGTAATTCCGATTTTAGAGAGCAAATTACTGTTTTTTCTGTCATACCTGTCATCCACAAAACATTTCGCAACACATCTTTTGTGTTGGATTCTCCTGCTTCCTTGATAACATCATTATAATCATCAATAAAAGATTTTACTATTTTGGTGATTGCATCCCAGTCATACTCCTCTACCTCTGTTTCCTCCCCTGTCTTTTCATCTTTCTTTTTTATTTTCTTCTTTTCCCAGAGCGAAGCATCATTCAGGGTATCCACTGATTTTTTCAAAGAATCCGCACTTATTTTCATCAGTGTAAGTTTCTGTGCGGTATCGCTTTTACCCGATAATTTTTCCGCATCCTGCTTTGCATAATATGCTTTCATAAGTTTTCCATAGCTACCGCTCTTAATTGCAATATAATCAAACAGCATATTGGTATTTCCTACGGATGAACTGTCGGAGGTTCCGCCAAATAATGTGGAATAACCTACATTGCTGTTATATTTACTTTTATAATCACTAAAGCTCTTGATTTCTGACATATACCATTTCCAATTCCGGCTATAAACGCACATCAATCGGTGTATATACTGCCTGTTGTGCTGCATTCTGCCCGGTTTTCGAAACCGAAATTTCTACCGTTGTTACCGTTTCCGGTTCTGCCTTGACATCTGTATTCTCTGGTGCAGCACCTATAGCTTCCTGTGTCTTATCATTCTTTGCTTCGGTGTTTTCAATTCTGCTGTCTTCCTTTGCTGCTTCTCCTATAGATTTATTTACATCCGCAAGGGTGGACATCTGTGCTACTGTTGCAGACTGTGCCTTTGTCTGTAGATCTGCCAGTTCTTCTTCCTTCTTTTCAGTATTTCCTTTTCCTGCATCCTGTTTGATTTCAGACTCAAGCACACCTGCCCGTCCTTTCATCTGTGTCGCCATACTGCCCTGTATCTTTGCCTGTTTCATGGAGGAATCTGCTGAAATCATGGCCTGCATACTTGCCTGTGATAATCCTGTGCTTTTCTTTGCAGATGCATTATTCGTACCGGCTACCATATCATCCATAGATGATGAATTCTTACTCTGCTGTTCTTTTCGCTGCTCAATCTGATGTTGTCTTAACTGCTGATTGAGATTCGTTATCTCCTGCTGTATTTCCTGACGCTTTTTCATCTTATCCTCTAATGACATTTCTTCATTTGATGATAAGTCCTGTAACTTCTGCCGTGCATTTGCAATCTGGTTCTGTATATTCCTGCTTACAGAATCATTCGTCTGTGCCATTCCCATTGCTCCTGCCTGTGCATTCGTTCCACTAAAACCATTAATTCTCATTGTGTGTCCTCCTTAATCTGATTATTTGAAATCCGTTTTCTTATTTTTTCTTTCGGCACTTTCCTTTCCGCAATAAACTTCGATGTAGTGAACCGACCTTTTTTTGTTGTGAAGCAGTATATTTTCATCTCTACTTGCACGAAAAAGCACTAAATATCCTGGTTTCAAAATACTTAGTGCTTCTTATCTCTATTCCACCTGTAACATAATACTTAAAATTACTTCCTGATTCACCTGCTCCAAAGATATATCTCCCATATACATCTTTGCAACCCTGCGTATATTATTAAGTCCAAATCCATGTTCCTTTCCGGATTTCGTTGTTTCCGGCAGATCACTTTCACTATATTTTAACTGCCCCTGATATCTGTTCTTTATGGTTATCATAAAAATACTTTTTTTCCGAAAAGAGGAAATGCTGATATAAGGATTTTCTCCACTTACATTTTCCATACAGTTATTCAGGGCATTATTCAGAATCACACTCAGGTCAAACGCATTCAGCTTAGTATTTTCTGGATAATGAAAATCTGATGTAAAACAAATCTGTTTTTCCCTTGCTTCTCTCAGCTTTTCAATGAGAATCACATCAATTACAGGACTTCCCGTTTTTATCTCAGGAGATACCTCATTCCACTCCTTTTTCAAATGCTCCAGATATCCTGTGGCATCATCCGTATTATGAAGTGCAACCAGATGTTCCAGTGTCTGGATATGATTTCCCATGTCATGGCGTAGGGAACGGATATCTTGATACAGCTTTTCCACTTCCCCGATATGTTTTTCCATATCACTGACCTGATTTAACACCAGCTCCTGCCCCCGCTGTTCTTCCTGCATCTCTTTCCAATTTTGGAACATCACAATCATAACAAGAATAGCAACTATGGAAATCAGATAGTGTAAAAAGCTTAAAGCACCATAAAATCCATAGGTATTAATCAAGCTCTTTCCGGTATCTTTTTCGTATATAGTAAGATAATATTGCAAAATGCCATACCCTGTTACACCTACAAGAGAAGGTATGATAAGCATTACCATCTCTTTGACACTCATCTCATCTTTTTTATATACATATGCTTTATTGATCAGACCTATTGCAACTGCAATAAAAACAATACAAAGTACAATATCCAAAATTTTTGTTCCAACATAGAGTCCATATTGCAGCCATTCCCTGCCAGCAATTGTATTCCGAAAAACCAAAGCTTTCGTAATAAAGTCATCCAGTCTGCTTGCCATTGCAACCGCTAGCCATCGGATAGAAAAGAAAGTGACTGCAAGAAATATTTTCTGATATATGTTTCTTCTGTTCTGTACATACATCACAAGAAACGCTGCCACAACTCCCAGCAAATATGCAGAAAAATTGTCAATCTGTGGTGGAATCATATACAACACAGACATGATTACAACATAAACAATACTGACCCCAACAGCTTCCTTTTTCTTTTTCATATATGGACATACAAAAATACCAAAACAGATTCCTGTAATCATCAGAAGTGCAATAACAGAAAACTTCGATGTAATCATCCAGCATCTTTCCACTAAACTCATCTGACCTCATTTCCTTTCCTCTGGTTATATTTCAGATATTGCTTCACAAACTCAGGATAATTCTGTTTTGCAATCAATGCAGTTCCATTTTCCATCGTTACGCAATTTGCATCATATCTCTGAACATATTTGAAATGTACGAGGTATGCTCTGTGTGTACGGAAAAAATCTGCCCCCGCCATTTCGCTCAGCTCCTTTAATTTTCCATAATATTCGATGTCTGTATTTCGTGTATGGATAATGACCTTTCTGTTATATACCTCGGCATACACAATATCCTTCAAAAAAACTTTAATATGACTTCCTGCAGACTGTACCATTATGTACTTTTCATCCGATTTGTTTTCAGAATATTCTCCAATGATCCTGACTGCACGTTTCACAACTTCCTCAAATTTTTCATCTGAAAAGGGCTTAACTAGATAATGAAATGCTGCAACATCAAATGCTTGAAAAACATACTCCTCCGCCGCTGTCACAAATATCAATACCATTTTTTCATTTTTCTGACGCAGAATCCTTGCCGTTTCCATTCCATCCATTTCCGGCATCTGGATATCCAAAAAGAGAATATCTGGCTTACAACCGCTTACAATCAGCTCATCACCAGATAAATATTTATCTATAACTGCATCCGGCAATAACTTTTTTATTTTTTCTTCCAGTATCAGCCCTATAGACTTTTCATCATCGCAGATAGCAATTTGCATCTTGTCACTTCCTTGCTTACATATATTTATATCTACTATATCGGAAAAGTTCATGCAATATCTATCTGTAATGTTGTGAATCGAAATTTTTTTGTTGCGAAACAGAGTACCACTATATTCCTTCCACTCCTTCTAAAAGCACTAATGTTCCTTCAGAAATAAATCTATCTGTGAGCCACCATTATTGCCTTTATCAAATTGCCTTGACCATCAGAAACAATGACTCCTGTTATAGATACGAATGGAATCCATCAAAGATTTACGCTCTTTGCTATTGCAAGTTCTTCCTCAGTAAATCTTCCCTCCATTATTCTCACCTTGCATGCCTTTTTCTCTGAAACTAAAGAAAGCATGGTTATCTCCACCGACAATGATATGGTCAATAAGCGGTATCCCCATAAGCTCACACAACTTATGCTCCTTCCAAAAGAAAAGAAAACCAAATCAGCTGATAAATTACTCCATCACAAGTGCTAATATAGTCCTCACTAAATGTTTCATTATAAAATTGTAGCTAATCAAAGCAAACAGCTTCACTCTCAGATTGATTATGGATATCTGTGATACTGACTCGGATTTTTGGTTTGATATAACAGCACTTCCTCATCTTTACCGCTAAATTGGTATAAAAATAAGACTAACCAATGCGGTTAATCTTATTGTAATCCATTGACTAAATTTTACAAGGGGTATTTTATATAGCATCGCCACGCTCGCAGACCAGCTGATACCCTACTGACTCAACTCTTCGGCTTAAGCAGCCACGACACTCTGCAGCCTCTTCACCAGTGCAGATTTTATTATCATACAAATCATACAGCTTCCGGTTCTTTACCGGAGACAGATTCGGCATAACAACATTTGCTCCCGCACATAGACCCTTTTCTCTTCCACGCGGATCCAGAGTTCCAAGAGCCGTTGTTGCTGGAAGCAGCACCTTAGGAAGCAGAATGCGGATAATCGAAAGCAAAAACAGCGTCATTTCAACACTTCCTGCTTTTTCACCGGCAAATCGGGTATCATGATGCGGAATAAAAGGTCCAATTCCCACCATCTGTGGCTTTAACTCCTTTAAAAACAGAAGATCCTCTGCCAGATGCTCTATCGCCTGTCCCGGTGAGCCCACCATAAAGCCGGCTCCTACCTGGTAACCCAGCTCCTTTAACTGATACAAGCATTCCTTTCGGCTGGACAGCTTCATTTCTTCTGGATGCAGCTTCCTGTAAAGCTCCTCACTGGCTGTCTCATGACGTAAAAGATATCTGTCTGCACCGGCCTCCCTAAAAGCCCGGTAGCTTTCATAGGATTTTTCTCCTATAGACAGCGTCAAGGCACAATCCGAATACTTCTCCTTTATCTCCCGAATAAGCTCTACCATCCTGTCATCTGTAAAATAAGGATCCTCGCCTCCCTGCAGTACAAAGGTACGAAAGCCCAGCTCATAGCCATTCTCACAGCAGGATAAAATCTCCTCCCGGCTGAGGCGATACCTTTTTGCCTCCCGGTTTTCCCGGTTAATACCACAGTAATAGCAGCCATTTTTACAATAATTTGTAAATTCAATCAAGCCTCTGGTATAGACCTTATTTCCATAATGTTCTTTTTTAAGACGTACCGCTGCCCCCTTGAGTGCTTCCACCACCGCCGGATTATCCACCATGTCTAAAAGCTTTATATATTCCTCTTTTGTTAGCTCGTGATTTTCTATCAGCTTTTTAATGATATTCATTTAATCGTTCCTCCACCCAGTACGCTTCCATCCTTCTCATAAAGCACTAATGCCTGGCCCGGAGTGGCTGCTCTTTGTGGCTCATCAAAAACACATTCCAGCGTATCCTCAGAAATCATACGAACAGCTGCCGAAGCACCCTTATGGTTATATCGGATTTTAGCGATAACACGGCATTCTCCCTCCAGCTTCTCAATGGACATGAAATTTAGCTTGTCCGCTGTTACCCGGTTAGAAAAAAGGCTTTCGTTATCTGAAATAACAACCTCATTGGTCTCGGGACGGATTTCCTTTACAAAAACAGGTCGGCCCATAGACAGGTTGAGTCCCTTTCTTTGTCCTATCGTATAATAAGGGATACCTCGGTGGGTTCCCAGAATATTTCCTTTCTCATCCACAAAATTACCAGGCTTTACCAGTTCACCGCTGTTTTCTGAAATGAAACGGCCGTAATCGTTGTCCGGAATAAAGCAAATCTCCTGACTGTCAGGCTTATGGGCTACCTGAAGGCCGATTTCCTCTGCAATCTGGCGGATTGCCTCTTTTCTATATTCTCCCACTGGCATCAGCGTATGAGACAGCTGGTGCTGGTTCAGATTATACAGAGCATAGGTCTGATCCTTTAACTGGGTAGCAGAGGTCTTTAAGGTATATCGACCGTTAGGAAGCTGTGTAATGCGGGCATAATGGCCTGTTGCAATATAATCTGCTCCGATATCCAAGGCACGCTTTAAAAGAGCCTCCCATTTTACATAACGATTGCAGGCAATACAAGGATTCGGTGTACGTCCTGCCAGATATTCCTCTAAAAAATAATCCATAACATTTTCCTTGAATTCCTTTTTAAAGTTCATGACATAATAAGGAATCCCAAGCTGTGCTGCTACTCTTCTGGCATCATCTACCGCACTTAAGCCACAGCAGCCGCCATTTTCCTCCTGCACACTAATCTCCTCATCCTGCCATATCTGCATCGTCACACCGATGACCTCATAGCCTGCTTCCTTTAAAAGATAGGCAGCCACAGAGGAGTCAACTCCTCCGGACATGCCTACTACTACTCTTTTAGTATTCTTCTGTGTCATCCTCTTCGCCCTCATGAATATCAGACTTTGGCTTAGAAAGTCCTTCAATCCTTATGCCATGCTTTTCTGCATAATCCCAGAGTGCTGCATGGATGGCTTCCTCTGCCAGTAAGGAGCAGTGAACCTTCACCGGTGGAAGTCCATCCAGAGCCTCCATAACAGCCTTATTTGTTATCTGCAGAGCCTCCTGAATTGTCTTTCCCTTAACCAGCTCTGTTGCCATACTGCTCGTTGCAATCGCTGCACCACAGCCAAAGGTCTTGAACTTACAGTCCCTTATAATGTCATTATCATCAATATCGAGGTACATTCTCATAATATCACCGCATTTTGCGTTACCAACAGTACCTACACCACTTGCATCCTCTATTTCTCCAACATTTCTTGGATTTGTAAAATGGTCCATTACTTTTTCACTGTACATTTTTATTTTCCTCCTGAATCTTTCTCTATAAACAATTAATCTTCCTGTGGAATTTTATTCTTCGCTACAAAATCCTCATACAATGGAGACATACTCCTTAATTTTGCAACAATCTCCTTTAATTTTTCAATCGTATATTCAATCTCTTCCTTCGTAGTCTCATGACTTAAGGTAAGTCTTAAGGAGCCGTGAGCAATCTCATGAGGCAGACCGATAGCCAGAAGCACATGAGATGGATCCAGAGAGCCAGAGGTACATGCTGATCCACTGGAGCCGCAGATTCCCTGCATATCCAGCATAATCAGAAGAGATTCTCCTTCTACAAACTGGAAGCTGAAGTTTGCATTATTTGGAAGGCGGTTTGTTCTGTGTCCATTTAACCGTACATAAGGAACCTCCTTTAAAATACGGTCAATTAAGAGGTCACGAAGCTCTGCTTCTCTCCTTGCACGCTCCTCCATCGTGGCTGCTGCAATCTCCGTCGCCTTACCAAATCCTACAATGCCAGGTACATTTTCTGTACCCGCACGTCTGCGGCGTTCCTGAGCACCGCCGTGTATAAAGGATTTAAGCCTTAAGCCCTTACGGATATAAAGGAAGCCGATTCCCTTCGGTCCATTTAGCTTATGTCCGCTGGCACTTAACATATCAATATGCAGCTCATTTACATCAATCGGCACCTGTCCAAAGGCCTGTACCGCATCGGTATGGAATAAAATACCATGCTCCTTTGCAATCTCACCGATTTCCTTAATCGGCTGAATGGTTCCAATTTCATTATTAGCAAACATAACAGAAATTAGAATCGTTGTCGGGCGGATTGCCTTTTTTAATTCCTCCAGCTTAACCACACCATTTTCATCCACATCCAGATAAGTCACCTCAGCACCCTGCTTTTCCAGATATTCGCAGGTGTGTAAAATCGCATGATGCTCAATTTTAGTCGTAATGATGTGGTTTCCCTTTTCCTTATAAGCCTCTGCCGCAGCCTTCAATGCCCAGTTGTCGGACTCTGAGCCTCCGGCTGTAAAATAAATATCCTTTTCCTCTGCTCCCAGGGTCTTTGCTATCTGGGCCCTGGCTTCATCTACCGCTGTCCGGCTCAGACCTGCAAACTCATATACACTGGAGGGATTACCAAATTTCTCTGTAAAATAAGGAAGCATTGCCTCTACAACCTCTGGTCTTGTCTTTGTTGTTGCCGCATTATCCAGATAAATCTTTTTATTCATTCTTCTCTCTCCTGCCTTTAACATAATTTATCGTTTTTCTTTTCCTGTCTTGCAGCTTGTACCTCTCTGCTTTCCTTAACCAGCTCTGAAAGCATAAGTCCATCAACTGCAGCATTTATACTATCACTTATACGCTTCCAAACATATTTTGTTACACATATATCAGATGCGTTACAGCTTGATCCACCTATCAGCTCCGAGCAATCCACCGGATTTAAGTCACCCTCCAGAGCTCTTAAAATCTCTCCTATCGAGATCTCCTCTGCCGGTTTAGCTAAAATATAGCCACCCCTGGCACCTCTGGTGCTTTCTACAATCCCAGCCTTCTTAAGCTTGGCAATCAATTGCTCCAGATAACTAATTGATATGCTCTGCCTCTCTGCAATACTGCTTAAGGCTACCGCCTCTGTCTCACTGTTCGAAGCCAGGTCAAGAACCGCCCTCAATCCATAACGCCCCTTTGTGGACAGTTTCATTTTAACGCCTCCCATCTTGCGTATTTAATTCCGAGTAATTTAATTCCTACTAATTTAATTCCTAGTAATTTACTTGGGATTTCCAAAACTTATATTACCATGCAGCAAAGTGTCTGTCAAGAGATTTCACATCTTAAATTTTCTATTCTATATAAAATGCCAGTATCCATCAGAATACCGGCATTCATTACTATTTTTTCAATTTTTTTAATATCGTAATTACATCTGGTTGGGTTGGCATAAATTTTACCCCACGTTTTAACATACCCATAACTTTTCTTGCCTTTTGTTCAATCATTTTCGCTGTATGCTCACTTGTCAGCATTAAATGATTACCCGCAATCGTATATTCACGTTCTATGTATTCTTCTGTAATAGGAAACATATCCTGAATCAAAAAAGCACTTTCTCTGTCATCATCCAATTTTACAATGCAAAGAATATCACAAGATTTTCCTGCTTTTTCTTTCTTTTCTATAATTTTTTTAAACTTCTGAATCTTGCTTGACAGTGGTATCATCCAATAAATTCCCATATCACTGTCTTCAAAACAATAATAATGTGGTCTGTTTCCCTCCTTATTCCCTTTAAGGTAAGGATCTGACATATCTTCAAAAAATTTGTCTTTAATAATATAAAACCCTGTTTTTTTCATTCACCCATCCTTGCTATGTAAAAAGTCCCTCGCCTTTCGGCGAAGGACTAAACTTTCAACCCAACCACTTATATACCGCATATTGGTCAGCGGTAAACTTTCAACCCGACCACTTATATACCACATATCGGTCAGTGGTAAACTTTCTTCCTAATTGTATTTTAACAAGTATAAAATAAAAAGTCAAGGACTTCTCTATATTATTATATGCAAAATATAAGCGATTCAATCCGAATGAAGGCCAGCTCTCCTGAATATAATGAAACAACTCTTTCTTTTAGGAATATTCCATGAAAAAAAATAAAGTTCTCACCGGAACCCTGATTTTAACCCTGGCCGGATTCTTAACCCGGATTATGGGCTTTTTCTATAAAATTTATCTTTCCAACATGCTGTCTGCCCGGGATTTGGGCCTGTATCAGCTGGTATTTCCAGTCTACGGCATTTGCTTTACCCTGTATGCCTCCGGCATCCAGACTTCAATTTCCCAGATGGCTGCCAGCCACCCGGACAAACGCCGCGTCCTCTATACCGGTATGCTCTGTTCTGTTTCTATCGCCAGCCTTTTATCCATGCTGGTCTATTTTAATGCCGATTTTATTGCCCAGTCTATCATTCTGGAGCCTGACTGTACCAGTTCTTTTAAGGTGCTGGCCTGTGTATTTCCCTTTTGCGGCATGACAGCCTGCATTAACGGCTACTACTATGGCTTAAAAAGGACAGCAATTCCCGCCTTGAACCAGCTTCTGGAGCAGCTGGTTCGGATTATTTCCGTTTACTTTCTGGCAATTTTTATTGGCAGCGGTGATGCAAAGGTTACCTGTGAACTGGCTGTCTTTGGTGTAGTTCTCGGAGAAATTGCAGCAGACCTTTTTAGCCTTTTTTCTCTTTTTTTCCACCGGCCTGCAAAAATCATTCCCAGCTCCCGACTCAGGTCCAGCGAGTCCATTATGAAGCGGCTTTTACTGCTGGCCGTACCCTTAACAGCCACCCGCCTGATTATCAGCCTTTTAAACAGTGGCGAAGCTATTTTGATTCCTCATATGTTAAAAGCCCATGGGCTTTCTTCTTCAGAAGCTCTGGGCTTATACGGTGTTCTGCATGGAATGGCCATGCCCTTTATTTTGTTTCCTTCTACCATTACGAATTCTCTGGCAGTCCTTTTACTCCCGACGATCTCGGAGGCTCAGGCTGACGGTAGAGAAAACCGCATCCAGCATATCGGCGGTCTTACCGTAAAATACAGTATTTTAATCGGCCTTTTATCTACCTGCATTTTCCTTGTCTTTGGAGATGCTCTGGGAAACATATTTTTTCACAATCCGGCTGCCGGCACCTTTATGATAATCCTCTCCTGGCTGTGTCCCTTTTTATACCTGTCCACTACCCTCGGGAGTATCATCAACGGCCTTGGTCAGACCCACTTAACCTTTCTGAATACAGTTGCCGGCCTTTCCATCCGTATCGGCTTTTTATTTTTCCTTGTGCCCGGTCAGGGAATCAATGGCTACCTCACCGGCCTTTTAGTCAGTCAGCTTACCATCTCCCTGCTGGATTTCCAGGCAATCAACAGAAGCTTTCCTTTGAAAATTGATGCTATTTCCTGGATTTTGAAGCCTGGCATCAGTCTGTCCTTTTTAGGCTTTCTTACTCACAAAAGCTATCAGTATTTTTCTATGCTGCCGGATATTTCAAACGCCTTAGTGCTATTTCTTTGCTGCCTTGGACTTTGTCTTTCCTATTTGGCACTTCTTTACATATTAAATGTTATCCGTCCGTCAGACTTTCAGTTCTGACGGCGGACTAAAAAACTATATCCACCGGCAGCCAAACAGGTCAGTAAAAGGATGATAAATTCGCCAGTTGTCTGCGTCTTTTTTTCTGCCTCCAGAGCCTCGCCGCTATATTTTCGGTAAACCGTGTGATTTTCATAGTCAAAGCGGATAATTCCTACATAATCAGCATAACGCTCATGATACTTAATTTCCTCGTCAAAATACTCCGGATGTACAATTTCGTCCCCTTTTTCCTGTTCCGGCCAAATGCCTTCCATATCTCTTGCATTTTTAAAAGCATTGTAGGCCTGAAAATAGTGGTTTACAAGGGAAGCAAATTCCAGCTCCGGAAGTGCCTGTGCTACTCCTTTATTAATGACAGCATTGGTAAAGCCCCGAAAGCCGCCGCTTACTAAAATTCCTGCCAGCAGTATTCCCATTACTATACCAAGCTGTTTCTTTAATTGAATTTTGTACCATTTCATAAAAAAAAGCCGCAGAAAAATTCCATTAAGTAAACCAACGATTACAGCCGCTGGCAACTTTTCTAAAAATGCGACTTTCAGGCTCAAAAAAATCAAGCCACCACTGATACCAGCCGTTACAGAGGACTTTTTTATACCTCGTTCCAGACAGTCGCTATAAAGCTTTTTCTTATCTTCCTCCTGTGGTATAGCTCCAATCCTTTGGATGAAGCTGCGGAATCCTATTACCCACAGTACCGTTCCTAAAAGCCAGAACCACAGACCTGCAGTAAAAGCAACTGCTATACTCAGTTCAAAACCAAATAGATACAGAAGTGCCTTTTTAAGAACCTTTACCAAAAAAAATCCACCCAGGAAAACCGCCACTGCTATCAAGCATAAATTCGTCAAGCGATACTCTGTCTGTTCATAGCAGTATCTCCACTGCCTTCCCAGTTCCTTTTTTTCTACCGTCTCCTTTTCCAGCCGCTTTCCTGCCAAAAGCTCATCTGCCGTTGTCTCATAGACCTCTGCCAGCACCGGCAGCATGGAAATTTCGGGAAGTCCATCTCCCGTTTCCCTTAGTTAAAGATATTGTTGGGTATCTCAAGATGTGTCATTCGATTTTGCCGATAAAGCGGTAGAAGATTTCCACTTCCTGTTCCCGGCTTCCGTCCTCACTTTTGACCGCTTCATGGACAAGGATTTTTTCAATCAGCGTATTCAGAAGTTCAGCCGTCAATTCTGTGGGATTGACATACTGTTTCATCAGACCTATCCACTTTTCAGCGTCAACCGCTGTCTGGGCGGCGGTCTCCATCGCTTCGTGAAGCCGTTCAATTTTTACGTCCAATTCTCGCTGTTCGCCCTGATACTTTTCGGACAGCATATTGAAATTGTATTCTGTAATGCGTCCGGCAGACCAGTCCTCATACATTTTTGCAAACAGGGTGTCTACTTCTGCTTTGCGCTTTTCCGCCTTTTTCAGTTCGGCTGTCTGCCGCTTCCTTGCAGTATTGCGTTCCTTGTCGCTGGCGTTAAGTAGCCGTTTCAGAAGTTTGTCCCCATCCTGCTGTGCCAGCACAGACCAGTATTGCAGACGGGAAAGGACATAGGCGTAAAGCACATCATAGCGGATATAGTGCATGGAACACTGGTGCAATCCTTGCCCGTACTTGCTACAATGGTAGTGGGCATAGGGATTTTTGTTCTGGCTGTTCATACCATAGGCCAGCGACCAGCCGCAGTCCGCACATTTTACCAGCCCGGAAAATATCTGTGTTGTGCCGTTCTTCTGCCGTCTGCGCCTGTTGCAAATCTGCTCCTGTACTTGACGGAACACATCTTCGGAAATAATCGCTTCGTGGGTGTTCTCCACACGATACCATTCCTCTTTTGGCTTGCGTACTTTCTTCTTGTTTTTGAATGAAATGTTGGTCTGCTTATTGTGGACGCTGTGTCCGATATAGGTTTCCTCTTTCAGAATACTTTTCACCTGCGCTATCGTCCACGCATAGGCTTTTTCCTCCGGCGCTCCGGCATAGATATTTGCGAAAGTGCCGTATCTCTGGAAATTCAGCCAGCCGGGAGTAGGTACTTTTTCTTCGACCAAAATCCGTGTAATGCTGGCGGCTCCCCGGCCATGAACGGCAAGGTCAAAAATCTTTTCGATAATCCACCTTGTTTCCGGGTCAATCAGAAGATGGCCTTTCTTATCTGGGTCTTTGACATAGCCAAGCGGAGCATAGGCTCCATAGTGTGCGCCATTTGCGAACCGTGTCCGCATGGCCGCCTTTACCTTTTTGCTGGTCTGGCGGGCGTGCATTTCATTCAGAATGTTGAGGAATGGGGCAAGCTCATTCTCTCCGTTGATGGTGTCCACATTGTCATTGACAGCGATATAGCGGACGCCTTTGCTGGGAAAGTAGATTTCCGTGTACTGGCCGGTCAGAATGTAGTTTCTGCCTAAGCGGGATAAATCCTTCGTAACAACGCAGTTGATTTTCCCGTCCTCAATGTCATCAATCATTCTCTGAAAATCCGGCCTGTCAAAGTTCGTTCCAGACCATCCATCGTCGATATATTCATCTATGACATTCAGGCCATGCTCGGCGGCATATTGCCGGAGCATCATGCGTTGTGTCTGAATACTCCCGCTTTCTCCTTGCAGTTCATCGTCCCGGCTCAATCTCATATAAAGCGCCGTGTTGTAAATCGTAGTATTGTAAGGTTGTTTCACCGTAAAAATCCTCCTTCTAAAGAAACAACCCACGCTTACAATACTTTTGCTCTATGGCAATTATATCATAAGCGTGGGCGTGTTATCAATGATGGGCTATCAGGTTGAAGCGGCTTTTTCTGCGGTATGCCGCACCACATCTACAATCAGATCACCGAGGGGCTTCCCGCCTGCGGCGAAGTGTTCGGAGATTTTTATACGGTTGTTCCCACATACAAAATACTGCGTGCCGTTCTCTGCTTGTATAACCTGCCCTGTTCGGGGTGTAAAAATATCGCTTTCACTTTTTGCCATCCAGTGTCCTCCATATTCAGTTTTCAAGGTACAATGCCGCACAGAGGCGGCGAAAATTTCTGCTTATATCTATCACCTTTCCTTTACCGTGTGCCGCTGCTGACGTTTCAGTTCCGCCAGTATATCCGGCGGGATACGGTCAACCAGCCGCTGTAAATTGTCCAGTTCGCTTTTCAGCTTTGCCCGTTCCATCGTATCTTTCATCTTTCCTTTTTCGCTGGCCTTTGCCCTTGCTTCCAACTTCTCATTCTCCGCCAGCAGGTCATTGATTGTGACCTTGTACTTTTTCAACTGCCCGGAGAAATTCTCCATCTGCGGGAACCACTTTTTCAGCATGGAGAGGGCTTCCTCTTTTTTCTTTCCGGCGTTCAGCGGGTTAATGCCGTCCAGTGTGGCTTCAATGGCTCTTGCCTGCCGGGAGAGGGAAACCGCCTGTTTGAAAAGCCGGGTGGGGATATGCTTCCGGCCTGTCCTGCTGGCGCTCTCCCCACGCTCCAAGTCAGGATATTTCTCCACCATATAGGCGTGAAAATCGTCCTGCCACTTCGTCAGGTTTGCCCGGTTGCCGATAATCTCCTTTGCACACAGGCGGTTGTCCTTTGTCAGCGGAACAAAGGTCAAATGCAGGTGGGGCGTTTTCTCGTCCATGTGTACCACCGCCGACACGATATTTTCCCGTCCTACCCGGCCAATGAGGAAGTCCGCCGCCCTCTGGAAAAACGCCTGTATCTCCTTTGGGGATTTCCCCTTGAAAAACTCCGGGCTGGCAGTTACCAGCGTATCGACAAACCGTGTGCTGTCCTTGCGGGTTCGGCACCCGGCCTGTTCAATGCGGTTTTGAATGAAATGATAGTACCTGCCCTCTGGCTTGACGATATGAAAGTTGTACTTGCTCCGGCTTGTGTCAATGTCGGGGTTGCTGGCGTATTGTTCTTTCTGTCTTTCGTGATGGGCTTCCAGCGGCCTTGCCGGGTTGCCCTTGTGCTTCTCAAACCGCAAAATTGCGTGTTGTGCCATTCTGCTCCTTTCCCCATTCCTTTCCTATCCGGGGTTTTCCACAGGGAAAATCCCGCAGAAATTAGCTCGGATAGGATTGGAATGGATAGAATATAAATAAATCTTTTTAATCTTTGTATTTCTATATACCGTCCGGTTTTCGTACTTCCGGGGAGTGATTTCCTCACTTCATAAGTACGGTTTTCAGCCCTCCGGCGTACCAGAACCGGATTTCTTGAAGTCGGTGTTTGGAACCGCTTCATAGGATTTTGGGAAAATGCGGTTGGGTTTTCCACAGCCCTGCTTCTGGATCTCCACCAGCCCGGCGTATTGCAGTTCCCGCAGGGTGTTTACCGCTTTCTGCCGCCCACAGTGGAGCAGGTCAACCACCTCGCAGATGGGATAGTACAGATAAATCCGTCCGCAATCATCCGCCCACCCATTCTTGCGGGATAACTCTGTCCGGCGCAGGATAAAGGCGTACAGAACCTTTGCCTCGTTGGACAAGGGCTTGAATGTGGGGGCTTCAAAGAGGAAATTCGGGAGCCGGGTGAAGCTGAACGCCTTTTCCGGCTGATGGATATAGATGGTATTTGTCATAGTGCGTTTTGTGGACGGTTAGAAGCCCGTTTTCCGGGGCGGGCGATACTTTATACCACCAGCCCCGGTTTGGGGCTTGCGAAGCCTGATAAATCAAGGCTTTTTTCGCTCCTAACTGTCCACAGCAGACCTCCTTTTCCGTTCACTTTCTGTTTTCTGCCGCCTGTGAACTCTGGCGGCACAGCCGGGGCAGTATTTTGCCCGGTTGGATTTGGGGACGAACACACCGCCGCAGACCTCACAGCGTTTCAAGTCCTTATCCCGGAAAATCTCCGCTTCCAGCGTCCCGTCCAGCGGCAAGACCGCCCAGCGGAACCACTTACAGCAGACCGAGAAAGAAATCGTCTGCGGACAGGTGCAGGTGTCCCCATCGTCAAGGACAATGCAGTTGCCGTCCTCACAGCAACAGCACTCCCGGCGTATCAGGCTGGCCGCCTGTTTTCTCTGCGCCGGGGTCATGCGGTAAAGGGAACCGTCCGGCCTGCGTTCCAGCGGCGGCAAGTCTTTATAGGGGTTATCTCTCATGCGTTCCCTCCATTTTGCTTTCCGTTGCCGTTCTCCCCGAAAAGGTTTCCTGCCCCATTCCTGCGGCGTGTTCCGGCGTTGGCACGCTCCTCGCAACTTCGGGACATTTTGTCCCGAAGTCCGACTCCTTGCGGTGCTTCCCCAGCCGGGGTATTCCTTTTCGGACGGTCATTCTGTTTTCAAGGTGCCGTCCATCGATGAACTACCCTAAGTCTACACGAAAAAAATGCAATTCCCGGAATATTGCGAGAATTGCATTTTGATGAAGTTTACACTTTGGAAATTGCATTTTTGCAATCATTCTGTATAATGGAAGTATGCGGAGGAGGTGCGTATCTATGGCTTTACCCGGAACGCCCGGACAGCGGATTTCCGATTTATGCAACGGGAACCACATCACACAAAAGGAACTTGCGGAGAAGATAGGCGTTTCCGCTTCCCAGTTGAGCCGCATTGTCAGCGGCGAAACAAGAACGGTCAGCAGTGATATTCTCATAGGTGTGGCAAAGGAATTTAAGGTATCGACAGACTACATACTGGGCTTGTCTACCGTGAGCGTTCGTAAAAGCTACGATATTTCTGAATTAGGCTTGTCCGAGGGAGCCGTGAGGGGGCTTGTGACGGGTGCTGTTGATGTGCAAATCCTCAACCGCCTGTTGGAACACAGGAATTTTCCTAAGCTGATAGATTTGATACGGATTTATTTTCAGGATACGGCGGCAAAGGGCATAACAGCAAGAAACCAGCTTATCGAGATGGCAACGGCTTCCCTGTCCGACCTGATGAAAGAACACCCGGAACACCGGGCAGAAGCGAAGCAGGATTTACAGCTTTTGAACGCCCAAAAGATAGGGGAACATGAAGCGGAGATTGAAAAAATCAAAAATGTGTTCCTGGCTATCCTGCGGGACATTAAGAAAGACATTGACAACGGGGAACAGCCGGGAGAAGCTGTGACCGCCGCTATGTTCCAAGCCATGCGGGACGCACTGGCGGAACAGAAACAAAAACCACTTTCCATTGACGATGTAACGGCGATGATAGCTGGACAGATCGGACAGCTTACACCGATGGATAAAGAAACTGTTGAAATGTTCCAGCAGTTTGCGAAGAAGATGATTGAGCAGGCAGGAACAAAGTGATAAATTTGAATTGTGAGGGAAAATACAGATGAATCAAGGAAGAATTATTGTGATTACAGGCTCACCGGGGACAGGAAAAACAACAACTGCGTCAATTGTCGCAAAGGAATCAGATATGGATAAATCAGTGCATATGCACACCGATGACTTTTTTCATTACTTAAGCAAAGGCGCAATACCACCACATTTGCCAGAATCCAACGAGCAAAATCTGGTTGTCATTGAAGCCTTTTTAGAAGCTGCAAAGCGATATGCTCGTGGCGGATATGATGTAATTGTAGATGGGATTGTCGGGCCATGGTTTTTGGAGCCATGGAAAGCTCTTGCCCAAGAAGATTACGAGGTACACTATATTGTATTAAGAGCGAGTAAAAAAGAAACTATGAAGCGAGCTGTGGA
Organism: Acetivibrio ethanolgignens; assembly: GCF_001461035.1. Lineage (GTDB taxonomy): Bacteria > Bacillota > Clostridia > Lachnospirales > Lachnospiraceae > Velocimicrobium > Velocimicrobium ethanolgignens. Next base: position 16,371 of record NZ_LNAM01000164.1, on the reverse strand, counting down.
ACGCTCAAAATTAGATAGAAAAACAAATATTGAATTAGTGGAAACAATGTGGGAGCAATTTTCCGGTTTGGGAGTATATGAATCAAATGTCATAGACACAACTACATTCACAATTAAAGATACGGTTTCCGCAATAAAAGAAAGAGTTGCATGTGGGACGTCTTTACTATCTTAGACATTCCCATTTGTCAGGAAGATAGCAAAGCCAGCCGAGCCAGTCAACGGTCAAGATGAACGGCGCATTTCATGCGCCGCCGTTGACAGTCCCGCCCGTCTTTGCTAAAGGGTAATCAAGGCGGGAAAGCCCTAAAATGGCTTCACACCTATTTCAATAATTGGAGGAGATAAAAATGAGATCAGAAAAGGAAGTTTATGATATTGTTTTGAATTTTGCAAAAACAGACAAACGCATTCGCATGGTTACTTTGGAAGGATCTAGAACAAATACAAATATTCCGCCTGATGATTTTCAGGATTTTGATATTACTTTTTTTGTTACGGATATGGACAGCTTCACAAGTGATGATAAATGGCTAGATATATTTGGTGAAAGGTTGATTCTGCAAAAGCCGGAAGATATGGAATTATTTCCAGCTGTAGAAAAGGGATTTTCATATTTAATGCTGTTTACTGATGATGTTAAGATAGATTTAACTTTGCTGCCGCTGGAACTGATAGACGAGTATTTTACATGGGATAAACTGGTAAAGTTACTGTTGGATAAAGACAACCGTATCGTAAAGCCGCCAATACCAACGGATATAGACTACCACTTGCAGAAGCCTACTCAAAGAATGTTTGACGATTGCTGTAATGAATTTTGGAATACTACAACATATGTAGTAAAGGGCTTATGCCGCAAAGAAATTCTTTTTGCTATTGACCATATGAATGATATAGTACGAAAAGAATTGCTTCGCATGATTTCCTGGCTGATTGGTATCAAACAGGGATTTCATTTCAGTTTGGGAAAAAACTATAAATTTATGAAGCAATATGTCCCAGAGGAATTGTGGGAACGACTTATGTCCACTTATAATATGGATTCCTATCCCCATATGTGGGAATCCTTTGAACAATGTATGGCATTGTTCCGGGAGGTTTCGTCAGAAGTGGCATGCCAGTTGGATTACCAGTATCCACTATATGATGAAAAAATCAGTAATTATGTGATTCGGCAAAAGAAAAAATATGGCATTGAAGATGATAACAAATAAAATTTTTTCAATCGAAAAAATTTATTTTGATTATTCAATTTTGAAAAACTGAATACCTCAAAATCAGAAAGAGAGCGGCCAAGCACTTTGAGGGATTGGCCGCCTTGTCCACCCATCCAGCGGGACAGCGGGCGGAGGTCAAGGCCGGGTGTAAACCCGTTCATTTCAGCCTTGACGGTTGCCCGTTGTCCTGCTACTTTTCCGGGAGTGTGGCCACAACTTCGGGACACTTTGTCCACAAGTTGGAGCGTAGGACGAGGAACTGGGGCTTTCATATACGCCCTGTCTGCTGATGAGTCCAGACCTGCGCTTGCGGCTCCACGCCACGCAAGCACAGCCCTGTTTTCCTGCCGCTTCAAATGCCCTTGCCCTCCCCGGCGGCAACGGCATTTTCACGGCAACGCCGGCAGAGCGTATAACACACTACACTTTGCTTCGCAAAGTCGTGTGCCAAATGGGGGCGTTGCCCCCTTTGGAAACCCCCACAAGAAAAGGCGGTACGCTACCCCTCCACGGGGCGCATACCGCCTTTTCTTGTTATCCAGCCCTCCGGCTGTATCGGTTGAGCAAAAGTCCGCGTGGGATTGATGTGGTATCTTTAACTTTGGGAAACTCCCCGCTCCCACTTGCTTACCGTTTTATTTGTAACTCCTAAAAGCTCTGCAACCTCTACCTGCGTATATCCCTTACTTTTTCTAAGTGCCGCCAGAAACTCTCCGGTAGCTTTGGCATTTACCTCTCTTCGTTCCATAGTCCTTCCTCCTTTGCAGACTTATTCTACGAAATGTAGAGGATTTTTACAACCGACGCATCATAGATTTGGTCTACGCTCCATAGAAGCTACCCTAAAAGCTTGAAAATACGCATTTTCCTTTGGAATCCATTCAGATACGAAGCGTTGATATTTTTCTGCTCCACTGCGTTTCAGTAGCCGGCGTTTCTGCTCCTCTTCTTCAATAGCCATAAAAAATCGGTAATCATAAGCCCCTCCAAAATAAGGATGAAGACAGTATGCTCCCTCAATAATATTCCATTTTTTAGGGAAAACCTCTATCTTCTCCTTAAACCCTCCGGTACTGCAATCAAAGGGACGGTAAGAAAAAGTCTCTCGCCGCTGCAGCGGCTTTAATACCTCTTCCTTAAATCTTTCGTAATCAACGTTGCCGCCGACTTCTGAAAGCCGTTCTGCAGTCCTCTGCTCTGGCCGCAGAAAGAAGTCATCCATATGGAATACATTGCAATCATATTTTTTTAAAAGCCCTTCGCACAGCATTGTTTTCCCACTGCAGCACATACCATCAATTCCAATCAGTAGCCACTCCTTTTTTGCATCGCCTTGACTATGAAAAAGAAGCTCCAGCTCTTTTTTTACCTCTTCTGCTCTCATTCTCTTATTATCTCCGCTTTTTTCAAGGTAAGTACAAGAGCAGGGATTAAAATAAGCTGAATAATAATTCCCGGAAGAGCATTTACAAAGGCTCCTGCAACAAAAAGCTGCCAGGTATAGCCTGTCTTAGCAACACCATACAAAATGGTATTCGCAATTCCCATAACCACACGTCCACCAAGCATAGCTCCCACTAAAGCTGCATATATAGTAAAAACCTGCCTTCCTGCAAGGACTTTTGAAAACCAATGATAAAGAAGTCCGCTTAAAAAACCATAAGCAGCCAGTTCAAAGGCCATGGAAACAGCTACCGGAAACATCACCGGCATACCAAACAAAATACTTCTAAGAAGTGGTGTCAATGCTCCGCACAAAAGCCCCCAGAAGGGTCCACATACAAAGCCGGATAAAAGTACTGGCAGATGCATCGGCAGAAGCTTCTGACCAATTAAGGGAATTCCTCCTGTAGCAGACGGGAGTACAATACCAAGGGCCACAAATAAGCCCGCTAAAATCATCGGATAGCTTTTACTGTTTTTCATAGATTTTCCTCTTTTCTTTTTACATAATTTGCATTACTTCTATTCTACTGATAAGAGAGAGGATTGGCAACTATAATGTTGCTAAAAATATTTTTTATTATCTAAAATATTTTTAGATTTTTATTGATTTTTTCGGTCACTATTGTTATGATAAGATTAAGCTTTTTAAAGCAGGGGAAAATAATTATTTAGGAGGTCTTGTTATGAGCAAGAAAAAAAGAATTGTTATCGCCTTAGGCGGTAATGCCCTTGGAAACACACTGGCTGAGCAGATGGTTGCTGTAAAGACCACAGCTAAGGCTATTGTAGATTTGATTGAAGAGGATTGCGAGGTTGTTGTTGTACATGGTAACGGTCCTCAGGTCGGCATGATTCAGAAATCCATGGATACCAACGCACCATTATCCGTCTGCGTTGCCATGAGCCAGGCTTATATCGGCTATGATTTGCAGAATGCTCTGCGTGAGGAGCTTTTAAATCGCGGTCACAAGGGTATGTCCGTTGCAACCATGATTACCCAGGTTCGTGTAAATGAAGCTGATCCAGCTTTCCAGAATCCAACCAAACCAATCGGCCGTTTCCTTACAAAGGAAGAGGCAGACGAGCAGGCAAAGGAATTTGGTTATATTATGAAAGAGGATGCTGGCCGTGGCTATCGCCGTGTCGTGGCTTCTCCAAAGCCTGCAGAAATCATCGAAATCGATGCTATCCGCTCCTTACTGGAGCAGGGTCAGCTGGTTATCGCCTGCGGTGGCGGCGGTATTCCTGTTGTCAATGAAAATGGCCATTTAAAAGGCGTTGGTGCCGTTATTGATAAGGACTTTGCAAGCTGCCTGTTGGCGGAAGAGCTGGATGCTGATTTCTTAATCATCCTGACCGCAGTAGAAAAGGTTGCCATCAACTTCGGCAAGCCAGACGAAACCTGGTTAAGTGACATCTCTATCTCTGAAGCCGAGAAATATATCGGAGAGGGGCATTTTGCTCCTGGCTCCATGCTTCCTAAGGTACAGGCTGCTGTTAAATTTGCAGGCTCCAAGGAAGGCCGCGCCGCTCTTATCACACTGCTCGAAAAGGCAAGAGACGGTGTACAGGGCAAGACAGGTACAAAGATACATAAATAATTGTAAAAGTCCGTAGGTATCAAAGCTAACCTACGGACTTTCTTTTCATTGTTTTCAGTCTCTCCTTTTCCTCCGGCTCAACCCGATAGGATTCACAGGTCTTCTGGATTGCCTTATTATAGGTAAAATCATCCAAAGCCTTATTATTTTTGAGATATCTCATCGTTTCCTTCGGAAACTTCACATAGCAGACAGATAAGGCCCACGCTACTGCCATTTTAACGTAATAGCCCTCGTGGTGGATACTGTCAAAGACAGCATAAAGCTTCTCCAGGTATTCCCTATCCACATAATAATCCAGAAGCATAACAACTCCAAAGCGGATAAAATACTCCTTGTCACTTTCCAGATATGGCTGTAAAAATTCCCACATCTCTTTTTTATGCTTTTTCGTCTGCTTTAAGCTGGCACAAAAGGTGTCGCAGACTGCCCAGTTATCAATATAAGGTACAAATTCACGAATGTTTTTCAACAGCTCCTCAAAGGAAGCATCCCTGCCTCCGGCAATCACCAGCCCCTGTAAAAGTATTTCCTCGTAAAGAACCTCTGAAGCCTCCAGAGCCTCTTTATTTAAGGAAAGCCAAAGTCTCCAGTCCTCCCGGCAGATTTCCTTTGCAAATGCCCGAAGCTTTGGTATCCTGACACCTAAAATATTGTCCTTTCCCGGCACCAGCCCACTGTGAAATTCCCGGTACTTTTCATCAGAAAGCTTGCGAAGCCGCTTTCTTGTTGCTTCTTTTGTAAATTCCATTTCCCTACTCCTTATAGTTTTCTCGTAAAATACGAATTTCTTCTGCATAGCCCGGCAGCTCATTCGGTGTCTCCAGGCAAAAGGGCAGTCCCTTAAGCTTTGGATGATTCATAATTTCAAAAATCGCCTTCCAGCCAAGCTGTCCCTCGCCTAGTCTTGCATGTCGGTCCTTGTGGCTTTTAAAGCCATACATACTGTCATTTAAATGCACTGCCTTAAGCCTGTTAAGTCCAATAATGCGGTCAAATTCCTCCAAAACCGTTTCCAGATTTTCCTTTATATCATAGCCTCCATCAAACACATGACAGGTATCCAGACAAACACCCAGCCTTTCCTGACATTTCGTCTGGGAAATAATAGCCGCCAGCTCTTCAAAGCTTCTGCCTACCTCACTTCCCTTTCCAGCCATAGTTTCCAGCAATATCATCGTCTTCAGTTCCTCTGACAAAAGCTCGTTTAAAAGCCCGGCTATCTTTTGGATGCCGATTTCACTGCCCTGTCCCACATGGCTGCCCGGATGAAAATTGTAGTAATTTCCCGGCAGATATTCCATCCGTTCCAAATCCTCTTTCATCGCCCGATAAGCAAAGTCCAGTACCTCCGGCTTGTCCGAGCAGGCATTCAACGTATACGGTGCATGAGCCACCAAAGGGCCAAAGTTATTTTCCCTGGCAATGTCTAAAAAATGAGCAATATCTTTCTCATCCAGAGCTCTTGCCTTACCACCTCTGGGATTCCTTGTAAAAAACTGCAATGTATTTGCTCCTATTTCCACTGCCTGCTTCCCCATAGCTGCAAATCCGCGTGACACGGACATATGACATCCTACAGTCAACATTTCTTCTCATCCTCCGTCCTTTCCTTGCTTTCTTCTTTTCTTCATGTTACTATAGTTATAAATTTTTAGAATAATCCATGAGGTGATGCTATGCCAATTAAAGTTTACAACTCTCTTCCAGCAAAAAAAATCCTGGAGGAGGAAAATATATTCATGATGGATGAAAACCGGGCTATTTCCCAGGATATCCGCCCCTTACAAATTGCCATTTTAAATCTGATGCCACTAAAGGAGGATACTGAAGTCCAGCTGCTTCGCTGTCTTTCTAACACGCCTTTGCAGGTAGATGTTACCTTTTTATCCACTGCCTCTTATATCGGAAAAAATACTGTCACCAGCCATCTGGACAAATTTTACCAGACCTTTAAGGATATCAAAGAGCTTAAATTTGATGGTCTGATTATCACAGGTGCTCCCGTTGAACAGATGGACTTTGAAGAGGTCGCCTACTGGCAGGAGCTGACACAGATTATGGAATGGTCCAAAACCCATGTGACCTCGACTCTCCATATCTGCTGGGGAGCCCAGGCCGGTCTTTACTATCACTATGGAGTTAAAAAGCACCTGCTGGACAAAAAGCTGTTCGGCGTCTACGAGCATCAGGTACATCACCGCCGTGTTCCGATTGTCCGGGGCTTTGACGATGTATTTTTTGCCCCACACTCCCGCCATACCACGGTAGCTTCCAAAGATATTGAAAAGCTTCCGGGCATTACCATTATGGCAGACTCACCCGAGGCCGGTGTTTTCCTTGCTATGGAGGCTTCCGGCAGTCAATTCTTTATGTTTGGTCACCCGGAATACGACCGCATGACCCTGGATAAAGAATACCATCGGGATTTAGATAAGGGGCTTCCAATTGAGCTTCCAAAAAACTACTATCCGGATGATAACCCGGAGAAAAAGCCTCTGATGCGTTGGCGAGGTCATTCCAATACCATTTACTCCAATTGGCTAAATTATTACGTCTATCAGGTTACGCCTTACATATTATAAAAACCGCTCCATAAATTCCTCTTCCGTAATAATCGGGATTTCCAGTTCCTTTGCCTTTTTATTCTTGGAGCTGGAGGACATCTTGTCATTGTTAATGAGATAGCTGGTCTTTGAGGTTACAGAGCCGGTCACCTTTCCGCCTCTTTCCTCAATGGCCGCCTTCATCTCGTTACGGTTGGCAAAATGCTCTACCGATCCGGTAATAACAAATACAAGCCCCTCCATCGTCTGTTCCTTGTTATTTTCTTCCTCTGTGATAAAGGTAATTTCCTTTAAAAGGTCCTCTACAATTCTTCTATTTTCCTCATCGGCAAAAAAGTCCACAAAGGTCTGGGCGATTACTCTGCCGACTCCCGGAATCTGTGTCAGCTCCTCTGCATCTGCGTGACGGATTTTTTCAAAATCATTTTTAAACTCCCGACAGATAAGCTTTGCATTGGAAAGTCCAATATTTGGTATTCCCAGACTGTAGATAAATCTTGCAAGGCTGGTTGTCCGGCTCTTTTCCACAGAATCCAGAAGGTTCTGACAGGATTTTTCTCCAAAGCCCTCCATAGCAGCAATTTCTTCCTCATACTGCTTAAGATGGTAAAAATCCGCCAGCTCCTTAAGCATACCACGGCCAAGCAGCTTCTCTATAGTTGCTTCGGAAAGACCGTCCATATTCATAGCATCCCGGCTGACAAAATGGGTCAGGGACTTAATCTGCTTTGCCAGACACTTTTCGTTTGGACAGACCAGAACCTTTACACCGTTTTCATCCTTCACCCGTGCCTTGCCGCCGCAGACAGGGCAGGTATCCGGCACTGCCATCATACCACTTCTGGTCAGATTATCCGCCAGCTGCGGAATAATCATATTTGCCTTATATACGGTAATCCTATCTCCCAGCCCCAGTTCAAGGCCTTCCATAATACTGATATTGTGAAGGCTGGCACGGCTTACTGTCGTGCCCTCTAACTCTACCGGCTCAAAAATAGCCACTGGATTGATAAGTCCGGTACGGGAAGCACTCCACTCCACCTCTAAAAGCTTAGTTTCTCTTATTTCATCTGCCCATTTAAAGGCAATGGAATCCCTGGGGAACTTCGCTGTTCTTCCCAACGAGCTTCCATATGCAATATCATCATAGATAAGCACCAGACCATCGGACGGAAAGTCATTGGTTTCAATCTTATCCGCAAACCACTGTATCGTATCTAAAATATTTTCCTTATCCACAAGCCTTCCTTCAACGACATCAAAGCCCATGGAAGTAAGCCAGCTTCTTTGCTCCTCATGAGAATTTTTAAAATCAACTCCTTCTGCCGATACTAAAGAAAAGGCAAAGAAATGTACATTTCGCTTTGCTGTAATTTCATTATTCAGCTGCCGCACCGAACCACTGCAAAGATTCCTTGGATTCTTATAACGGCTTTCTACATCTGAAATCTCCTGATTGATTTTTTCAAAATCCGAATACTTAATAACCGCCTCTCCACGAAGAACCAGATTCCCCTGAAAGCTGATGTGATGAGGCACATTTTTGAATACTCTTGCATTATTTGTGATAACCTCACCAATCTCACCGTTACCGCGGGTAACTGCTTTTACAAGCTCTCCTCCCTCATAGGTAAGTACAATCGTAAGTCCATCCAGCTTCCAGGAGAGCACACCCCTTTGCTCTCCCAGCCAGTCACGCAAAGCCTCTCTTTCCTTTGTCTTGTCAAGAGAAAGCATCGGCGACTCATGACGCTCCTTTGGAAGCTCACTTAAAACCTCATAGCCGACCTTTACTGTAGGGCTTCCTGCCAGCACAACTTTTGTCTCTTTTTCCAGTGCTGTCAGCTCATCATACAGCCTGTCATACTCAAAATTACTCATGATTTCGCTGGCATCCTGATAATATGCCTTTGCAGCCTTATCGAGAAGCCCGGCCAGCTCCTTCATTCGTGCGATTTTTGTTGTATTTTCTGCCATTTTCTTTTCCCTGTCCTTTCTCCAGCTTTTCTAACAGCACCCGTTTTTCCTCTTTAGTAAGCTTCCGATAGGTGCCCTCCTTTAAATCTCCTAATTCGATATTCATAATACGAATCCGTATCAGTCTTCTCACCCGGTAATCAAAATATTCACACATCCGGCGAATCTGCCGGTTCCAGCCCTGGGTCAGTATGATTTTAAAGGTATAATCATCCAGAGGCGTCACCTTGCATGGCCTTGTTACCCGGTCAAGAATTGGCACGCCACCAGCCATACCCTGTAAAAATTCCTTTGTAATCCGTTTATTTACCGTTACCAGATACTCCTTTTCATGAGCATTGCTGCCCCTTAAAAGCTTATCCGACAGCTCTCCCTGGTTTGTCAAAAGAATTAACCCTTCTGAATCCTTATCCAAGCGTCCTACCGGGTAAATCCGCTTTCCATAGTTAATATAATCTACAATATTGTCCCTATCCTTTTTGCTGGTTGTACATACAACTCCCTTCGGCTTGTGAAAAGCAATTAAAATCTCCTCTGTCTCTGGCTCCACCACTTTTCCATTGACACAGATACATTCCCTTCCAGTCACCTTCTGTCCAGTCACAGCCCGCACTCCATCAACGGTAATTCCGCCAGCCTCTAGCAGACGGTCTGCCTCTCTTCTGGAACAGACCCCTGCCTCACTTAAATATTTATTAATTCGAATTTCTTCCATACCTTCTCTCCTATCGAATAACAAAGAGTTTGTAAAGCAAACTCTCCGCCTGCGGCGGGTCGCGAAAGCGACATCTTCCACGCCGCCGCAGTGGGATCCTTAGCGGAGCGTTTTTTATTCGATAGGACGCACTTTCCTATCGAATAAAAAACTGCCACAAGTCCTGCGGCAGTTTTCTCCCTTGCCTTAATTTGATTTACTACTCTTTTCTGTCAGCTTTTTATTAAACTCCTGTAGCTTCTCATCGCTGCTCAAGGCCTCTTCCAGGCGGGTATGCACTTTCGCTGCCAGCTCTCTGACTTCGCTGGATCTATCTATCCTCTCAATAAACTCCTCGATGGAAGAATCCGCACCGAAGAATACTCTTAATGCTCCATCCTCTCCGGTTACAATATAAAAGCGGCTGAGTCCCGGTGCCAGCGTATCAATATCCTTCAGCTTCAGTTCACTGTATACATAAGCCAAATAGGTTCCAGTCTCTGGTCCATCCATCACATAGCATTCTATATTTTTCACATCTTCCACATATTGATATTTTACCTCCAGCTGTTTTTCATTTACATATTCAATATTCGTCACCAAATCTGCCAGAGAGTCCATATCCTTTGCCACACTGGCCTTAAAATAGTCCTGAACCAAAAGATTTATCTTTTCATCCGTTGATTTATTTAAACCGTATTCCGGTTCTGTCGTCTGTACCGCTGGCACTGCTGTCCCTGTAACGTTTATCTCCTTTGACACTCTGGAACCCCCGGCTCCCATAGAAAAAGCTACAAGTCCAATAAACATCGTTCCCATAGAAACCAGAACTACTGCTTTTTTATATTTAAATTTCATCCTAATGTCCTTCTTTCAAGTAATCTTTCCAATAAATCAAATCACCTTATCATATCAGAAATTGACCTAAAAAGCAAGTAAAAGGTGCCATGTGAATTTCACATGGCACCCTAAGGAAAAAGTGCACGGCATCCTAATCCAGGTTAAATAGAGCACGTCGATAAAGAATAACCGGCTGTTTTACTGTAATTACTTTATCCTGCTTCTTTCCGTAGGTCAGCGTAAGCTCTATCTCCAATGGAATATAGGAATGGTTTTCGAATAACTTTTCCAGGCTGTAATGGAAGGAGTATTCTCTATTCCCCTGGATGTGAGCTTTTGTACCAACCATTAAATTCGTACCTCCACCGCCTACCTCTACAGTCTTTAAAGAAAGGGGTGTACGCTCTACCGTTCCATAGTTCATATTCAGTACATCCTCTTCTTTGGCAAACCGGTACCCTCCATTCACCTGTTTTCCCAGCAGATAGTACTGTATCGTCAGGTTCTTACGAGAAAGAACATTGTTTTCAATGACCTTATAGGAAATATCCAGCTCCTTTTGCAAGAAGTCATCCAGACTTAGCCCCTTATCTTCATAATCATAGCTGATGTACATGGCCTCAGCCTTTCCTATAGACACCTTATCCTCGTTGGTCACCTGGATTCTCGGGCGGACTGCCGATGCATTATAAGCAGCAATCATGGTGTTTACAAAAAGCTTAACCTCGGTATCTGTCAGCTTTCCATTATGTCCTACACCAGAATAGGTTATATTACCACGATTGTAAATATAATAATTATTTCTGGCATCGTTTGGCAGATAGCTGTAATCCCATGGATTCTCCCCATTCTTATCATCCGACAGGCAGTACCATACTACAATATCATCTGCCTCCATATCCAACTGATAATACTGGAAGTGAGTAGGTGCTACCTGAAAGCTTTCATCAATCTTATATGGGTATTCGGTAATCTGCCCCGTATTGGTCTGGGTCACCTTCTGGGTTATCTTATCTCCTGTACTCTTACTATAGTTATACAAAAGGATATTGGTATAACCCTGGGCTGCCGGTGCTTCCTCCTTTTGGGACAGCCTTGGGATAGGCTCTGTTCTCATTGCATAACCGCATACTCTGCAGTAGTAGGTTCGAGCTCCTTTCTCCGTTTCTGTTGGCCACTTCGTAATCTGTCCACCAGAAGCCTCAACATGGCTTTGTTCTCTGCTCTGGCTGTGTCCCCAATGTTTAGAATCCCACCAAGCTACATCGCATTTCCATTTGTGTCCCTTCGCTGTTATCTCATAATGACCACCATTGCATACATTTACAACCTTTGGTTTAGCTCCGGCATCCAGCTTATCCTTAAACCCAACTACTTTACAAACATCTGTATCTTTCTGTGTTCCTCCTGTCTTGTAAGGCAGGTCCTTTCCCAGCGACTTCACCTGTGCAGGAGACATCCATTCACCACTGGCCGGGTATTGTAAGGTCACTCCATAGCGATCCATACCTACCATATCCCGGAAATATTTATTGATATGGTAGCCCCAGAAGTCCTTCTGACCAGTACTTCTCTCATATTGATCCTTAGACAGATTTACAAAGCTGGTAGTATCATGGGTAAAGAGAACGCTGAGCCCCTGCTCAATGGCTTCCTCAATGGCCTCCAGAGAAGCTGAATCTGAAATATCCGTATACATATCTGCAAAGCCCAGGATCAGCATATTAAATTTATTATCTTCAATATAGTTTTTAGACTTCGCTATGTTATTTTTAAACTCCTGAACTGTATTTCTTGTGAAATGAACATCAAATTCCTCTAAATCTTTGATTTTCTCATAAAAACGATATTGTGCTTGAAGTTTCTCATTTATATTCACATAACCAAGATACTTCTTTCTCTCTTCATCCGTTGGTAACAGTACCGTTGCATTTTCCGGAACAATCTGCAATACATTCAGCAGCGTTTTGTCATTTTTATCAATCTTCTTATCGTTATTTTTGTCCTCATGTATTTTGATGGCCGACATACCAAGCTCCGTATCCCGGATTTCCCTGTTATCCTTGCGGAATACCTCCAGCTTCCACGGTAGTACACCCACATAATCATCAATGGTGCATTTTAGCTCATACTTCGTATCTGCCTTCAGCTGGTTGTTTTTTACCTGCTTCTTCGTTTCTACCTCATATACGGCCACATTCTGTTCCTCGTGGCTTACATGGCGTCCGTCTGCATTGGTATCAATATACAGGCCTACTCCATATAAAATGTTACTATTGGCATTGTTGTCTTCGATTCGGAACCGGAAGGTCATCTGAAGATTCTTCAAATCCTTTCCATTGATGTATATATCTTCATCCTTTAGATTTTTATATGGCGTTTCTTTATTTGCAGTTGTATAGCTTCTATCCCGATAACGGACTGGTGTATCAGAATCTAAAACTAACGTACAATGCTTCATTGTCAGTGCAGTCTTAAATTTTGCCAGGGTTTCCTCTGACATTTTTCCTTCCCGATATAAAGACTCCTTCATAGTCGTTGCAATCCTATCTGCCAAAGCGTAAATATTGGAAGCTGAGTCTATCTTCTCCTTATTGATTTCCTCACTGCTATTTTTAAAGAAGCTATCCTCAAAAAGAATCGGATAGCCTGCCTTTGCAAAGGCAAGAAGCTCCTCTTTTTTGATTTTGGTAATATCATTCCCTGAAAAATAATAGGTATCTATCACATCTGTATTTCCAAAGCTTCCCCTAAGACGCTTGACGCTCTGTCTGTAGGACTCATCTATCTTAACCTGACTTCCCGTATGTCGATAAACACAGGTACTATCACCTGTTATATCATCTTTCAAAGCAGCTGAATTCGTGCCAATGTAGACCATATCATAAAGACTGTTTAAATCCTCTGTCTTTCCCAGAAATTCTACGGAGGTCTGCTTCGTTACATAGATACTACCAGTAAAGTCCGGGATTGTAAAGTAAAAGCGTCTGGCACTCAAGGAAAAGCTGTTGCATGGTTGAATCTCTAAAATATTAATCGCCGACTTAAAGCTGTTTTTACTCCTTCCCTGAAGCTTATCCTCCAGTGCATAGGCTAAGGTCTTTAGTGGAGAAGCCTCTAGCTTTCCATTTCCTTTTCCCTTAAGCCACTGACAGAGCTTTTTATTATAATCGCTTTCTTTTATTTCTTTCGCAGGGCTAAAGCAGCTCTCATCCTTATCATAGATATAACAGCGGTCTGTTATATTATTCCAATTATTTAAATCCTGATTGTAGCGGGTAGAGTCATTCCATGTCCACTGCTCTGCTTTTGCTCCATCCTCCTTTGATGGTAAAAAGGCCTTTGGTGCCCAATAGCCAGAATCTGCCTGTGCCACCTGCAAGGTGCTAAGCCTACCTGTCTTTTTATCAATCAGCGGCTGATTTCCATTCTCTGCATATCCCCGCAGATACAGATTGTAAAAGAGCTGTGGATTCATACTGCGAAGCATCACACCCAGCTTATACACATTATTGGAATAGGCAGTTTCCTGCACTGTATAGGTAGTTGCCTTGCCATTCCAATCCAGCTGCTTATAGCTTATCTGCTGTTTTCTATTATTTAACTTATTTGTGTCAAAGGCTTCCTCATCGATAAATAGAGCGGCATAATCCTTCACCGCCAGTACTCTTTCATAAATAGCCAGAACAACCTCCCAGCTCAGATCATGATTTTCAAAGCCTATTGCAGTAGTTCCTCGCTTATCCTTCATCTCCTGCCAAATCGATGGCAACTTATCCAGATGACTCCCTGGGGAAATGGAAATCAAATCGGCCTTTTGAACCAAATTATCACTGGCATTCTTTGTAAGGTCTGCATTCAGTATTTCTGGTGTAACTGTTTTCACCTGAATACGGAAATCCTTTCGTGCCTCATCACCCAGCTGTAAGGCATCGGTCAAAAAAGGACTCCTATTTTCATAACTATACTTTTTAAAGCAGTACAGCTTATTATTCTCTGCTCCTGCCTCTCTTATTGTATAATAGGTATCTCCAATCTTGTCTAATTTTATCTCAGAGCTCTCTACGACAGCAGGCTTATCCAAGCTCAGGGTATGCCAGGAAATATCTCCCTTTCCTTCTCCTACCCATGTTATCACTGCCCTTGCCTGCTCTTTTACCGTTTTCTCTGTTTCCGGAGCAGATGTTGCTGGAGCAGCAGCTTCTGAAGTAGTTGCTTCTGGAGCACTTATTTCCGGAGCTGGAGTTGTTAGAGCCTCTGCATCAGCTCCCGCAGCTGTGCCATCACTGCTCGCATCGTTATCAGTAGAAACCGGTGTTTTTAATGCAAAGGCTCCCGTATTTTTCTCTCCCTTTACATAATAGCCATAGACCTCTTGCTTGTCCTTTACTTCTGTAGGTTCTCCTAAAGATTTTAGAAAATTTCGCTTAGCTTCTTCTGCTACCTTCTTTGCATCCTTGTATTCCTTTTCCTCACCAAAGTAATAATACTCCTTTTCCTCGGCCTTTATTCCTGTAGCCTCGGCAACTGTCTTCATTTCCTGATAATAGGACAATCGCTCCATGTCCACCGGTTCACAGCCTGCAATCAGGTATCCAAGCTCTGCAAAGCTTTCATCAGGAAGGATCTCCAGAATGAGAAAAGGATTCTCATTACTTCCCAAAGGCTTTGTTCTGTCCTTTTGTATGGTCTCTCCAACCCCGGCAGCTGCTGTAGGAATTGCCTCCCCTGCCACCTCTGCCATGAGACCGGGTCTGGCAAAAGCCTGATATCTTTGTAGTGTCAGGAATCCCGTTAGTAAAACAAGGCCTGCTGTACCTGCACCAATCCAACGTTTCCATTGTTTTCTCACTGTAAATCCTCCTTTCCTATGCTGGCTTCGTTAAAAGACGGTTACGAAGCTTAATGCTGTTCTCCAGGGTGTACTGTCGACTTCCGTCCTCAAGAACCAGGGATATCTCCACCATAGCCTTTTTCTGCTGTATATTCATAGATTTTACATATTCTGCCAGGAGATATTGCTCCCTACCCCCTTCTGGGAATAAATTGCCGTTAATTTCAATGTCATCATCCTTCAGCTCTCGATAATACAGCTTTTTCTCAGCCGTATCCAACCAGAAAACTTCCTTTCTCGTTATCCTTTGTTTGTCTTTCTCCTCAGTTGCTTTTGGATTTTCCTCAATATAATATAGGGTAAACTGGTTGCTTGTAGCAGCATAGGCATCCATGCAATTACTTTCCAAAATCCGATCCCTTAGCTGGTTCATTACAATCTGAGCCTCTGCCTGCAGATCAATTTCGTTTTTCGCCGTTTCATAGGCCCTAGAACCCATCATCAGAAAAAAAGTAATGGCACCGATTAGAATTCCGGCAATGGCAACAGCAAGGATAAGCTCAATCAACGTAAAACCACGGCTGTCACTTCTCATTTTCCTTCTTATTCTATTCCACATAATGCTTCCCCGTTCTTTCTACCAGATGCAGAACCATACTGCTTCTTCCTTTATTCTGGAGAGTAATGGTTTCGCAATAGGAGTCCTCCTGAAAGGCTCCCGTGCTTTTCTTAAAGCCAATTCTCAAAAAATTACTCTCCGTCAGCCGAATCTGCTCCCGACTGGTTACAATACTGCCATTTTCTTTTCTACGCATACCGCCTATGGTCAAGGTTATCCCATTGCCTCCCAGTAAGGTACTCTCCGCAGTATTCAGATAGTCCCGCGTCAGTTCTTTATCAGCACTGGCAACCATCCTAAGCCCATCCTCGGCCTGGAATAAATACAAATACTTCCCTTTACCCTTTCCCATGGTTTCCGCCTGCATACGGTCCAACAGGGACTCCAGCCTGGCTGCACATTTTTTAGCATTTCCATAGTACATATAGCCAATGGTACGGATGGTAATCCCGGAAAGAAGAGCCAGCATAGCAATAGCAAGAATCACCTCTACCAGGGAAAAGCCCCGGTTTTCTTTTTTTACATTATAGGAAATTCCGATTTTGGAAAAGTAATAAAAGAACAACAGTTCAC